>NZ_JBVHUE010000053.1:0-43468 GCF_055565515.1 Streptomyces sp. NPDC028419 | reverse complement strand
CGCCGAGGTGGAAACCGCCATGAGCAGGACCGGAACCGAGGCGACCGCCAGCGCAGCCCGCCCCTTAGAAATCTTAAACATTCGAAATCCCCCATTTACCTAGCACGACAGCACTACGGATTATCACCCGCCCGTCCGGCTGGTCCCGGATTTGCGGTGAATTAATCCCTGCGAACACCTCGACACTATCCAGGGATAAGCGGGCGCTCAACAATGTTGATGAAAATTTGAGGTGGAGCGATAAGTTCCGCTTGCCGATTCATCCGACATGACGCCAACAGGAAAATCGCCTGGATCGTCAGTCAGTCGGGCCCAACAATCAATGCGACGGCCTTCGCCCAGGCGTATTAAGGCAGTTGGTGTGCGGAGCACACAAGCGCGGGGGCTACGCGGGGCGGCCCGTGTCCGTCAGCAGCCCGCAGAGCGGGCGGTGCCAGGCGTACGGCCGCCACCGCAGTCCCACACGCAGGACGCAGGGGCGTTTCTGCGGTGAATTCGGCCACCCTGGCGGGTGAGTTGGCTGCTCGGGGGCTGTCGCAGGTGGTCTTCGGGCGGCTACACCCGCCTATGTGATCAAGAACTTGATGCGCCGCGGTCTGCCCGCGCTCGCGCTCTGCGCCCTCCCCCTCCTTGCCTCCGCACCCGCCGCGCACTCCGCCCCCACGGGGAGCGGCGTCGCGGCCGCTGGCCCGAGCGGGTACCGGGCTCCGCTGCCGTTGTTCGAGGCGATCGACCGGCTCCCGGTCGCCGCCGAGCACCGCGAGGGCTACAAGAGGGACCTGTACAAGCACTGGAACCGCGGGCTGAACACGGTCGATGGCTGCGACACCCGCAAGGAGGTCATCCTGGCCGAAGCCGCGGTGGCGCCGCAGGTCGCGGCCGGCTGCAAGCTCACCGGCGGCTCCTGGCGCTCCGCGTACGACAACCTTGTGGTGACGGACGCGGGCCGGCTCGATGTCGACCACTTCGTGCCGCTCGCCGAGGTCTACGACTCCGAGCAGACTCCGTGGTCGGCGGCGCGGCGGGAGGCCTACGCGAACGACCAGGGGTCGCCGGACACCCTGATCGCGGTCTCGGCCGCCTCCAACCGCAGTAAGTCGGACAAGGACCCGGCCGAGTGGCTGCCCTCGGACGGCTCCTACCACTGCACCTACGCCGCGAGCTGGGTCGGCACCAAGCTGCGCTGGGACCTGGCCGCCGACGACGCCGAGGTCCAGGCGCTCCTCGGGCTCGCCGAGGACTGCCCCACCACCACCGTCGTCTACGAACCCGCCCCCTAGCAGCAAGCGCCGCCCAGGCTCCGCCTGCGGCTTGCCGAACCAGGTCGCAGGCAGGTGCATGTCCGTAGGGCAGAGGCCCGGCCGGGCCAGGACGTTGACTGGCGACGGAGGCTGGGCAGCGCTACCCACCGAGCAGCGTGAGCTTCAAGGGGCGCTCCCCGCCGCCGACGAGCCCGTCGGGCCTAGTCGTTCACTGGCCCGCTCGCTTGCGTTGGGGGACCGGGGAGCCGGGCCTGGGGGGATGTGCCGAGAGCCGGCACCCGTGAAGGGTGCCGGCTCTGTTGGCAGTTTCGCGCGCCAGCGCGATCGTGCGGATTCCCTGGAGGTGCTTCGGTTGGAACCGTCAGCAGCAGGGCGCCTTACCGGGCGAGCCCGGCCAGGCGTTGATGCTCTCAGCCGCGGGCGGGGTTGGGCAAGCAGGCGCGGGACGAAGAGGAGCCAATCAGGCTCTCCAAGATCACCATCAGCGAAGCGCAGGCCATAGCTGGTGGGTTGGGGCGGCGTTCGCCCTGATAGCCGACTATCACACCAGGCCGCGCATGCCCTTCTCGTGGATGAGTTCGATTTTGTTCTCACCCGGACGGCCAGGAGCCAAAGGGCGCGCAGGGTGAAGAGCGGCGCACACGGGGTGACAGGATGCTCTTGGGTCGCGACGGCGCCAGACGCCGCGACCCGCGTGAATCAGGTTGGAACCGCGGGGACTTGACGTCCCCTTTCCCGCCCTGCCCGCCACGTTGTGCGGGCACGGCGCCGAACTCAGGGAAGAGCCATGAACGACACCGTCTTCACCAAGCCGCAGCCCCCCAGCGGGCACGCCGTCGCGGTCGCCGTCTCCACGGCGTGCGCCACCGTCCTCACCGCGACGGGCACCTCGATCACCCACTCCCTGCTCCTGGTCGCCGGCGCGGGCATCGCCGGGGCCATCTCCGGCCGCCTCAGCAGCGGCCGGCCCGTCCGCGAGGTCGTGCGAAGCCTCCTCAACTCCCCCAACTAGACAGCCGTGGGCCGGCCCGAGAAGCCGGTGGCACGCCAGGCCCGAGCCCTGGGGCGCCTCGCCCTGGGGCTGCGGGCCGCCCGCCACCAAGCAAAGCTGTCCTACCGGGACCTGGCCGCGAAGAGCGGCTTCAGCCGGCCCGTCCTGCAGCGCGCCGCCTCCGGGACGACCATCCCGACGAAGGACGTCATCACCGCCTACGCGAACGCCTGCGGCATCGACCCCGCCCCCTTGCTGATCCTGCGGGAGAACGCCAAGGCCAGCAGGGAACAAGCCGCCCGTGGCGCCCGGACGCGGCCTCCCGCCGTCCGGCAGATCCGCGACGAGGCCGACATGGGCGCAGCCCTCGGCAAGGTCCACCGGGGTGCGGGCGCGCCGACGTACCGCGAGATCGACCAGCGCACCCAGACCACGGTGGGGATCATGCGGGTCAACAAGACGACCGTGCACCTGATCCTCTCCCGACAGCGCTTCCCCAGCTCCCGCGCGCAGCTGAAAGCCCTGCTGGTCGTCCACGAGGTCCCCGCGGCCCAGCACCGGGAATGGATGCGGGCCTGGACCCGCGTCAACCGGATCATCCAGGCCGAACGCCGCGCCAACCGCGCCCGCCGCGCCAAGCTCAAACTCCGCATCACCCGCACCCCCCGCCCACTCGCCGGGACCCTCTAACCCCAGCAGCACCCGTCCCGGGGCGCACCTCTCCGCGGTGCGAGGCGGTGGCGGAGGTGTGCGGCACGGCACCTAGGCAAGAAATTCGAACATGCGATCTAATGGAGGGAGGTAGTCCGCACCGTCGAGGAGCACCCCGTGAGCACCACCGCCTCCACCCCCGCCAGAGCCCAGCCCGTCACCTGGGCGCCCAGCCAGACCGGCCCGTGCGCGGCCTGCCACTCCCCCTGCTGCCGGTACGGGGTCGGCGCCTCGACCTTGTGCGTGAGCTGCAGAAACGCGCGTCAGATGGTGGTCCAGGGCCGGTGATGTCCGAGCTGCCGCCGGACGCCGCCCGGCTCCGCACCGTCGTGACCTACCTCCGCACCGAGCTCACCCGCGCGGAGCGCGCGCTCCTGGTCGCCGAGCAGGAGGAAGCCGCGACGGCGCAGCGCAGGACGCCGCCGGCGCCGCCCGCGTGGCTGGTCGAGCACGGGATAGGTGTCGGGCGCCCACCCACCCAGGTCCACGTCGGGGACTGCTGGGCCACCGGAAAACGCTGCGTGCCCGCCTCCGCCGAGCAACTGCGCGAACTCCTCGCCCGCGGTATCCCCGCCTGCATCCACTGCCGCCCCGACACCGCCCTCGGCGTGCTGGAGTGAACGCCTGCCCACAGGGTGAGCGCATGGACGCTGAAGCGCCGCGGATCCTCGTCGAGGCACCCGACGGCCAAGGCCGCCGGCGCGTCCGCGTCGACGGGATAGGCCTCGGGCGCGCCCGCGATCTGCGCGACATCTTCGAGTTCCTCCGTCGGGCCGGTCTCGACCCCGACGACATCGACCCCTACGACCGCACCCTCTTCACCTGGGACGGCGCCGGCCCCGGCTGGGGCCAGCCGTAGGACGGCGTGCCGGGTTCGGCCAGTTCCCCGATCTGGAGGCGCAAGGAGACGCGGCCGCACCCGGAAAGCTGCTGCCGGCCTCGCGCGCCCGCGCAGCTGGCGGATCCGCGGCAGCGCGCTGCCTGGCTCGCCCAGGTGAGGGTAGGCAACCCCCTCGACCGCTGCGGGATCGACGGCTGTGGTCGCCGAGCCGCGGCCCTGGGCAAGCCGCGCTCCGGTGGGCTTGCCCAGGGTCGCCTCAGGCTTGCCCACCACGTCGTGGGCTTACCGGCCCCGGTAGTGCGCGAGGAGGTCTTCGGCCTGGTCCGCGTTGATGCCCAGCGCGACGCCGACTTCCGCCGGTTCCATCGACCGGCCCGCGATGTGGGCGGCGTCGTAGCCGATGCTCCGCGCGAGGATCTCCAGCCGGCCCGCGGCCTTCAGCGCGCCGGCCGGCGCGTCATCGACGAGCCGGTCGAGTGCCTCGGTCAACTTCTCCAGCAGATGGTCGACCTCCTTGGGGAGCGCGATCGTCGATTCCTCGACGGCGGCGATGTGCCGGTCCCAGTCCTCCCGGCACCTCGCCGCGTCCTGGTGCGCCGGCTCGTCCTCGTACAGCGGCGCATCGCCGATCCGCGCCCAGTCCAGCGGGTACCGGTCACCGGTCCAGCCGCACGCGCACACCGCGCGCAGCAGCTCGGCGCGGGGCCCGTAGAACGGGCGCCCGCTGTAGCCGGCCCAGAAGTCGCTCGTGTGCCCGACCGCGGAGTTCCCGTCGAAGTACACCGGCTCCGGCACGCTGCCGTCCTCCAGCAGCACCCCCACCCGGCCCCGGTGCGACGTCCCGAACTCCTCCGTCGTCCACGACTCGTTCCGCATCCCCAAACCCCTTTTCCGCCCCTGCACACGCGGCCGCGGGCACACCAAGACCATCCCGCACCCGGTGACCCACACGAGGCGGAATCCCGAAGAACACAGCGAAGGCATGACGGCACTGCGGGCCAGGGTCCAGGGGTACAGCACGAGCGCAAAGTCGCCGGCTGCCGGCCGGAATACGAGGAGACCTCTCCCCTCGACTATCGTGAGGAAAGAGGTGTCGTTCTCCGAAAGAGGCTTGCCCACGGCCCCTGACCTGCACGAATGGAAGATCACCAAGTTCGGGGGGTCCCACCCACGGTCACACCTGCGGTCCCCCGCCTAGTGCACCCCTGCAGACAACCCTCCAGCCCCCTTCCGGTGCAACCCTCCTGCGGGGCAGGGTGCGGCGCCGGCCTCCGCGGCCGGGGAGGCTTGCCCAGGTGCGATGGACGGACCGGACCTGAGCTACCGTCTCCTCCCTCGTACGGGTGGCTCCGTCACCGCCGGCGAACCGCCCGGCGTCGTCGTGCTGTCGCAGTGGGCATGAAGCCGATCGACGAGCAGCACATCGCGGAGCCCGGCCTGGTGGTGCTGGACATCACCGGCGGAGACGAGGACACCGTCCGATCCGTCGCGGCCGCGCTGGAGAAGCGCTGGGCGACCTCGGGTATCGGCCCGGTGCGCAGGGATCCCGGCGAGCCCGGTGTCCGGGCCCGGATCTACGCCGACGTCCTGCGCCCCGGGCGCGGGAGCCCGTAGCCGAAAGCCTGGGCAAGCCGCCCCTGACGGGTGGCTTGCCCAGGCTGTCCTAAGGCTTGCCCCTCGGGGGCCGCGGTCAGCTGTGGCGGCGGAAGAGCTGTGCCGGGGCGGTCCGGCACATGCTCCTCGTCCAGCAACGGCGGCGCGGCCGCTTCGAGCCGGCGCTCTTGCGGCTGTGCCGCGGGTTGTCGGACCGTAGGGGATCTGACGTACACCACAGGGGAGAGAACAAGTCCGTGAAGGCAGTGGTGCTCTACACGATTCTCTGGGCCGTCACGGCCGGGGTCGCCTGGCGGTGCTGGAGGAGGTGGCGCCAGGGTGCCGACCAGTTGTGGCCAGCGAAGTGGGGTGCCCTGTCCGTGACGCTTCTTACGCTGGCCTTTTCGACGGTGTTGACGCTTCATTCCCTCGGCGTGGCGCCGGCCGTCACCATCAGCGTGGTCACGGTCCTGCTGGGAGGGGCTGCAGCGAGCATGATCGCCACGCCCGTGTCCGTCCGCCGTGCCGACGCCGCGACCCGGGCGATGCGCAGTGAGCTTGGGCTTCCCGTGGAGAGGCGCATGTGGCGCCCTGCCACCATCTGCACCCTGTGGTGCACGGGCGCCTTCGCGCTGTGGATCGTATGGATGTTCGCCCTCTCGATCAACCAGCAGCGACGGGTGATAGAGCAGTCTTTCGATCGCGGTCTCGCGATCTTGTTCTGCGTCATCGTCGTAGGGCTCGTGCACACCGGCGTCCAGGAGATGCGCGTCCTGCGGGAACAGCAGCGCGTCCGCGATGCCGAGAGCGCATACCTCGCCCCGTCCATACCGGACTCCGATCGGCCCCAGCAGTAGTTGACCACCTTGAGATCGACGGTGTCGGACGTCGAGTTGTGCTGGGCAAGCCGCGCCTCGGTGGGCTTGCCCAGGCTCCCCTAAGGCTTGCCCAGCAGCAGTCCGTGCTCATCAGTGACCCGCGACATCGAGGTGGCGAGCGGGGCGCCGTTCCGTGCTGGTGTTCCCGCCGGCCGTCTCACACGCTGGTGGAGGGGCCCTTCCAATGACGGGCGAGGAGTCCGTAGGTGTGGCTGTCCGTCCATTCACCGCGGATCAACTCGTCCTCGATGCCGTGTCCTTCGAGGCGGAATCCCGCGCGTTCCAGGACGCGGATCGAGTCGGTGTTGCGGGCATCGCAATGTGCTGAGAGGCGGTGCAGTCCGTGGGCGACGAGGTGGCCTACGACGCCGTGGACAGCTTCGGTGGCGTAGCCGTGGCCGTGGTGGTCGGGGGCGAGGGTGCAGCCGAGGTCGGCCTGGAGGCGGTTTTCGTGGAGGTCGACTCCGAAGTCGCCGATCAGCCGGCTGTCGGCTTTCAGCTCGATCGCGTACTGGAACCAGCCCGGGGCTTCGGGCTGGGCTTCGGCATATCCGCGGACGATCTCGGCGGCCTGGGCCACGGTGATTGGTGAGGCCCAGCTCTGGTATCGGGCTATGCCGGGGTCGGACCGGTAGGCGGCGAGGGCTGGCGCGTCGTCGGGACGGAACCGTCGGAGCAGCAGGCGCGGAGTCTCGATCATCGGATCAGCGTGCCACGTGGGGGCGGGCGTGAGGTTGGTGTCGTGGAATGCCGCGGCCCCGGCCCCCGAGGGTGCCGGGGCCGGGGCCGTGATGTGGTCGGTCAGGAACGATTAGGAAGCGCCGAGGGGTTCGATGTTCTCCAGGGCGGTGGGGAGTTCGACGCCGCCGGCGGTGGGGCGGATGTAGGCGCGCCGTGTCGTGCGGGGGGTGCCGTTGTGGGTGGGGAGGTCTTCTCGGACCACGGCCATCAGGTGGCCTTCGGTGCCTGAGGCGATGTCGCGGACTAGGCGGCCGATGAGGTGGTGGGGTTCGTGTCCGTCGCGGCTCATGGGGTGGCCTCTCGGTCGGTGATGCCGCTGTGTTGTTCCGCGAGGCGGGTGAGGGCGCGGTCGGCTCGGGCGAGGAGGGCGGGGGTCGGGGCGCCGTAGGCGGGTCGGTGGAGGCCTCGCTGGCCCCCGAGGCCGGCGTCGGGCCAGGAGGCGTAGAGGCGGACGGTGCCTTGGGTGGTGAGGTAGGCGGGGCCGGTCAAGGTCATGCTGCCGTCGGTGGCGACGTCAACCAGGAGGCGGCCGCCGACAGCGTCGACGGTGTACCGGAGCGGTCCGGTGGAGCGGGGACGTCGCTGGATGGCGGCGGCAACCGCAGCGCAGGCCCCGGTGCCGCACGAGGGGGTCTCGCCGACGCCGCGCTCGTGAACGCGGAGCACCAGGTGCTGGGAGCCGAGGTCGTGGACGAACTCGACGGTCACGCCCTGGGGGTAGGCGCTCATGGGCGTCACCGTCGGGGCGCTGGTGAGGGTTCCGGCGTGGTCGAGGTCCTCGACGAAGACCACGGCGTGGGGATTGCCGACGTCGACGTGGAGGGCGCGCCACGTGTGGGTGCCGGCGGTCACGGTGATGTGGTCCGGGCCGGGGAGGGTGGGGGTGCCCATGCGGACGCTGACATCGCCGTAGTGGGCGCCGGGGCCGGCGAGGACGTCGAGGTGGCGGACGCCGGCGCGGGTGGCCAGGGCGAGCGTGCCGTCGTGGTGTCGGCCGGTGGCGGTGAGGTAGCGGGCCAGGACGCGGATGCCGTTGCCGCACATCGCGCCGAGCGAGCCGTCGGGATTGCGGTAGTCCATGAACCACTGCGCGCGGTCGGACATCGCGAAGGCGTCCGGGGCGGCGGTGCAGCGGACCAGGCGCAGCAGGCCGTCGGCTCCTATGCCGCCGCGGCGGTCGCAGAGATGGGTGATGTCGGCGGGGGTGAGGTCGAGGGCGCCGTCCGGGTCGTCCAGGACGATGAAGTCGTTCCCGGCGCCGTGGCCTTTGGCGAAGGGGACGCCGATGGGGATGGAGGTCATGAGCGGGGGTCTCCCGGTTCGATGCGCAGCCAGACGGTGCTCTCGCCGGCCGCGGTGCTGGTCATGCCGTAGGAGGTGCCGGTTTCGAGGACGGCGACGAGGCGCTGCCAGTGCTCGGCCGGGATGTGGGAGGTGTCGGCCCGGATGGTCACCACGCCGTTGTGCTCGGCGGTTTCGGGTGCCTGGCCGGTGAGCTCGGCCAGGGCTTCTATGGCTGTCGTGGCGCCTGATTCGTGCATTGAGCCTCACCCCGGACGATCGGAATCACGCATCGCACTTCTAGTCCACTAGTTTTGAACTAGTGGACTAGATTGTCAAACGGATCAGGAAACTCGCTGACCGGCAGTCAGCACCGCGACGGACAACGGAGACTCATGGCCGACACGACCAGTGCCCCCTACCTGGTGGTCGCCGCCGCCTTCCGCACCCTCATCACCAGCGGCGACTGGGCCGTCGACTTCCGGCTCCCCTCGCGAACAGCCCTCGGCGAGCAGTACGGCGTCGGGGAGAACGTGATCCGCCGCGCCCAGGAACTCCTCATCACCGAGGGCCTGCTCGAAGGGCGCCCGGGGGCCGGGACGTACGTCCGCGCGCCGCAGGAGCGCCTGCACATGCTGCGCTGCCCGGCCCCCGGATACCCCAGCGCCCCGCTCGCCCCGGCCGGCATCTCCACCTGGGACGCGCAGAGCACCGCCAAGCTCGAGGCCCCCGCTGACATCGCGGCACGGCTGCAGATCAAGGCCGGCCAGCACTGCGTGCGCACCGAGTACGAGTTCCTCGACGCCGCCCGGCGGCCCGTGATGAGCAGCACCAGCTGGGAACCGATGTCCATCACCGGCAAGAGCGCGGTGGTCCTCCCCGACGGCGGGCCCTTCGCCGGCCGCAGCGTCGTCGACCGGATGGCGCACCTGGGCATCGCCGTGGTCCGCGCGGTGGAACGCACCCAGCCGATCCAGACCGACCGCGATCAGGCCCAGCAACTCGGCGTGCCCGCCGGCTCCCTGGCCACCCTGATCGAGCGGACCTATTACGACAGCGACGACCGGCCCGTGGAGACCGCGGACATCGTCATCCCCGCCGACCGGTGGACTATCGACTACGACGTGGCCCTGACCCGCACAAGTACGGCCTGAGACCTCCGGGCATCCTGACTGTCAGTGCAGCGCGCTAGCGTCGCAGCGTGGCCAAACGATTACTTGACGACAAGCAGGCTCTATGGGCGCGGGAGATGGTGCAGTCCGGGCAAATGAGCCAAACCGCCGTTGCTGAGAAGCTGGGCGTGACGCTGTCTCGGATCAACCAGTTGGTTCAAGGCAGGACGTACAAGCACCTGCACGGGACAGCGGGTATGCGCATAACCGATGGTGGCAAGCGCTACGGCATCATCGAGACGCCAGAGCGGCGCGCTTACCGGGAGGCCCGGTTTTGGAGCCGTGTCGATCGCTCGGCGGGGCCCTACGCGTGCTGGCCGTTCAAGGGTGTCAAGGGCAACGCATACGGGCACACAGCGGCAGGCCAGAACATGACGGGGTCGGCAAGCGCTCACGTCGTCGCCTTCACCCTCGCTCACGGCCTTTCCCAGGCACTTCCCGGCAGCACGCTGCTCAGACATCTCTGCGACTTCAAGCCCTGCTGCAATCCGGCGCATCTGCGCCCTGGAACCAAGAGCGAGAACAACCGCGACACCTGGGTGGCACGACGGGAGGGACGCACAGGAGCTCGTGCCGTGACGTCCCCCGAGCCTCCCCCCGCCGACGGATGGAAGATCACAACGGGTGACATCGACGGATTGGACCGTCTCGCCCGGATATCGGAGTTCTGGGCACAGATCGACCGAAGCGGCGGAGAAGACGCCTGCTGGCCCTGGCTGGCCAAGAGCCGAAACCAATTCGGGTACGGGCAGTTCCGTTGGGAAGGTGTCCAAACAGCCCTGACGCACCGCATCGCCCACGCACTCGATCGCGAGGTCTCCTACAAGGACCTGGAATCCTCGACCATCCGTCACGTCTGCCCAGAGCCCACATACAGGAACAACTGCAACAACCCCAGGCATCTCGTGGCCGGCACCCAGGCCGAGAACATCGCCGACAAGACCCTGCACGGCACCATGCCCCTGGGGGAGAAACACCACATGGGCAAGAGGTTCCCCGACAGCCTGATCCGGGAGGTGCGGACGCGCTATTGGCTGGCGCCTCCAGGCCGACGGCCGACCTTCACCGAGCTGGCAAACGAAGCTGGGACCTCTGTCACCGTGATGAGCCGCTGGCTCCGCGGGGAGTCCCGGACCGAAGCCGGCGGACCAATCCGTGATCTTCCTGGCCTCGCCTCCCCATCCGTCCCCACCCAACAAGTGGCGCCCGAGGCGGATTGAGCGAGCGGCCGGACGAAATCCGGCCGCTCGACCGCGATCCCGTCATTTTCGTGAGGCCTCCGCACAACCTCGGGAATCATGGTCCCTATGGCCTGACCAGGCCGACATGGGGGAGGAACCGAGATGTCCCAAGCGCAGCCGAGCCCGCTCAGCCGAGCCAGCGCCGCATTGAATTCACCCGCGC
This sequence comes from Streptomyces sp. NPDC028419, assembly GCF_055565515.1. Lineage (NCBI taxonomy): Bacteria > Bacillati > Actinomycetota > Actinomycetes > Kitasatosporales > Streptomycetaceae > Streptomyces > Streptomyces sp. NPDC028419. The sequence continues at coordinate 32,594 of NZ_JBVHUE010000053.1, read as the reverse complement.
TCGGCGCAGTTCTCACCATCGTGGGATTCATCGTCCCCGTGGTCGGATGGGTCATGGACCGCGTCAACCTGAAAGCGCTGCTCCTCCTCCAGGCCGTGCTGATCCTCATCCTGGCCATCGGGCACTACTGGACGCAGAAGACCTTCATCCAGCTGCGCCGGATCACTAACCTCAAGTCCATGGATGACGCCCAGTACTACGACCGGGTCCGTGCCCAGCTCGAAGCCGAACTCATCAGCGACTACGGCGAGATCGCCGACGGCCACCTGCGCGTGTACGCCTCCGAGGTGCCGCGCCTATCCACCCTCCTGGTGAACACCGTCACCGAGGCCCAAGCCCAGCCGCAGCGGATCCTCGCCGCGGACCTCACCACCGACCCCACGCTGCTCACCGGCCGCCGCGAGTACATCGCCGCGAACCGCCGCTTCACCGAGACCGGCGGCCGTATCGACCGCCTCTTCATCGTCCGCGCCGCCGACCTCGCCAACCAGGACTTCGCCGCCTCCCTGCTCGCCCTCGTAGGCCAGCACCGCGACCTCGGCGTCACCTGCGGCCTCGCCGTGCGTGACCGCCTGCGCGCCGACCAAGCCGTCGACGTCGTCATCTTCGCCAACGCCGCGGCCCTCGTCGAAGAGGAACAAGGGGACGCCGACTACCAGCGCGGCCGCTCCTCCGTGTACTTCAAGGGCGTCTCCCGGTGGGCCGGACGCTTCGAAAGCATCTGGGGCCACGGCGCCGACTCCGCCCCTCGCATCTTGCAGTCCTACGAGGCCACGGCCCGGCCGATGCTGGACGCCGGCACCTGGGACGACAGCCGCATCAACGCCACCGTCGCCAGCCTGTAGCAGCCATGCTCCGTGGGCGGGAGGCCCTGTGATCGTCCTCGACACCAACCAGTTCTCCAAAGCGGTCTTCCCCCACGGTCCCGCGCTCGGCATGATCCGCAAGCTCGCCGTCTTCCGCGGCCGGGTCCTTGCCATCCCCGAGATGGTCGCCGTCGAACTCGTCGCCCACCATCAGCACGCAGTGGAACTGAGCCTCAAGGCTGCCCGGGACGCGTTGGGCTCACTCAGTGATGCCTTCGGCCGGGACTTGGCAGCCTCGACCGGCGCGCTGTCGGCGGAGGAGGCCGCCATGCGGTACCGCGACGCGCTGAAAGAGGTGTTCACCATCCTGCCGACACCTCCCGGGGCCGCGGAGGAGGCACTGCGTCGGGAAGCCAACAGGATGGCCCCGGCAGAGCAGGTCTGGTCTGACGAGCGCGGCAAGAAGGTGAAGGCCCGCGGTGCGCGGGACGCCGCGATCTGGCTCACCCTCCTGTCCGCTGCCGAGACCGAGAAAGAGGTCTGGTTCCTCTCCTACGACGGGGACTTCGGATCGACGGACGGGTTCCACCCCGCGCTGGCCGAGGAGGCGCAGAACAGGCTCGGCGAGTCCTCCGGCCGGCTCCGTCTCATGAGCCGGGGCGTCAAGCAGCTACTCGAGGAGCTGGCCGAGGAGTTCACCCTGCCCACCCAGGAAGTGAACGCGATCATGGGCGGCCCGGTGGTACGGAAGGCCGTCACCAACCACATCGCGGGCATCACCACCTTCCTCACCCTGATGCCCACGGCGCACGGCCTGGAGAGGGCCTACCACTCCTCCGCCCCGCTTGTGCGGGTCGACAAGGTCATGGACGCGAAGGCGTACCACGTCGGTGAGCGCATCTGGTTCAGCGCGCACGTACGGTGGCAGGGCACCCAGGTGTACACCCTCATCGCGGACAAACCGAGCTGGGAACACCGGGTCGACTTCTCCTTCGACACCACCGTCCTGGTCCAGCGAGGCGAGGAAGGGGCCGCCTCTGTGGAGGTGGTCGCGACCGGCCCTCTGCTGGTCAACGCCCGCCACTTCGTGCACCTTGCCGAGGAAAGCGAGGAGATCGGCCGGGACCGGGAAGCCTTCGGCAACTGGCAAGCCGGGGACCATTTCACTCCCGCATGGCTTCACCGTCCCGACCGGGCGCACGCCCAGCTACCAGACGCTTCTGAATGAGGAGTCCAGCTCCGGACCTACAGGCGGTCTGACGGCGGCAGCTTCACAAGATCCCCAGTTGGGGAACCCACAACCACTAACTAGTCCACTAGATGTACGGTGTGTAAGACCGGTGGGGTTGTGGCCCACCCCTGTCTTACGGGACGTTCCTCATGCTGCTCGCGTTATCCCTGATCGCCCTCGGCTTGGCGCTTCGTCTGCCTGACCGCTTCCGCTTCGCCCGCCGTGTTCCCCGCGTAGCGGACGCCGCCCTCCTCATAGCCATCCAGCGGGCGCGGGCGAACGACTGGACACCGACGCTGTTGCTCATCGGCGAGTGGGTGCAGATCGTCGGCTACTGGCAGTTGGCCAGTCACGGCCCCTGGGCAGCCAGCGTCGCCGCAGTAGCCACTGCAGTGCAGCTGCGTCACCTCCAGGAGGTCAGCCACCACGCCGTCCACGGCGTGCTGGCCCGTACCCGCCGCGCCAACCGCATCCTGGCGGAGGCCTTCGCGCACTACCCCCTCGGCCTGATCCCGGAGCCGGTCCGCCGCGAGCGCCACGTACGCGGTCACCACCCCCAAGCCACCCTCGCCACCGACCCGAACCTCGCCGAACTCGCGCAAGCGGGGCTCCGCCCCGGCATCACCCCGGCCGGCTTCGCCCTCGCCCTGGTCCACCCCCTCACTCCCCGGGGCGTCCACGAGACGTGCCGCGCCCTCGCAACCGCGCTGCGGCCCAAGTCCGGCAACTGGGACCGCGGCGCCGCCCCGGTCGCCGTCCTCGCCGCCGCTTACCTGACCGGCGGCTGGCCCGCCGTCCTGGCCGGGGCGCTCCTCCCTCGGCTGGCGCTCTACCCGCTCCTGGCCTGGTGGTCGCTGGTCGCCGAGCACACCTGGTTCGACCCCGAGCACCGCGCCGGCACCACCGCCGAGATCGAGGCTGGCCGGTGCCTGCGCCTCTACCCGCACAACCGCGGTCTGGCCGCGCTCGCCGCCGCCACCTGGCTTCCGTACGGCGACCTCCACCACTACGCGCACTCCGCACACCCTGGTCTGCGCTGGAACTACCTGCCCGCGCTGGACCGCTACCTCCCCCGGCCGCACTTCACCCCGCGCGCCCTGTTCCTCGGCCCGGGCTCCGTCGCCCACCGCCACTACCGTGCCCTGAGCGCACAGGCTTACGGCGGCCTCCTCCAGACCGCGCGCCGCGCGTAGCGGCACCGCAGAACGGCCTCGGGCCCCGGCACCCCACAACGGGGGCCGGGGCCGCGGCGTTTCAGAGCGCCCGCGGGGCGCCCCCATCCCGCCCCGGCGGGATGCCCTGGCACGTTGCGAACCCACCCCCTGGCACTGCGGCAGTTCCGTCTTCGAAATCGGCTGACCGTCCGGGTGCGGGAGTGGATGATCAAGGGCATGACCCTGCATGCGCGAGACACCGTCACCGGGCAGCTCGTGACCCTGACGCCGGACCCGGCCAGCGCGGACCACCTCGCGCCCGGTCCCCTGGCGTCGGGGCGGTACCGGTGCATGAGCTGCGGGCGGCCCCTCGCGCTCTCCCGGCGCAGCGGCAGTCGCTCCGCCTATGCCCCTCGCTTCTCGCACGGCCAGAGCCTTGAGGCCGGGGCGGATAGCTGCGCGGCCAGGGCGGGAGTCCAGAGGGAGATCGAGGCCGGTCTCCAGGTCGTCATCGACCTCCGCGACCACCTGGCGAAGGCGTGGCCCGGGGTGCCGGCCCTCATCGAATGCCCCGAGCCCCAGACACCGGGCGAGGCCTCGCCGCCGGCGGTCATCGTCGCCACGGACGGCGGCCAGGTCCTCGTGATCGAGTGCCCCCACGGTCCGCTGGACGGGGCCGCCGTGCAGCGGCGCATGCAGGCCGTCCGGGCCCGCTACGGCTCGAACGCCGCGCACGTCTGGTTCTTCGCCGAGGACGAGCGCCACTTCCGCCAGGGCGGCCTCAAGGAGAAGGCCGTGCGCCCTGCGGGCGACGCGACCTCGGTGCGGCACAAGCGGGTGCGTCCCACGCAGCAGCAGCTCCAGATTGTCGAGGCCGGCGGGGCCGTCTACTGGGTGAACGGCGCGATGGTCTACATCCCCTACGGTGGCCACGAGTTCGCTCACGAGCCCAGGCTCGATCGCGAGGATTGGGGCGGCGACGTCGCCTGGCGCCGCAACGATTGGAGGATCAGCCACCCTCGCCCGCGGCCTGGGGCGCAGTGGTGGGGGCTCGTACCGATCGGCCTGTCCACGCTCCGCAGGGGCCGCGCCGGGTTCCACCCGGCCGAGGCGCACGAGGTGATGGAACGGCTCGAACGGTCCCAGGGTGCGCGCTGGTCCTCGGCCCGACGGCACGCACGCGAGCGCTACGAAGCTCTGCACCGCCCGCCTCCGCCACCCCCACCGGCGATCGACGCGGTCGAGGAGACCTCAGCGCCGGAGGTGCCCCCGGCGAGCCCGCTGCCTTCCTCTCCGCCGACCGAGCCGGCTCCTGAGCTGGCGGTCGTGGCGCGGGAGCCGGGAGAGGGCGCGCAGCGGCCGTTGGCCCTGCCGGCCCGTCCCGAGTACGAGCCGTACACACCACCCGCTGCTACTCCCCTGCCTCTGCCTCGCAGCCCTCTTTCCCGACTGCTGAAGTGGGCACGTCGCAGAAGCTGAGCGTCAGCCCGGTCATGCCCACGGGTGGGCATGACCGGGCCCTGGCCAGCGGGCCTATTGCCGGTTGGCTTCCTGGGCGCGGTGTCAGGCGGTCGAGCCGGGCCTGGCGGCGGGCTGGCTCCGCGTTGCGGAGGGGGGTCTGTGTATGGGGCAGGCCACAAGGCGTCTGCGGGGTGGTTGATGTGTTGATCTCAGTGATGGCCGTAGGGTCGTGACCATGCTCATTGCGAACGTGTCCCCGAGGACGATGGCTAAGACGACCGACACGGCGTGGCTCAGCCACGCCTTGATGGAGTCCGAGGCCGCGTACGAGATCGAGGGGTACGACGCCGACCACTCCATGCAGTTCTGGGACTGGTCGGTGAAGGCACCGTTCACCTTCACGGTTCACAAGAAGGCCACGGCGCAGTTCCACGAGGAGGTCGTCCCGATCCCGGGCCGGTTGAGCGTCGTTGACTGCGGCCACGCCGAGAACCATCCGCACATCACGGACAGCGTCTTGCGCGTCGCGGACCTGGTGATCTTGCACATGTCCCCCACTCAGGCGGACTGGCTCCGGGTGGACAAGCCGCCGGAGGCCACGCCGTTCCAGGACGTCATCCGCAGGTCGGGGTTGTTTCGCGCGGATGGGCGGCCACCGGAGACGTGGGTTTTGTTGAACAGGACCGTCACCAACGCGTCGTCGACGGGGTACTACCGCGGGCAGCTTGAGGAGAAGGGGTGGAACGTGTTCAGCACGACGATCCCCCGTTCTGAGACGTATGCGCTGTCGATGAACTTCCCGGTCATCGGAGCCAAGAAGAGCGCTTTCGGCGCGCTGGTGACCGAGATGGAGAAGCGAGGGCTGCTGCCGTGAGCAAGTACATGAAGCTCATGCAGAAGCAGGCCGCGGAGGAGCGCGCGCGCAAGGACGACCCCGCCGAGGCGGCGCCGTCCGTTCCCGGCCCCAGCGGAGAAGTGAACCCGGCGCCGGCCGCCGCGCCGGCGGAGAAGCCGGCCTACCGGCCGCAGCCTTTCACTCCTGACCTGATCCCCGAGCCCAAGGAGATCGAGGCCGAGGGGAACCTGACTGCGCAGGAAGCCGGCGATCTCGCGAACTGTGAGCAGGCGTTCGCGTACGCGGACCAAGCTGAGTGGATGAGGGGCAAGGCGGCGCACGCGGTGCGGTCGCGACGGCTGTACCGCGGCGGCGGCCGGCTGTGGCCGGAGTACTGCCAGGAGGTCCTCGGCGAGTCCGAGTCGGACGTCAACCGGAGGATCCAGCAGTGGCAGCTGGCCCGCGCGATCTTTCAGCTCTGGACTCGGCCGACGCCCGCTTCCCACATCCAGGCCCTGCTCCCTGCCGTCGACTCGTACGGGGAGGAGCAGCTGGCCCGCGGGTACGTAGAGCTGCGCGGCTGGGCTGCACAGAACGGGACGCGGGTCACCGCGGCCGACCTGAACGGGTGGGTGAAGAAGGCCCGGGCCGCGGTGAGGGAGAAGACGGCACCGCCTGCTCTGAGCGGGCAGACCCTGGCCCAGGTGCGCGCGGACAGTGAGCGCCGGCCCGTTCAGGCTTCCGTCCGCAAGGATTCGCGGGAGTCGCGCCGGGAGGCGAGCACGGTCCAGCAGGGGAACAAACCCGAAGAGATTGATTCAATGTTGAATCACCCAAATTTGGGTGATTCAACATTGAACGAAATGGCTGCTGCTCTACCCTCAACCAGCAGCGAGCACCCCGCCGTCCAGGGCTGGCGGGCGCTGGAAGTTCTGGCCGCAGGTCTGAAAGACCCCGGGGTTATGAGCGGCGCGAGCAGAGGCACGCTCATGGCGATCGAGCGGACCGCCCGAGGCCTGGCCAACGCCGCAGCCGAGATCCTCAAGGACAGGTAGCTGCACCGCTCCGGCAGGGGGAGGGGAGTAACCCAGATCTGGGTTACTCCCCTCCCCCTTTCCCCCCTGCGCGCCGAGCCCGTCCTGCCGTTGGGAAACCCGCAGGCGCCCCGGCGGACGAACAGTCAACCGACGCCATCCCGCCCCTGTAGGTGGCCGCCGCGCTCTCGGTCGCGGCGCCATCCGACCTGGAGGGTGGCCTTTGCCGTGCTCGGCCGGGTGGGCCGGGCACCGAGGCCACTACATTGAGCGATTGCACAGCAACAGGGCAGGGGGGCTATGGACGCCGACGGCATTCACGACACTTCTCACAGGGTTCCGCGTCCGGCGAGCCCTCCGCCAAAGCCGGGCACACCTCCTGGACTTGGCCACGTTCCGGCGCCGTCCCGTGCGCCCAGCACCGGCCCTACGCTCGGGGACTGGCTGCGGGTGCCGCGGCCTTCCGCCGAGGTCGGGGTCTGGCGGTACGGGCACGTGCCGCGCGCCGCCGAGGAGCCCGAGGTCACTCCGACTCGTCAGCTGATCAGCGGCGCCGCGCTCTCGTTGATCGTCGGTTTGATGCTGTGGTCCCTGCTGTGGAACGGCTACCTGGGCAGCTTCTGGATCTGGCCGTTGCTGATGTTCACCCCCGACTCCTGGCGCGGCACCACCGCCTTCGTCGTGGCCGGGTGGACGTGGTACGCCATCGTCGCCGTCACGTTGATCATCGTGTTCGGCCGCATGGGGCGGTGGCCCGAGCTGTTGCGCCGGCTCGTGCGGCGCCCCGCCACCGGGAAGCCGGCCGCGCCGCCGGCCCCCACCGTCTTGCCCGGTGAGCCGGCGGATCTGGCGGGCTGGCCCCAGCTGCGCTCCGCCGGGCTCGCGGAGGCGGCCGAGCGCTTGGCGCGCGAGGCCGAGTCCGGCCGGATGAACGACGTGGACTACGCGCGGATCGCCCGGGCCTGGGAGAGCGTACGCGTCGACGCCGCGCGACTGCGGCCCTTCGACGCGTCAGTGCGGGACAAGGGGGCCGCGGCGTGCGTGCACCCGTCGGGGGCCCGCGACCTGCCGGTGCGGGCGGCCCGGCACGACCTGTTGGAGCGCCAGGTGCTGCTCGGCACCGTCGATTCCGGCGCGCGGATCCCCTATGCCCGGCGCGGTACGGGCTTCGCCCTGGACCCCACGGTGCTCGGCACCTCTCTGCTGGCGGTCGGCCCGTCGGGGACGGGGAAGACCGGCCGGCTGGTTCGTCCGGTGGTGGAGTCCTTGGCGCTGCAGGCTCTGGCGGGGCAGGCCGCGGTCATCGCGGTGGCCGCGGCCGGCGCCCAGCTCGGCCCGGACGCCGCCTACGACGTCGTCGTGCGGATCGGCGATCCGGCCTCGGTCTACGACCTCGACCTGTACAGCGGGACCACGGACGCCGATGAGGCGGCCACGTTCCTCGCGGAGGGGTTCGTCGGGGACGTCCCCGGTATCGACGTGCGCCGCGCGGCGACCGCCCTGAGCCAGGTGCTCGGCCCGTTCCGGGCCGCGTACGGGCGCTTCCCGTCCGTCCCGGAGCTGCGGGAGCTGCTTGAGCTGATGAAGCCCGCGGTCGACGCCCTGCGCCAGGTGCTGGAGGAGGGTGGTCAGCAGACCATGCTCCGCGAACTCGACGCCCGGGTCCGCCAGCACCAGGGTCCGGGCGACCCCGGGGCGTTGCTTGCGGACCGGGTGGCGCTGCTGGACCGGCCGGCCTTCGCGAACTTCTTCGACACCAGCGGGGCGGGCCGCCCGTTCTCGCTCGCCGCGCTGGAGCACCCGCTGCGCGTACGGATCGACCTTCCCGAGCGCGCGCACGCCGACGCCTCGCGGATCCTGGCCAGGCTGCTCCTGGCTCAGTTCAACGCCGCGGCCACCGCGCGCGCTGACCGCTCGCTGTTCGCGTTCCTCGCCTTCGACGACGCCTCCCACACCCTCACCCCAGGCACTCTGCGGGGTCTGCAGCGGCTGCGGTCGGCGAACGCGGGCGTGCTGCTGGCGCTGCGCACCTTGGACGAGGTGCCGGAGGCGCTGCGCAGTGCGCTGTTGGGGGCGGTGGGGTGCCGGATGGCGTTCGCCGGGGTCACGACGTGGGACGGGCAGCGGTTCGCGGAGGCGTGGGGCACCGAGTGGGTCGAGACCCGGGTGGTCACTCACCGGACGGTGTTCGCCGACCAGCCGTTGACCCGGGCAATCCACTCGTTCCGCAAGTTGGTGAGCGGGAAGGCGGTGACCACGGATGCGGTGACCGTGCGCCAGGAGGAGCGGGAGCGGTGGTCGGCCTCCGACCTCGCGCACGCGGTGCCGCCGGGGCATGCGGTGCTGTCGTTGACCGCGGTCACGGGGGAGCGCGCGGCGCCGCTGCTGGTCAACCTGACGACCTGACGTCATCCAGCCAACTGTGGAGCCCGTTCCGGAACAGTTTCTCCCGTTCTGCCGTGAATCAATGTCCGGTGAAGGCCAGTTGACCTGCACAAGTGCGGTGTCGGCCCAGCTCGGGGGACGTAGATTCGGCTGGTGATCGAGGGGCGGGGGGACGGATGACAGAGGGCCAGGGAGCGTGGGATCCGGCGGACGGTTCCGCGCCGTACCCGGCGGCGCCGAAGGTCCCGCCGCCGCGCCCCGCCGAGCCGCCCTCGGCTGACCCTGCCGAGATCGCGGGCGAGGCGCCGGTCACCGACTGGTGGCGCTACCCGGACGTCCGGCAGGAGTGGCAGGACACCTGGGCGAGCGAGGGCCAGGAGGCCCGGGAGGCGGCCTGGGAGATCGGGGCGCAGATCGGCGAGGCGGTCACCGCCCACCTGCCCGCCCCGCCCGGCTCGGAGCCGACCCCGGCCGAGAAGGGCTGGCGGGGGCTGGATCTGGCGTGGCTGGGCCTGAAGTACAACGTGCCGGGCGTGCTGCTCGCGCTGCTGGTGACGTGGCGTGGGCAGAGCGCCGTCGACCAGATGACGCGGTCGGTCACCGAGGACGGGATCCTCGCTCCCCTGGGCTGGCTGCTGCTCGTCTTCCTCGTCGGCGTCGCCGTGATGGTCCTGCCGATCGGCCAGGTCCTCGCGGGCGTGGTCGCCTCCATGTTCCGGGGCCTGACCAACCTGATCGCGCAGGCCTGGAAGACCCCCTATATCGGCTATCTGATGCGCCTGATGGTCGCCATCGCGGCGTGGGCGTTCGTGATCGCCCTGCTCCGCGTCGGCGGCCGCGCGGCGATCCACTGGATGACTGGAGCGTGAAATGAACACAACGGGTGCCGCGGCCGGCGGGATCGGCTCGGTCGCGCTCGGCCTCGTGCTGCTCTTCTACCAGTTCGGCCGCTGGCGGGGCGGGGACCCCACCCCCAAGATCCACTTCTTCGCCGGGATCGCGATCGCCGCGCTGCTGCTCCTGGGCGGTGGTGTGCTCGGTGTGATGGGCGGCGCCGCGGCCGCGCTCGGCGACGGCGTCGGCCGGTATGCCCTGGAGGGGGCGACCGGTGCGGTCGCGACGGCCGGCTCGCACCCGCCGATGACCGGCGGCGAGAAGGTCGGCGTCGGCGGCGCGATCGCGGGCCTTTGTCTCCTCGCCCTGTACGCCGGGCTGATCAAGTCGGGCCGCTACGACCTCAAGAGCCCGCTGCTGCGCGGCGCCTTGGTCGGCGTGTGGCTGGGCGCCTCGGTGGGGCTGATCGGGATGGCCCTCGGGCTGATCCGCACCAGCGGCAACACCGTCGGCGATCTGCTCGTCGGCACGATCTGAGCCTGAGCGCGGGAGAACGAGCTGTGGCGAGAGCAGGCGGCACCGGCGGCGGGCTGGGTGCGGGAGCGGCACATCTGCGGGGCGAGTGGGGCCGCTGGTGGCGGACCGAGGACTGGACGGACACCCATGTCGCGCACTACGTCCTGAACGACCAGTTCAGGACGTGGCAGCGGTTCCAGCAGCGCAACCGCTCCGAAGTGCAGCAGAACATCGGTCTGCTGAAGGAGCAGCAGAAGATGCAGCGGCAGTCGCAGATGATGCAGATGAACATGCAGCGCCAGCGGCAGCGCCGCGGCGGGTACGGCGGGTACGGCGGCGGGATGGGCGCCTCCCCGGCGATCTCCTACCGGGTCATGCAGTGGGCCAGCCTCCAGATGCGCATGGGCCAGCAGGAGTTCCGGCATCTGGAAGTCACCCCCTCCATGCTGCATATCGGCCGCGGTCAGGTTCGTTCCCGCCGCCACTACGCCGCAGCCGCGTGGCTCCTTGGCCTCGGCGCCGCCTGGGCCGGCTTGTGGTGGGCCTCCGCCGCAGCCGGCTTGGCCGTCCTGCTGCTCGCCGCCGTCGGGTTCCTCATCGCGGCCGCGGCCGCCGGGCGCAATCCCAAGCCCCGCCGGCCCCCGGTGCCCAAGCTCCTGTTCATCCCGCCGTCCGCGCCCGCGCACACCGAACTCGCCGTCGAGCCGGAGCCCGAGCAGCAGCCGTTCCCGCTCCGTGAGGCCGGCCGGGACCCGCGCCAGGCCCGCGAGTCCGTCCGCCTGGCCCTGCTGAAGGAGCGGGCGAAGGTGTCCGAGGTCGGCCTGCCCGAGGAGACGGCCTACGGCTGGAAGGTCCCGCTGGTCCTGGAGTCCGGGACCGCCGGACAGCTGATCAGCATCCTGAAGGACGTCGCGACCACGCTGCGGGTGGGTGAGAGGCGCATCATGGCGCAGGCCACCTCCCCCGAGGACGCCGCCGCGGTCATGCTGCGCATCCTGCTGCGGGACCCGTTCACGACGCCGGCCCCGGTGCCGGTGAGGCTGCCCAACTCCTGCACGATCCGCGACGCGTTCGACCTCGGCCCCTCCATCGAGGCTGAAGGCACGCCCGTGATGCTCGCCGGGCAGCACGTGATCATCGCGGCGGACACCGGTGGCGGCAAGACCGCGCTCGTGCAGCGCATCGTGGAGTTCGTCACCGCCTGCACCGACGCCGTGGTCGTCGACGTCGACCCGGCCAAGCGCGGACTCAAGGTGTTCGCGCCGCTGGCCGCGCTCACCGCGCGCACTCCAGAAGAGGCCGAGGAGGTCCTGGAGCTGCTGATCGGGGAGGCCAAGCGGCGGATCGCGGCCATGCCCGCGATCCAGAACATCTGGCAGGCGACCGCACAGGACCCGGCGATCGTCGCGGTGCTGGACGAGTTCGTCCAGCTCTCCCCGCGGGGCAAGCAGCTGGCCGCCGAGCTGCTGCGGAACTTCGGGCGTGAGGCCCTCATCTCCCTCATCATCGTCACCCAGGACGCGACGAAGGACATGCTGGGCGACGCCATCGCGGACGTCCCCGGCGTACGGATCATGCTGCCCTGCCGCGTCGACGACGTGCCCCTCGTCGTCGGCCAACACAACGCGATCGCCCTCGGCTGGTGGCCGCATCTCCTCGTCCCCTCCCCCGACGAGAACGACCCCGCCGACGCCGGCCGCTTCTACGCGATCACGCCGAAGCACCGCGACCCCGTCCTGCGCTACGCCCCGCCGCTGCTCCCCGCGGACGCCGCGCGGCTCGTCGCCGAGCGCCTGGCCGCGCCCCGTCCCGTGCTGCGGTTGACCACGGCGGCCACCACGACGATCCCGAAGTTCGCCCGGCATCTCCTCGCCGCGTTCGCTACCCATCGTGATCCCGAAGCGTTGTCCGTCGAGCAGCTCCTGGCCCATCTGGCCACCGTGGATCCCAAGGTCTGGACGCAATGGGACCTGCGCGAGCGCGCGGACCGGCTCGCGCTGGCGGGCCGGCAGATCCGGAGCGAGTTGAAGGCGGCCGGCCTCACCGTGGCCTCGCAGCGCATCAGTTCCCTGCCCGGCCGGCCGACGGGCTACCGCCTGGCGGATATCCGAGATGCCCTGTCGTGACCTGCCACCGACCTGACACCCTCCTGTCATGGCCTGCCAACAGCCTGCCCGAGCAGCTAGCGACCTGCCGGCTGACCAACCAGCTGGCAGGCCAGCAGGCAGGTTGTGACCTGCGATGACAGGCCAGGCAGGTCAATTCGATACCCCCCCTCTGGAGGGCCTATGACGCACAATCCGGCCCAGTACGCCCGGGTCGCGGCCGACTCGCTCGACCGGCTCGTCGCGGACGTGCGTGCGGGCCGTGCCGAGTGGGCCCACTCGCACTCCGTCCGCCAGGCCGCCGAGGACCTGCTGCGCCTGTCCGACGCGATGGCCACCTCGCTCCAGCAGATGGCCGCCGCCCTCGACCCGCGTGACCCGACCACCCAGCGCAGCGCCGCCGCGCTCCGCCTCGCGGGCCAGGCCGCGGTCACCACCGCCGCCCAACTACGCAACGCCCGCCGCAGCCTTCACTGACCGTCACCACTGCTTCGCCACCCGAGGGGGAACCCGATGTCCACCACTCACGCCGCTACGGGGGCCTGATGCTCTTCGACGACCCCTGCGACGCGCTCTCGGGCCCCGTCCGCGACCAGTGCAAGCCCGGTAGCACGGGCGGCGGAGGCCTCCCCGGAGTGACCGACCCGGCCGCCGCGCTCGACCCGCTGGGCGAGCTGGCCCACTCCGCCGCGAAGGCGGCGCACTGGACCAGCGCGCAGCTGGGCAAGATGGTCGGCGACAGGAACGCCGTCGACCTGACGAACGCCAACTTCCTCAAGCAGTACGCGATCGTGTTCGCGGCCTCCACGATCCTGGTGCTGGTGCTCTGGCTCCTCGCGGTGGCCAAGCGCGCGATCCGGGGCGTACCGATGACCACCGCGATGTCGGAAGCGGTCGGCCTGCTGTGGATCGCCGTGGCCGCGAGCGCGTTCACCCCGCTGATCCTCTACACGGTGATCAGCGCCGCCTCCGCCGTCACCGACGTTCTCGTCAGCGCTCTCGGGAGTAACCCGAAGGGCCTGTTCGAGTCCCTCGGATCCGACCTCGAAGCGGGCAAGGTCGGCGGCGGCCCGCTGATCCTGCTCGTCGTCTCCCTCGCCACCATCCTGCTCTGCGGCGCCCTGTGGCTACTCCTGGTCATGAGGGCGCTCGCCCTCTACGTCGGCGCCCTCTTCAGCGTCGTCGTCTACGCGGGCCTGGTCGACCGGGACTGGTGGGGCCATACCCGCCGCTGGGCCGGGGCGATGTTCGCGCTGATCGCGGTCGAGCCGGTCATCGTGATCGTGATGGGCCTCGCCTCCGCCCTGGAGACCAGCCCGGACACCAGCAAGGTCGTCACCGGCCTGGGCATCACCCTCACCGCGCTCGCCATCGCCGTCTACCTGGTGGTCAAGGTCCCGGCCCTCGGCGACGCCGTGAAGGTCGCCCGCGGCGCTGGGAAGGTCGCCGGCGGCGCCGTCCGCGCGGTCACCGGCGGCGGCGGGTCCGCCGCGACCGGGGTGATGCGCGGCATCAGCACCCACGGCGACCGCGGAGGCGCGCGCAACGGGGGGTCCAGCAGCATCGGCACCCAGAAGGCGCCGAACAACGTCGCGGGCGGGATCGCCGCCCACTCCCAGCGCAAGCCGAAGGACGACCCGAAGTAGCGCCACCGCGAGCCCGGGCCTGACGCTCGACCGCAGCCCGTCACCGAAACCCGACCGGATCAGTCACACTGGAAGCCACCGACGAGGAGGGACGTCCCTGATGCCCGAGGACGTGATCGGCCAGGAGATGGCCCGCATCATCAACGAGAAGCTGCAGCGTGTGATCGACCAGCAGACCGAGCACACCGTGGCCCTCGCCAACCACACCGCGTCGCTGAACCGACTGGAACGGGGCCAGGAGGAGCTGAAGGGCCTTCTGGTCCAGCTCTTGGCCCACCAGCCCAAGGGCCAGCTGTAGCCCACCTGGCACGTCCCTGAGCCCCGGCATCCGTGCCGGGGCTCAGTCGTACCCAGATCCAGCAAGGCCCTCGTATCTGGCGCTGGGCGATAATGGCCTGGCCCGTGGACGGTGTACCGGGCTGTCGTACTATTTGGCGCATATCGCGTTGGGGTTTGCGGGAATCCAGGCTGACGGCCCCCCGGCGCCGAGTGCCCTGATTTGGAAGCATGCAGTGAACACAATCGCCTGCTCCCATTCCATGCTTCTGCGGTTCGGGGCCAGACGTGCGATCTGATTGGTCTCGGTATTGCGAATTTCATAACCGGTCACATCGGCGGCATCATCAACCCAGGCCAGGGCAATTTTATGGGGTTTACCGACGACTCTGCCGGCGTACAGCTGGGAAGACCCTTTAGCGGATCCGAAATTATGAGTTACGGTAAAATGCGCCAAAACTTCATCGGGAGAGTGGTATTCGCCATTCATTCCGGAAAGATTGACGCGCCTCGACGATCGCCCCTCACCGGTCACCGTGAATTCATTAGCTTCAGCATCAAGGTCACTATTGTCACAGACCGAATCTTCGAACAATTTCAGATCAGACGATGTGAAAACCGTCTCACCACTGAGTCGAACGTTGAACCTCAGATCTCCCCTGGCCTCACCACCTGCGCACTTGGACACCAAAAGGCGCGCCGACGGCCGATCATGCGTAAGAGTGGCCACCCTCGTGAAATTAACCTTCCTGGTGACCTCGCCCACCCCAAAGACCCCACAACAACTGGAAACCTGCAAGGAGCCTTTGATGACGACGGTGTGAGTGCTCGCTGCAGCTGCCGGCTCCACCGTGCCAGAAAGCGGGACAGGGGACAGAAACACCGCAACCGCAATGACACGTCCGAGCTTCATATCAGACCCCCACGATAGGGTCAGTTCGACAGGCATCGGGTCGCCAACTAGTGCGTCCACTATCCGTACCCCAAGGATCTCACCGGGGCAGTCCCGGCGCATCTCGCGAGGGGCGTCCAGTAGCGATCCTCTGTAGTTGATGACGCAAGGTCATGGTCGGCGGCATGTTCAAGATTCGGGGGCATGCGCCATAATTGATGGCTCAATAGTTGAGTTCGACGTAGTCGATGTCTGTGAATTCGACGAGCAGCCCGTCCGCGCGGCCGCCGCCGTCCTTGAAGTACACCTCCTGCAGCCCTTCCGCGACGATCCGCTGCAGATCGGCTTCGGCTGCCCCGGCTTCCTGGGCGGCCAGCAGGCGGTCCGCGTACTGCGGCGGGAGGTGCTGGGTGATCCGCCGCATCCGCCCGTCGTCCGTCGTACCGGCCGCCGCAGTAAACCCGAACCGTGCTCGCGTCTCGATCACGAGGCCGGTCTGCGTGGCAGCCTTCGCCCGGGCCCGCTTGCGCACCAGGGGCTGCCACCGGCGCCTGACCTCGCTCTCCATCCGGGCCGCGAGTGCCTGCTTGGGCTGCTTGATCTGGTCTCGCACGTACCGCTCGACGGTGCGCTGCGAGATGCCCAGCAGCCCAGCCACGACTTTGGTAGAGCCCTTGTGCTGCTGGACCAGGTACCGCATCTGCGCTCCGGCCGACTTCGGCACTGGGCGCGTGAAATGTGGCTCTCCGGCCCGGTCGAGACTGTCTCCGACGATTCCCATCTCGTCCTTTCCCGTCGCCTGTGGGCGACGTGCTGGTGGGCTCAGAGGAGGGCGATGCCCGCGGCCAGGGCGAGCGAGGTCAAGGAGGCCGCGGTGATGTCGATGGCGATGCGGAGCATCCGGAACTTCTGCAGGGCGAGATTGGAGAGGGCCACGATCCTTTCGGCGCTGCGGTCGACGGCGAGGTCGGCGACGACGTCGTCGGGGCGCAGGCGGCCCAGCGGAGGTAGGAGCCAGCGGCGGCGCCGCTGAGCCGGGGGCGGATGATCAGCAGGACCAGGACCGTCGCGACGGCCAGACCGACGATTCCTACGCCCACGAGAACGCTGGCAGCGGTGGAGAGGGTGCGGCCGGGGACGGCGGCGATGATGACCGCGAGCGGGATTCCCAGGACGGTCAGCAGTGCGCCGGCCTTGGCGTCGGTGCGGCCCATCTCGGCGAGCGTGTCCGTACGGGCCTGGAGGAGACGCTCGCGGGACTCGGACTGCCTGGGCTCCATGGTCAATTCCCCTTCTGCTTGTTCCCCCGCCCCGGGCCTGTACCGCCGGGGTGGGGAGGGTGGGATAGAACTGGGGCGAGGCCCGGGGCGATTGCAGCGCTCCGGGCCTCGCTCGCGGTCAGTGGGTATTGCCTCATCCGACGGAGTCGGACATGCGGGCCACGCAGTGGCGCAGGGCTCGGGTGCCGCCCGGATCGAGCCGGAGCCAGAGCCGGATGGTGCTGCCGTCCTCGCCCTTCGCGTAGGCCACGAGCGCGGCGGACCCGTCGGCGCCTCCTTCGAGGCCGAAGCTGGTCACCTCTCCGGTGAACTCCTGATCGGTGGTACTCATGATCTTCTCCTTCTAGGAGGCAGCGGGCTGGTGGATCTCGGGGTCGTAGCCGGTCGCCGGGTCGTAGCCGGCGCCGATCAGCAGCAGGGCCTGCTTCTTGTAGGTGGACGCGGTGGCCGGTGACGCGCCGCCGAGCAGCGTCGCAATGTGCCCGTTGTCGATGTCGCTCTCACGGTTCTCACGTACGAGCGGGTGCACGTACCGGGCGACCATGCGGGTCTTGATCTGCGTGGGCGACAGGTCCGCGAGCGCTTCGGCCTCGGCCGCCCGGCGGTTGTGTTCAGCGGTCACGCGGCGGGCTTCGGCGGTGGCCTTCTCCGATTCGGCGATCGCCTTCTGGTAGCCGGCCTTCTTCGACTGGAGCCGAGCCGTTTCCTCCTCGGCCCGCTCGATCTGCTCCTTGAGGCGCGCCTCGCGGTCGCGATGTTCAGCGGCCTTGGCGGCGGCTTCGGCGGCGGCCTGCTCGTCTTCGGCGGCCTTGCGGTTGCGTTCGGCCGTCCGAGCCCGGGCTTCGGCGACGCCGACGGACTGGTCGGCGACCTCCTGCGCGTCACGGCGGCGTTGCTCCTCGGTGGCCGCGCGCTGCACCGCGGACCGCTTCTCGCTCGCGCTGAGTTCGGCGGCCGCGGCATCGCCTTCGGCCTCGGCCGCGGCGACCTTCGTCGCGCCCCGCACCTTGGCGCGGAGCGCATCCAGGTCACCCTGCGAGCGGATCCGCTCCGCCTCGGCCGTGGCGGCTTCCAGCTCAGCCCGGTGCGCGAGGTTCCGCTCGTGCCGCTCGGCGTCGGCCTTCAGGTCGGCGGCCTCGCGTGCGGCGCGCTGCTCACGGTCCTGCTGCTCACGCTTCATCTTCGCGGGCAGGGCCAGCGCCTGGTCCAGGGTCACACCGTGCGGTGCCAGCAGGACCGGGAGCCGATCCAGGACACCGAGCCGGCCTTCTTCGAGACCAGCTTCGATCTGCTCCCGATGCTGGAGCCACACCTTGTGAATGGCCAGCTCACGGCGCTGCTCACGCACGTAGGCGTAGGTGAGGTCCCAGGTCTTCATCTCGCGGAAGATCCGCCAGGTATCGATGGGGTGCAGGGCCCACCGGTGCCAGGGAACCGGGTCGTACCCGATGCCGGTCGCCAGGGCGGCCTGGTGGACCAGCAGCTTGCGCGCGGCCTCGACGCTGATCACGAACAGCACGGGCATCATGCCGTGTGTGATCGCCTTGTCCCAGTGAGCGCCCAGCGATCCGAAGGCCAGGGCGTTGAACAGCACCGTGACGCCGGTGAGTACGTGTGCCAGGGGGCGCAGAACTCGGGAGGGGATGCGCAGCGCGGCGAAGAGCAGGTCGAACGCGAGGCAGGCGATGATCGCGCCGTCCACCCCGATGGCGAACAGCTTGGAGTCGCGGCCCGCGGCGAACCCGAAGCGGTCGTGGCCGGCCTTGGCCAGGTTGTGGAAGGACAGCCAAAAGCCGATCAGCCCGATCAGGAGACCCGCGGCGATGGCGACGGCCCACAGCGTGCGCCGCAGGGTCTTGCTCACCGGGCGGGCGGCCGCCGAGGCCTCGGCGGCGGTCCCCGAACCGGTGTCCGTGGCGGCCGAACGAGTCGGTGCGGTAGGCGAATCCGGGGCCGTGGCGGCCGAAGCCGGGTCGGGCGCCGCCGAATCCAGGGCGGTCGCCCTCGAAGCCGGGGCCGGAATGGTGGTGGTCACTGCTCTCCCTACTCAATGTGGTCAGGCGATGGGCCGGGCAGGCCCGAAGGCCCGCCCGGCAGTGCTGCTGGTGCCGCGGTGGCGATGTCCCATCTTCCGGGGTGCTCTTCCGCGGCAGGTGCGCCGGTGGGTCAGTTGCCGGACAGGTGAGCCGCGATGTTCGCCGCGAGGGCGGCGGCCGCCTCCGAGGCGGAGCGGGCGGCCTCGGCGGCCGCCTCGGCGGCGACCCTCGCGGCCTCGGCCTGGCTGGCGGCCTGCGCCGCCGCGGCCTGCATCTCCGCGCTCACTGGGCACCCCCGAGGGCGAGGGCCAGCAGACGGGTGGTCCAGCCACCGCAGCGGGCACAGACGTACTGACGGGACTTGGCGTCGTGGCGCATCCGGCGGCCGTGGCAGGCCGGGGCCGTGTGCCGCGCCATCAGTTCCACCACTTCCGGGCACCGGAAGAGTCCTGGTCCGTGGTGCCGGTGCCGGCCACCGGCTGCTCCTTGACCGGCTCCGTCCAGCCGCCGGTCTCGGCGGAGTAAGACTTACCGTGGCGCGCCCGGTCCGCGTCGGACTGCCCTGCGCCAAGCTCGGACTGACTGATCGACTTTCGGAAAAGTGCCATGATGGGAACTCCTGTTCCGTGAGGGATAGGTGTCCCCGGGGCGGCCGCCCATCTGCCAAGAAAAGTCGGCCGCCTCGGGGTTCTTCTTTGGTGCTCCCGGCCCCTCTCGGGGTCGGCATCCTGGGTGTCAGGGAAGGGCGTCAGGGGCCCAGTTAGGGCCTGTTAGGTGCCTGATAGAACCGCAGGTCAGACGGCCGATAGGCCGGTCTAACAGGCTTCCTGGGCCTACCCCTGGGAAAGGGCCG
The DNA here is from genome assembly GCF_055565515.1 of Streptomyces sp. NPDC028419. NCBI lineage: Bacteria > Bacillati > Actinomycetota > Actinomycetes > Kitasatosporales > Streptomycetaceae > Streptomyces > Streptomyces sp. NPDC028419. Next base: position 13,250 of record NZ_JBVHUE010000053.1, on the reverse strand, counting down.
GGGAAGGGGCGGAATCGGGGTCCAGCAACCCCCCGGGAATCAGCCGCAGGACGGCCGGTGCGGGGGTGCTGACGGGGACCGGTGCGGGGGCCTCAGCAGGGGTGCCGGCGGCCGCCTCGGCGAGCCCCTCCCCGACCGCCTGAGCAGGCACCCGGGCGGGGGCCGCAGCGGAGGCCTCCCCCCGGTTCTGGACGGGGGCCTGGGAGCGGGCGGTCAGCAGGGCCGTGGGCGTCATGCCCAGGGCCGCCGTGGCCGCGTCCACTCGCAGCCCCACACGGGTGGTGGGGATCCCGTTGATCCGCATCCCCAACTTGTCCGTCGTGGGTAGCCCCGCGGCCTCCACCCAGGCCCGCAGGGCGGACACCTCCGTGTCCTGCGCGAGCAGCCCGGCCGCGACCGCGGAGGCCAGCACCACGTCCAGGTGGACGCCGGTCCGCCGGGTGTACTCCGCGTCGGACAGGGCGGTCACCACGTGGAGGAGGAGCGCCGTACCGCGGTCGGCCTCGCCGGCCTCGGTGTCGTGCGGCTGCTCCTGGTCGTCGTCCTCGGTGGCGGAGTCGTGGTCGTGGTCGTCCTGCTGACCGGCGATTAGGGCGGCCACGCCCCACACGACCGGGGCCGTGGTGAGCACGGTCGGCATCCACCCTCCGACCACCGGCCACAGGAAGAACGCGCCCCCGGCGGCGTAGCCGAGGTGGCGCACGCCGATCCTCCGGCGGGTCTTCGGCTCCGGCGTCTTCTCCGGCTTCTTGGCGGGGGAGTCCTTGGTGGGCTTCTCCCCCTCGGCCGCCTTGGGCTCCTCGGTGGCGGCCTCCGGCACGGGCACGGCTACGGGCTCCTTCGCCCAGGCCAGCACCGGGGCCAGCATGCGCCGGTTGCCACGGCCGAACGCGTCCAGGCTGATCCCTTCGAGGTAGCGCATCACGCCCCCACGACGGAGCGCAGGAGCGCACCGGTGATGGTGATGGGCAGCGCCCACGCCGCACCGGCCGCGGAGAGAGCGCCGGGCGCCGCGACCCCGCAGATCAGGTCTTTGAAGAAGCTGGGCTTCGAGCCGAACGCGATCAGGACCAGGATCGCGGCGGTGGCGGCCGGCCCGACCGTGCCCACCGTGGCGGATTGCGACTGCATGGCGCTCTGGAAGGTCTCGGACACCGTGCCGACCTGCCGGAAGGCTTCACCGGCACCGGCGGCCAGGATCCCGATCGCGGCGCCCCAGTAGACGACGTGGTGATCCTTGACCGGCTGGAACTTGCCTCCGCCCCGCTTGTACAGGAACAGGGCGACCATGATCACGAGCAGCGCGCCGCCCGTGCCGAACACTCCGAACATGGGGGACTCCTCAGTGGTGGAAGGGGGAGAGGCCGAACAGCGGGCCGAGGCCGGACACGACGGCCAGCGCGGACGCGAACGGGATACGGACGATCACGGCGATCAGCAGACCCACGCCGCGCACGTCGGACAGGCGCAGCGCACCCCGGCCCCGAACCCGCCAGTCCAGGACCCATGAGGCGCCCAGGACCGCGTACGCCACCGGCCGGGGCGGCACGGTCAGTGCCTGCACCGCGCCGAACGCGAACCCGAGGGAGGCCGAGGCGGCCGTCAGCAGCACCCACCGCCGGAACCGGCGGGCACGCTCGGAGTGGTGGACGCGGTACAGGGCGGTGTCATGGTGGTGCTGCTCGCGCTGCTCCTGACGGTGGCGGATCCGCCGCTGTACCCGCGTCTCCCCCTCCTCCTCGAAACGCCGTTCACGTTCCAGGTGGAGGCGGTGGCGGCGCTCCTCAGGGGTCTCGGCCATGACCGCGCCGAGCCTGTCCGCGAACGCGGCCATGTCCGCACGAGTGAAGTACGGCGACTCCTCCACGACCTCGGCCTCGGCCGCCGGAACGACCTCGGCCCCGACCATGCCCGCGTTCGTGTCCGTGTCCGTGCCCCGGTTGATCATCTTCCGGCGGGCCGTGGCCCGTTCCCAGGACGTGGCGCTCATGACTGCGCCCCGTTCCGCGGCCGCCGGCCGAACACCTTCGCGTGCAGCGCCCGCCGGTCCCCCTGACGCAGCCCCCCGCGTACCCCGACCACCTTCGACGGGGTGGAGGAGTCGAGCAGGTCCCGCTCCAGGCACCAGTCACGAACCGGGCAGCCGTCGCAGTACGCCAACGCCTTGCGCTCCGCCTCGGAGGGCACGACCGTGCCGGTCGTCGTCTCCCACGGCTCCGGGTAGAACACCTTCGGGGACACGCCCACGCAGGCCGCACCGCCCGACCGCTCCCGACGCACCGCCGGAGCGGGCGCCAGGTCGGCGCACTCCCACAACCGGTCCAGCCAGTCCACCGGCCGCGCCGCGGTCCAACCCGCCGGCAGCGGGGGCACCCCGCCCACCCGGCTCACAGCGCACCGCCCAGGCGGGCCACGAGCCATGCCCGAACCCGCAGTTCGTCCCCGCCCAGGGCCAGCGCCGCCGGCGCCGCCGAGGCCGGCACGATCAGCGCCGTGGTGCAGCACCGCGACGGGAGGACCGTCCGGGTCCGCACCACGGCGCAGCGCGCACCTCGCTGCATCCGCCACCTGCTCAATACCTCTGTCACCATCACCACGTCGGCGTCCTCTCAGAGGGACCACCCGACGGCGGACACGGGGTTGCCGCCCCGTGTCCGCCGCCCGGTTGGTGTGTCAGCACCAACCGGGCACCTGCTTTTGCAGGCGGGTACTTCAGACCAAGGCAAACCCGCGGTCGCGAACCACGACCGTTATTGCCTAGGCATTAATGAGAATGCCTAGGCGGATGCGTGTTGTCAATAACGACTAGGCGATAAGGTGGACAGGAAGCCCCGCCGGGGCCATCGAAGGAGGCGACTCACATGACCAGCTCGGGAGACATCTCCTCCAACCTCCGCCAGCGCATCCGCACGGGGGAGTGGCCCGTAGGCGGGAAGATCCCGACGAACGCCGAGCTCATGGCCATGTACGGCGTGTCGAAGGCGACCGTCACCAAGGCGATCTCGACGCTCGCCGACGAGGGACTTCTGTTCTCCTCGAAGCGCGCCGGTACGGTCGTACGCTCACAGGCTCGCGTTCAGATCCCTCTGAGTCGCTACGGGGCGGTTCTCGCACCTGGAGGCGCACGGGGCCCTTGGGAGTCGACAACGGCCGCACAAGGGCTCGACGGCCACATGGAGCTCGTCTCGGTTGAAAGGGTCCAGGCCGACGCCGAGACGGCGGCTCTCCTCAACCTGCCCGAGGGCGAAGAGCTGGTCTACCGCCTCCGCCACGCCTTGATTCGACCTGCCGACGTAGTTCAGTTGCAGCACGCCTGGTACCCGGCGGCCCTGGCCGAACAAGCCGGCCTCGACGGCACGGAAAAGATCACGGGCGGCGTGTACGGGGCCTTGACAGCCGCTGGCCACCGCCCGGCATCCGCTACCGAGACGGTCAGCGCCAGGATGCCCACCGAGGACGAGGCCACTCAACTCCGGGTCGGCGGCCGCGTCGCCGTGCTCACTCTCACCCGCCTCACGCTCGACGCCGCCGGGAGGCCCCTTGAGGTCCTTCGCGCCGTCGCCCCCGCAGACCGCCTCCACCTCTCTTACGACAACCTTCCCCTGTAGTGGACCGACTCAACGAACGGCGCGACACGCAGGAAGAACACCGCACTATGGCCATCAGGAAGGTATGTTTCGCCTATCTATATGTGGGGGTGAAGAAGTGACGGCCGTTCATGACCCGGTAGCAGCGGTCCAAGAGCTGCTACAGACCCACGCTGTGCTACCGCCCGCAGCCGTGCGCGCCAAGCTTCGCCGCACGGCCGGCCTAACCCAACAGCAGGTTGCCGAAGTCGTTGGCGTGCAGCCTCTGGCCGTCCTGCGGTGGGAGTCGGGTGCCGTGGAACCTCGGCCTGGAGCGAAGCGCACCGCGTACATCCAACTGCTCCATGGGCTAGCCCAGAGATACCCCGACGCAGCCACGACCTCCTCCGGAGGTCCGTAGAAACGCTGAAGGCCGCCCCTGCGCCAACAGGAACGGCCTCAATACAGCTCGACTCGCCCGCCTCTCACAGCTACGAGTCGTGTCCGGTGAGGTGACCTCGCCGGGGGTGATACCCGTGGGCCCATAGGCCCTCGCGGTCACCAATACCCCAGGATAGGGGTCCCCTCACTCAGGGGCCACCATCTCCTGGCCCCTGTCTGGTCACATTCTCTGTCCACGACTCCCCATCTCAGGGGAGATCATCCCGTGCATGAACAGCGCTTTTATCCATATCGCGCCAGCACAGACGCTGGTCGTCCGCAAGGCAGCAAGATCGTTATCTTGTGCGTGAAATCCGCTCGCTCTCTGCCGGGGGTGGGGGAGTGAAGCGCCGCCCGTCCAGCTCGCACCGTCCCGGTGTCTCGCGGGCGGGTGGGGTGGGGATGCGCTTCGGCATGTTCGCCGTGTGCGTGTCCGCCGACCCGGACCCTCTTCTGAATGAGGGGCCGCCCACGTTCGCGCTGTACTGCCGGTTGATCGGGTTCGCGGACGCGGGGTCGCGGGACACCGGCCAGGGGCACCCGTACCGGTCCGTTCTCGCGTCCTCTCTGTCCTGCTCGAAGCAGACCGTGGACCGGGCCACCAACCGACTTGAGCTGGAAATCGGCCTCATCACCGTCGAGCGGCGGAAGCTGCCGGGGGAGACGGACGAGAACGACGCGAACCGCTACCTCTTGCACGATTCGTGGCTGATCAACGGCTTCCCGGCGCCCGCCGGAACCCCGCCGCAGTTGGTGGCTCGCTACGGGCACACCGTCGGCGGGTTCGACGTGGACGAGTGGCTGGCCGAGCACGCCCCGGACTTCGACCGGTCCGTGTGGCAGGCCGCTTACGACGACCGGCTTGCCGGCCAGCTGGCGAAGGAGTCCGAGCAGCGCCGCAAGGAGCGCGCTCGCCGGAAGCCGCGGAAGGGACAGTCCCCTGACCAGGAGGAACAGCTCCCTGAGGGGGGTGGCGTCAAAAATGACGCTACCCCCGAGGACGAGGCGCCCCGGGGGGGTGGCGTCAAATTTGACGCCACCGGTGGCGTCAAATTTGACGCGTCGGGTGGCGTCACTGGTGACGCGCTTCTTCTAGAGCCTGTTGTTCTAGAGCCTCTTTTCCAGACGTGCACCGGTGGTGACGGCCGTAGGCCATCTACCGGTGGCTTCGCGAGTGCGGGCACAACCTTGGGCGCGGGTGGTGAAGACCAGCCCGCCACGGGCGGCTCCGCCGCCGTCACCGAGAAGTCCGCCGCCAAGGGGAAGGCCGATGAGCCGGTGCCGGCCGGGAAGCCGGCGCGGAAGCGGGTGGCCGCTCCCGGCACGAAGACGCAGGAGCCGCGGCCGGTCGCCGGCGACGTCGAGGTGTTCGCGTTGCTCGATGCCTTGGGGGTGCTGAAGTCCCCGGCGAGCCGGATCCCGCCGTTGCGGCGGGCGGTCCGGGAATTCCTCGGCGCCCAGGCTGACGCGCGGGAGACCGCTTTCCGGATGTACCCGCGGTCCGTCGAGCACGCGGTGACCCGGATCAACGCCGGATGGCACCGCGCCCAGGGCGCTGCTCGCTCGGCGCCGGGGTTCATCGGGTGCCCGCAGTGCACCGAGACCGGGTGCACCGGCCCACAGGAGAGGTGCCACCGGATCCGCAAGCCTCAGGCGTACCTGGCCGAGCTGCTGCTTGCCCAGGATTGCGAGCGCCCCGATTGCGAGCGCGGGGTAATCCTCCGCAGCAAGGAGGAGTGCGGTATCTGCGACGCCCGGGCGCAAGCCCGAGCCGCCGACCGGGAGGCCGAGCAGTGGCTGACCGAGGAGTCCGCCCGTCGTGGCCGCGCCGCAGCAAAGGCCGCAGCAGAGCGGCAGGCCGCCATTGACGCCGTCTACGACGAAGCCGTCGAGGCCGATCAGCGTCGGGACCGGATCCGCGCCGACAGGGCCGCCGAGGCCGAGGAGACTGCCCGCCTGCGCGAGCAGCTGGCCGCTGAGCACCCCGAGCTGGCCGCTGTGGCGGAGGTCCCCGAGCCTCGCGGCGCGGAAGGCTTCGTACGGGCCGCCAGCCGCGGCCGGGCTGTCGCCGAGGAGCAGCGCGTCCGCGCCCAGCTGGTTAGTGACGGCCTTGTGGGTACCGCTCTGGACACCGAGGTTCGCCGCAGGATGGCCGCGTGGAAGGCCGACCGGCGCCGGGAGGCCGAGGCCGCAGACCTGGAAGGCAGGGCCGCACGTCCCGTTGGGGCCTGGCCCACGGCTCACCACCAGCAACCCGCAGCAGCCCCGTTCTAGCCGCTGCACGCCCCTCCTGTGCGCCCCGCAGGCCCCCCGAGCACCCGATGAGTCGCGGAGCGCCTGAAAGGCGCTCAGAGGGCCGCCTGCGGCCTCGGGTTGCCTGTGGGTGCCTCGGGGAGGGCCTGCGGGTCTGCCGGGGGCGGCTAGGGTCGGGTCCAGCCCTCGCCGATATGGCGTGCGCGGGCAAGGCCCGGTGCCCGGGGGCAGTACCGCCGGGCTGCCCCAAGCAGACAGCCATCCTTGGCCAGTGACGTGCGGTCAGCGCGCGTCGGCCTCCGGACCCGCGCCGAGCCGGCGCCGGCCGGGGGAGCGGGGCGTGGCCGCGGCCGCGCCCCGCTCGGCACCCACTTGCGGCGCCTCGGCCGCCTCGGCGGCGAGACGAGCCCGGCGGCCAGCCGTGGGCTGCACTGGGGGAGTGGCGGGGCGCGGGCCAGTGCCCAGGACACGACGTTCGTTCATCCGCCCATTCTCCCAGTTCTGCCGAACATGCGGGCCCCGCATTCCGTTTGGGCGCACGCTGACTAATAACAGAGCTCGGGCAGGCAAACAAATTTCGACGGGAAATTACCAATGGATGGAATTCAGTAACCTTCGAGGATTCCCCGCCAATTCCGCCGATGGATAGAAAGTGAGCGAGCTCTTCAGGTAACCAACACCTAGCCCCCTCCTCCGCCAAAGGCACATCGCTGGTCGCGCAGTTGCTCGGGATCTCGCAGCAGACGGTGGAGCGGTACGTGAAGGACCAGATCCGCTCGCCCCGGCCGGAGCTGGTGGGCCGGATGGAGGCGGAGGTGCGGCGCCGGTGGCAGCCCCTGGTCCGCAAGCGTGCGCGGGAGAAGGCCGCGCGGCAGACCGGGTTGGTCATCGAGACCCGCGCGCGGTTCGGGTTCACCGCAGCGCCGGGCACGACCGATGACGGCCGGATGCGGCGGATCACCCAGCACCTGTCGCCCGCGCTCGCGGGCCGGCTGCTTGCAGCGCAGGACGCCGGCGCCTCCGAAGCCGCGCTCCAGGCCTTGGCCGCGGAAGGCCTCCAGGAGGCGTACTTCAAGGACGGCGGCGGCCGGGCCCAGGGGCTGCTGGTGGAGTTCACCGACATCGACTACATCGAGGTGAACCTCTGACTGCTCGTCCGTCGTGGAGCGCGAGGTTCATCAGGTCGAAGCTGTATCGCGAGGTACGACCAGGGACTCCCTGCATCACGACTTGGGCGGGCTGGCGTACACGCTGGACTGCAAGAACATCGACCTCGTGAACGTCGAGTTCTACAGCGACATGGTCGCGATGCTGCTCATGTTGCATTCGTCCTCGCCGAGATCGATGGCCAAGAAGTCGTTCCTGATCGACGACGAGGTCGCCGACGCCGACACCGGCAAGACGCTCAAGCTGGTCCAGGTCTTCGCCAAGGCAAGATCACCGAGATCTACAAGCAGTCCAACCCGGTAGTGGAGGGCGAGTACGTGCGCAAGAAGGCCGTGGCCCGTCTGGTAGTACGTGATTGACAGGTACGCGAACAGATCCGCTCTCACGTGCACTTTCCGCGGGGCTGTCGTCGTCGAACGCGGCACATCCCGCTGTCTCAGGTGGTCTTCCCTGCCACGAAGTTGTCCCAGGGCGTGCACAAGTTCGCCAGCTCCCAGGACGACTGTTTTGGCTGGTAGGGGCGCGGAGGGCGTCGGCTCGGATCCTGGAGGCAGGCCTACAAACCCCTACTGTTCGGGTTTCCTCTCGGATCGACGGGTTGGTGCCTCAGGTCATGTCGGTACGGCCCGATACTCTGGGTCCTGCCATTCGGGTGCGCTCGTGCAGCTTCTGGGTGGCCGGGTTTTGACGGACCGTCGCCCCGGCCATCCACTTGTTGCGCGGCGGTCCTGAATGGGGGTTCACATGCCGGCACACGACAAGCCGCCGTCCGACGATTCGGGGGACGAGGGCACGCCGTCTGTCCGGGGTGGGAACCACAGCACCGCTCGCGATGTACTGCTCGCCGGAGTGGTCCAGGCCCTGCTGGCTGGTCTCGCCGACGAGGCCGCGCACTGGTTCGTCCAGTTCGTGGCGTGGCTGTACGAGATGCTGGTCAGCCGCCTGTAAAACGCGACGCGCCCCCTGGTGGTAGGACACCAAGAGGCGCGAGGTGCGGTTTCACCCGCGGCGGTTCCTGTCCTCGCATCGATGCCGGGCAGGGACCGCCGTACTGCGTTACATCAGTCTGCCGCGCGCCACTGACAACGCCCGAGGGCATGATCATCATGCACGCGTGCAAGTTCCGCAGGCCCCCACTGTAGCGAGCTGTCGACACCTGGCGACACCTGTCGACACCTGGCGACACCTGTCGACACCTGTCGACACCGATGGACCTGGCCGTCCCAGCGGATGCGGCGCCAGCTGTGTTCAAGGTCGTGAAGTCCGTTCTGGGTGCTTTTGGGGTCTACCTTCCAGGGGCTGTTCTGCACGGTGGACGTGGCCAACGACCCTGTCGCCGTGCTCGACGCCTTCGTCGGCCGTGAGCTCCCGCGGGTGGACTTCCTGCTCCCGCACGCCACGTGGAAGGTCTGCATCGCCCATCAGGCTCTGTCGTGCCGGCCGGGGCCGGCCCACGGGGAGGGTGGGCCGGGCCGGGTCGGTCACTGGCTGGTTTCGTGGGTTTCCTCGTTCCGCTTGCGGAGTGCTGCGCGGATCTTCTTGGCTGTGTATCCGGTTCCGGTGAGGAGGAACGCGGCGACGATGTTGCCGAGGACGTCATGGCCGAGGAAGGCGTACAGCGTGGACAGGCTCATGTAGCTCTCTCCTTGGTCGCGGGGCCGATCGAATGAGGGAGAGCGTGGACCGGGGAACGCTGTCCAAGGAGATCTCTGGCGCGTTGGCCCTGGTCAGGTGGCCTCATGAGCTTGGTCAACGCTGGTCAGGGCTGGACAGAACGCTTCGGGGAGGGGTGCGGTGACGGGGCAGATCCACGGGAGGGTCGCGGGGGACGAGCTGGCTGGGTTCCTGAGAGCCTTGACCTGGAACGCTACGGTCCGGGAGTTGGCCGAGAGGTTCGGGAGGAGCAGTTCCAGCTGGGGCAACTACCGCAACGGCTCCCAGCTGATCCCGGCCGAGCTCCTAGGCCGTGTGGTGGTCCACTACAGCGCTCCCGGGCAGGACCGGAACGACAAGACGGCCCGCGCGCAGAAGTTGTGGGCGGCGGCGGCCGCCGAGCGCCGCGGGGACGTGGTGCGTCAGCACCAGCGGCGCGACGATGCGCTCCAGCAGGTCATCGAGCTCAAGGACAGGGTCTCGAAGGCGCAGAGCCAGATCGACGAGCTGCAGGTCATGTACGCGTACACCAAGAGCCGGCTGGAGAACACCGAGCTTCAACTGCGGCTCGGCAACGAGAGCGAGCGGGTCCGCATGGAGCGGCAGCTGGGGCAGGCACGAGAGCGCCTGGGCCGGGTACGCGTCCAACAGGAACGAGCTCGCCACCGCAGGATGACGGCGGAGGAGCTGCAGGAGTACTGGCTGGCCGAGGCCCTGCGCGCGGACGAGGAGATCCGCCGGCTGGAGGGCGAGGCACAGAACCTGGCGGTCATCCCGCCCCAGGCGGTCGAACCCGTACGCCGCGACGCCCCGGACGACAGCGAATTCGACGACCGCTTGGACCGCCTCGCCGCCGAAGGCCTCGAAGACGACGCACTCCTCGAAGAGGACCTCCGACGGGCCGCTCCCGCCGAGGAAGACGACACCGACGCCCTGCTCGTCGTCCAAGCCGTCCAAGCCGTCCAAGCCGTCCAAGACGGTGTCCAACCCTTGTCCAAAATCGTGTTGGACAAGGCACCCACCAGCAGCGATACCGAGCGTCAGGCCGCGCTGAACCGGGTGGCACGGACCCTCCACGCGGCCGGCCCGGCACGCCTGGCCACAGCTCTCTACGCGGCTGGCCCTGCCCGCCTCGTACCGGCCCAACGTGCAGCCACTACTCCCGAGGTGGGCCCCACCCCGCCGAAGCTGACGGCCTTCTCCGCGGCCATCGCTCTGCTCAGGGCCGTGCTCGGCCCCATGTGCCTGGCCTTCTGCGTGATGGGGTACTTGATCGCCCAGGACCAAGGTGTAGGTCCTCAGGGCGGCGGCGCCGGCGACAAAGTAAACGCCGTGATCGTGGCAACGCTCATCGGCCTCGGGCCCCTCTACTGGGGCGTGAGGCTCCTTGCAGCCCCGAAGGTCCCCGCACGCATTCTGGTACTCGCCTTCCACCTGGCCTGGATCCTCCTGATGATCTTCGACCTCTTCCCCTGGACCGCTCCCCACTACCCGAAGAAGTAGCGCGGTGATACGCCGCAGCACCCCGTGCTGCCCTCCGACCTGCCACGGCCGCGGCCGCTCCCCGAGAAGTGCCGGCTGCTTGCTGCGCAGCACGCCGGCGCCTCCGAAGCCGCCCCCCAGGCGCTGGCCGCCGAGGGCCTCCAGGAGGCGTACTTCAAGGACGGCGGCGGCCGGGCCCAAGGCTCCTGGTGGAGTTCACCGACATCGACTACGTGGACGTCCAGTTCTGAACGCATCCGCTATCGACACGGGATGCCGAAGTTGGTATCTACCGGACATCTTCGGCCTGCGCACAGCAAGGTCGCGTGAGATTGGTGTGGGTGGTGGAATACGTGCTGGTCAGGGCGTTGTGATCGGGGAAAGTTCATCCCGTTGGGGAGGTCAGTCCGCTCTCCCGGTTTGGGCCGCCATACGTCTCTGACCTGCTGGTTTACCGTCACCAGCCGTAGAAGCTGCGGGACTTGATTGCAGAGTCGATCGGGGGTCGCCCGCGAGGGTCGATACTCTGGTTCTCACTCGTTCGGGCGTGTGTGCAGCTCTCAGGGCGCCGGGTTCTTTTGGACTGCTGTGCCGGCGTTCTGGCTGCTGAACAGCGGTCCGGATGGGGGGCTCCCATGCCCGGTAAAGACGAAGCGTTCCCCGACGAGTCGGAGGACGTGGAGCCCAAGCCCCGGGGTGAGAGCCGCACCACCCGCAGCAAGCTCCTGCTCGTCGGCGTGATCTCGGCCTTCTTGGCCGGCCTCGCGGACGAGGCCGCGCACTGGTTCATCCAGTTCGTGGTGTGGCTGTACGCGTTCCTCGTCAGCCACCTGTAGAACGCGGCGCGCCTCCTGGTGGTCGAACACCAGGAGGCGCGAGATCCCGGCAGTGTTAGCGCACTGGCGGGTGGTGGTGCGAACTACACCGGGCGGTCTCTGTCCTGTCCTTCCCAGGCCGGGCAGAGGCCGCCTTCTTGCTGTGGCAACGACCGCTTCCCCACGCAGACACTGCCGGCGTTCGCCGAGGTCACCCCCGCGTATGCGGGGAGGAAGCCCGGTGAACAGGCGCCGGAAGTACTTCCGCGGGTCATCCCCGCGTACGCGGGGATGAGGGGTTGGGGCGTACGCCACACCTCTGCCACTGTAGCGAGTTGTCCAAGACCGTGGACGTGGAGACCATGATCGAGAAGGTGGAGGCCACCATCGAGAAGGTGGAGGCCACCATCGAGGACGTGGCCGTCATACCTGTGACGGAGGTCTAGCCCAGGTTCGCGGGCCGTCGTCGTAGGGCCAAAGACTGATCGTTCTTCTGGCCTGCCCTCGAAGAGCGCTGGAGTTCCCCGACATCGACTACCCCGAGGCGAACCTTTGACCGCCCGCCTCGGCGTACGCCGCAGCACGTGGGACCACGTGGTCCGCCTCGGGTGGGTACGCCACGCCCAGGAGGTGAAGGTGAAGTTCGGCGCGGCCCGCGGCGGCACGGTCTGGATCCCGCTCTACCGGTCCGGCGACATCCAGCGGTTGATCACCGACCACCCGGAGGTGGACTGGCCCGCGCTGCGCGCCCTGCCCAAGGGCCGGCGCTCCCCGCTCGCCTCCCTGCCCACGCCGGCCGAGGTCGGCCGGTGAGCAGCGAGTGGGAGTGGGGCCGCTACCGAGACATGGATGCCCACTTCGGCCCGGCGGTCGGAGCGGCGCTGGAAGCGGCCGCGCACACCCGGGTCCCGTACCTGGCGGTCGCGTACCTGATCCGCCCGGACACCGACCGAGGCGCCGGCCGCGGTCTGGTCCGGCTCAACGTGGTTGCGCTCCAAGACCGCTACATCATTCACACCGCCGAATACCTGGCGGACGAATTCGACGGCAGGCGAGCGTCAATTCAGCTCGGGCGGGAAGGATACGGGACGGTCCTTTGGGAAGAATGCGAAACCGACTGTTGGACCGCTCTAGCAATTCCAGAACAACCTGAACAGTGGTGAATTCACCGACGTAAGACAGCCACTAAATACATCTGATGGTGTGTCAGGTTGGTGGTGTGGGGTGGTGGGTGCCGGGGGTGGTTTCGCGGTGGGGTGTTCGGTTCCGGGGGTTGGCGAGCGCGGCTCGTTGTGGGGCGTTTGGCTGCGGGTGGGCCCGTGGGGTGTCTATGCTGGCCACAGGCCGGTACACGGCCGTCCAGGGGTGCTCTCGGGCTCGTCTGGACGGCGCAGCCGGCCGGCGCGTGCGGAAGGTCGACCACGAGGGTGCGGGGGAGGCGGGGCCCGATGGTGAACGCCCCCGCGCTCTGTCCTCCAGGGGCTGGCCCCTGGTTCCTCCAGTGGTACATGCTGCATCAGCCTGATGTAGCCCCTGGGGCACCCGCGGTGAATCCGGGATCACACACAGTGAGTAATCGGGATGCAGCCGACCCGACCCCCTCACCCTTGCTGGCAGCCGGCCCGGTCGGGGAGCGCAGCGACCGGACCGCACAGGCCGTGAAACGGCCTCACATGCCTTGCGCAGCAAGGCATGTGACGAGGGAGCGGACTCGGCCAGCTCCTGGAGCGAAGCGGAAGGAGCCGGCCGGCGCAGCCGGCCCGGGGGGGGGGGGGGGGGGGGGGGGGGGGGGGGGGGGGGGGGGGGGGGGGGGGGGGGGGGGGGGGGGGGGGGGGGAGGGGGGGAGGGGAGGGGGAGGGGGGAGGAGAGAGAG
>NZ_JBVHUE010000052.1:0-45903 GCF_055565515.1 Streptomyces sp. NPDC028419 | reverse complement strand
TGTGCTCTTCCGACCCCCCGCGGAGCGGGACCCTAGGCGCTGCGCGCCTAGGAAGGGACAGCGCTCGCTGCGCTCGCTCGACTGGAGCGGCCACCTCGCTGCGCTCGGTGGTTGACCTGCTTCGCAGGTCAAGCCCGGCCAAAGGCCGGGGGGTCCTAGGCGCTGCGCGCCTAGGAAGGGAGAGCGCTCGCTGCGCTCGCTCAACCAGGGTGGTTACCTCGCTGCGCTCGGTGGTTGACCTGCTTCGCAGGTCAAGCCCGGCCGAAGGCCGGGGGGTCCTAGGCGCTGCGCGACTAGGAAGGGAAGAGTGCTCGCTGCGCTCACTCGACTGGAGGGGCCACCTCGCTGCGCTCGGTGGCCAGCTTCGAAGGCTGAGCAGCCGGGAAGGCCCGGGGGCCCAGGAGGTCTGTTGGGCTTGCCGAGTAGTGAGTTCCTGGTCCAAAGGGTCGGGGGATCTAGCAGCTCCGCGGCCAGGAGGAGACTCGTCTGTGCTGGACCTGCCTGGTGGGAGGACTTACTTCGTTGTGCTTGCTGGTTGACCTGCTTTGCAGGTCAGGTCCTAGGGCTGTTTGGGCCGCATAGTCAGGAGCTACTTCTCCTGAACCTCGGTTGCTTGGTCGGTTACGGGGGGTGGGTCCTTCACTTTGTGGTCTTGAGTCCCCGCTGCAGCTCAGAGCTTGGCTTCAAGGGTGATGGTCCTGTCCTGTCGGGAGTTGAGGAGGAGGGCCTTGCTCTTGGACTAGCGGCTGGCGGGTTGGTTGCTTCGCTCTAGTGGAGGTCCGTCGGGAGGTAGCTGGAAGGGGTTTCTGGAGGGTGGAAGGCGATGTTCTTCCAGGTCAGAGGGGTAAAAGAGGTTCTAGATTGAACTGTTGTTCTGGCGGGTGCTCGGTTCTGACAGAGGTAGGACGACTAGCTGACAGTTGGTTGATCGGACGTGCTCAGAAGTGGAGGGGAGAGCCTACGAGCCTGTGGTGCAGGGGAGTTAACGGCGTTAACTCTGGATGGACGGTTCTGATTCAAAAAGGGCTGTGGATAGAAATGGGAATCAGTCAGATTCAGGGCTGTTCTGGACAGGGTGTCCGGGAGGTGCCGAAGATCCACAACTTCTGACGTTCCGTCAGGAAGAACCGGGGAGAAGTGCCTTGTGGACGACATTGAGTGCGCGCAGCGAGCCGACCACCGGCCTATAGAGGGTACGGAGATGCGTAGCCGCAGGTCAGGCGGGGTGCGGGGGGAAAGATATGTCCCCTCAGGAGGGACATATCTAGGGCGTTGTGTCGCTGCTGGGGGGACAGAGCGGCTACAAAACGTCAGTGCGGCTGACGCTTTTTGGCCCAAAACGTCGAGCAGGCTGACATAATGCGGGAGATACGTCGGACGGACGTCGCGGGGAGGGGCGAGAATGCTCCGAGAGGCTCGGAGGGGGCTTCGGGCGGGGCGTGGCCGAGATGTGTCCCCCCTGGGGGGACGTAAGACACGCCGAACGTCAACGAGCGTGACACTAGTGTCACCCTTGTTGACATACTGCTTTCCGCAGATCAACGAAGTGGAGAGCATCCTCGTGTCATCAGAGCCACAGCGCCGTCGGCAGAGTCCGTCGCGCGCGCCGCGTCCTGATCTGCCCGTTGATGACGCGATCTCGGCGTGGAGTCAGCCGCTGGCGCCCGTCAAGGATCTGGACAGCTTGGCCAAGCGGTACCCGAGTCGGAAGCTGACTCTGGACGGCGAGCGCAAGCCCCTGGAGTTCTACGGGACCCAGAGCCAGCCAAACGCGTTTTCGATGGACAGCCTTGAGTTCTTCCTGGTGATCGCTCAGTACTTCCGGGAAGCACTGCCGTTGCGCCTGATCCTGCTGCTCATCGCGTGTCAGAGAGCGGGGGGGCGGATTCCGCTGACTCAGGAGGAGATGGCTACGATCCTTGATGTCAGTCGGACAAAGACGTCCGAGGCGCTCCACACGGTCATGTCTCATGGGATCGTCTTCAAGGTGAGGCGGGGTGTGTATCAGTTCAACCCGCCCTACAGTTACCGAGTAGCCGAGTTCATCCCGGGTACTGAGACGACGGGTGAGTTTGTGAAGGTGGAGCAGTCCAGCACCATCTCGCAGATTCGCAGTGACACGAGCTTGCCGGATCTGGTGCGGTTCCCGTCGCTGGACCACATGCGGCAAGCGATCGAGGAACTGCGGGCCGAACGGGCCAAAGAGCGCGCTGCGCGCCGGCTTAGCCGACGACAGCGCAAGGAAGAAGGGACAGCTCAGTGAGCACCTTGCGATTCGCTGCGGTCAACGCCGACGGGCTTCTCTCTGACCTGGACCTTCCGCCCGCGGCCTACCGGGTGCTGCTGAAGCTGCGTTCGCTGAGCGAGCCCGGCGGGCGGATCCTCATCGACCAGGCCTCGATCGCCGGCATGCTGGATCTGAGCCGGCCGAGCGTGAACGCGGCGCTGCGGAGCCTGGAGTTGGCGCGGCTGGTGCGGAAGGTCCGCAACGGCATCTACCAGATCAACCCGATGCTGGCCGGATACAACTCGTTCGAGGACGCGGTCGCGGCCGTGAACGAGATGCCGATGGACGAGCGGCTGGATGCGCGGGGGTACGTCGACAGCTACCACCGCGCGGTGGCGGAGTATCAGGACCAGCTCGCTGAGCAGCGGAAGAAGCGGGCCGCGCAGAACGCTGCGAAGAAGGCCGTCGAGGCGAAGCGGAGGCGGACCCTGCACGCCGTGGGCTAGGGCTCGTTGGAGATCGTCCGTTGATGGGGCGCCGTGGAGTGGCTGAAGCCGCTCGGTGGCGCCTCTCGGCGTTTGGGGGCGCGGGTGGGTACGGGAAGGTCGGATCGGGGGGAAAGGGGCTCAGCGGGGCGCTGAGGGGCCTTGACGGGCCATCTGGCGGGGGTGGGCCGGGGCGGGTTGTGGGGCCGCGGTGTGGAAGAGGGCCAGGGGGCGAGAGGTGGGCCGTACCTCGTGGCGGCTGGAGCGGAACGGCGGCGGCGTCGGCGGACGTCCGGATGCCGCACTGGGGCGTCGCCCCTTGTGATCGGGCGGGGCGACGAACCGGGCGAGTTCGGTCAGGACTGCTGCGGCAAAGTGGTTGATCAGTGGTTGTGTTCGGTCAGTTCGTGATTGCTTCTGGCGTGGGCAGTTCGTCTACGTACCGCTTCGCGAGGGCGAGCGGTACGTAGGTGTGGCTCTGCCGCACGGCCTTGACGGCGGCGATGTCCCCGTGGTCGCTGCGGACCTGCTGGATCTTCGTCTCGTCGACCTGGGCCCGGAATCCCTCGAAGGATCCGAAGTGGTCCCAGAAGGCCTTCTTGCGCTTCTTGGCGGAGCGGTCGAGGGCGACGCCCAGTGCCCCCGTGATGGCGAGGGCGACTATGGCAGCTACTTCGTTGTTCATGGTGTGTCCGTTCGGGTCGGGGTCAGAAGTTGAAGTCGATGTAGTCGATGTCGGTGAAGTCGACGAGGAGGCCGGGGGCGCGGGAGCCCTGGTCGCGGAAGTAGACGTCCTGGAGGCCCTGGGCGGTGATGTGGCGGAGCTCGGCTTCGGTGGCGCCGGCTTCCTGGGCCGCGAAGAGGCGGGCGGCGTACTCCGGGGGGAGGTGCTGGGTGATGCGGCGCATGCGGCCGTCGTCGGTGGTGCCGGGGGCCGCGGTGAAGCCGAAGCGGGCGCGGGTTTCCACGACGAGGCCGGTGGACTTCGCCGCCTTGGCGCGGGCGCGCTTGCGGACGAGGGGCTGCCAGCTCTTGCGGACTTCGGATTCGAGGCGGCGCGCGAGCTCGGGGCGGGGGGTCTTGATCTGGCCCTTGAGGTAGCGCTCGACGGTGCGGGGGGAGATGCCGAGGCGCTGTGCGACCGCCTTGACCGAGTTCTTCTCGGTCTTGAGGAGGAATTTCACGCGGGCCTGGGCGGACTTGGGGATCGGGCGGGTGAAATTGTGTTCGTCCGCCTGGGCCAGGCTGTCGTCGATGTTGCTGGACATGCTCGTCTACTCTCCGTCGGCCGCTGCGTCGTGGCCCTTGATGTGCCGGGCGGGGTTGTGGCCCTCGTCGAGGAGGCCGACGGCCCAGAGGAGGGGCTGGGTGCCCTCGTGCTTGACCATGCCGGGGCTGACGCCCAGGCGGAAGCCGCCGGGGAGGGGCTTGCCGTCCGGGGTGCGGGGGAGGAAGTCCAGTGGGCTCGGGCCGTCGGACAGGTACACGGCGCAGTCGGAGAGGACCGCGATGGGGTACAGGTCGGCGGTGGCGAGCTTGCGCATCTTGCGGTGCATGTTCACCCGGGCCGTGGAGATCACGGCAGCTCGGATGTCGGGGCGCCAGGTGGGGCGTTCTAGGGCGGGCCACGCTTCGCCCGGACGGTAGCCGGCGCCCTGGGGGCGCTCGCGGAGCTTGCCGATGCCGCCCTTGACGGTGGCCTTGATGGCGGAGAGGACGGCGGCCAGGGCCGGGTCGTGCTGCTTGTGGACGGCCATGGCTCGGAGGAACGCCTCGTCGGTGAGGTCGGCGGTGACGCCCAGGTCGGCCATCGTCGCCATGTAGGCGTCGCGCAGGCGGGTGTACCAGGCGTCGAGGTACGAGCCGCTGTCCGGCCGGAGCCAGGCCTCGGTGGGTGCGACGGCGTGGCCGAGCTCTTGCGCGTAGGCCAGGGTCGGGGTCGCGTACCAGGCGGGGCCGGTGGGGGGCTTGCCGTGGGGGGTGAAGGGGTTCGGCAGGCGGGGGTCGAGGGGGATCGACGAGAGGTCGGCGAGCCAGCAGCCGGGGACCTTCGGGTCGAAGCGGGGGGCCGGGGTGTGGACCGCCGGGCCGAGGCCGACGGTGAGGCGGTTCGCGGCCGCGGCGAAGGCCATGTTGACGTCGATGCCGACCGCGTGGGTGCGGGCGCACTCGGCGTCGGTGAGGAGTTCGGGGTCGCGGATCCAGTCGTACGCCTCTTCGTCGAGGACCTGGTCCGGGGTCCGCTGGTGGGCCCGGGGGTAGAGGGCGGCGACGACCGGGTGCTCGTCGGGGGCCTCCGGGGGAGCGGGGTCGAGGGGTCGGGTGAGGGAGCCCGGGACGGGGGCCGATTCCCAGACGTTGGTCTCGGGGTTGCGGGCGGCGCGGGTCGGCGGGCGCAGGGCCGTCATGAGTTCGAGGCCGGTGACGGCGGTGGAGCCGCGGGGGGTGAGGACGCGGGTGGCGTAGGTGGTGAGGAGCAGGGCGATCTCGGGCGCGGGGAGGTCGGCGGTGTCCTCGCCCCAGGCGCGCGGGTCGAGGGCTCCCCAGGGGAGTACGGCGAGCTGGACGCACTGGCGGCCGGTGGTGGGGGAGGCCGGGCGGTAGACGCGGGCCCAGGGGCCGAAGCCGCGGCGGGTCAGCTGCCACTTGGCCTTGGTGAGCCGGCGGACGACGGGGTGGTCGTCGGGGAGGCGGAGGCCGCGACGGTCCGCGAGGGTGAGGGGGAGGCCGAGGGCCTCGGTCGCCTCGGGGGTGAGGACGAGGAGGGGGTCGCCGTCCTTGCCGTTGCGGTGGAGGCGGGGGGAGCGGAGGTCGGCCTCCTCGCTGAGGGCCCAGGAGATGAGGGTGGGGAGGTCTGTGGCGGCCTTGGGGGGGAGGGGGAGGACCAGGCCGTTGGTGGTGTGGGCTTGGGCGTTGCCGTCCAGGACGGCCAGGGGGGTGTGGGGAGGGGTGGGGGCAGGGGTGGGGGATGCGGCTCGGGGGCGCGGGTCTGGGCGGTGGGTGCGGGGGGTGGGGGGAGCGGTTTGGGGGTGCGGCTGGGTGGGGGTGGTCGGCGGGGCGGTGTTAACGGCGTTAACGGTGGGGGGCGGGGTGGGGGGTGCCGATGGGGGGTTCTGCGTCGGTCCGGTGGCTGCGGTGGGGGTGGCAGCGGCGGTGTCGGTGTCGGTGTCGGGGGTGGGGGGCGTGGGGGTGTTAACGGCGTTAATGGGGTGGAGGGTGGCCAGGCCGTCCAGGAGGCGCGTGTAGGCGGCGCGCTTGGGGGGCCGGGGTTCGGTGCGGCCCGTTTCCCACGAGGTCACCGTTTCGCGGCGTACGGACAGGGCCTTGGCGATCTGGTCCTGGCTGAGGCCGGCGGCTTCGCGCAGGCGCTTGCGTTCGTCCGGATGCGGGAGCGCGTCCTGGGCGGCGGCTTCTTCGAGCAGGGCGTCGACCGCTGCGAAGAGGCTCTCTTGTTCGTCGGGCATGTACCTACCTCCGGGGGCAGCCTAGTCGAGTCGCACGTTTGAACGCACACGAAACGCACGTGGGGGCGTTAACGGCGTTAATGCCGTCAGCGCCCCCACCGTGGGTGCCGCCTGCGTCAGATGCGTGTCATGAGGAGTTCCGTGACGGCCTTGAGGTCGTCAGGGGTCAGATGAGCGGTGAGAGCATCCGCGATCGTCTCCGGGGATTCCGTGGTGATCGTGATGCGCGGAGTGGGAGGGGTGGGAGCGGGGGAGGGGGTGGCGGGTGCCGTGGGAGGGGGCGTGGAGTTAACGGCGTTAACGCCGTTAACGGGTGCCGGGGTCGGTCGGGTGCGCTGGCGCGGGGGGTTAACGGCGTTAATGGTCTCCTCCGCTGCCGCGGCCTGGGACTCCTGAGGGAGGCGGCCGATCCTGCGGGCCGGCTCCACCTTCAGCTCGCCCGTGTCGACCTTCTCTTGGAGGGTCGGAGTGAGGTTCAGGAGGGTGAGGCGCTGGGAGACCCAGGCGGGCGTCTTGCCGAGGCGCTTGGCGACCTGGGCCTGCGAGCCGTGTACGTCCACCAGCTCCTGGAGGGCGCGGGCTTGGTCCATGGGGGCCACGTCGACCCGGTGGACGTTGGCGATCAGGGCCGATTCGAGGATGTCCGCCGCGGAGGTGGAGAGGGCGTCGTTGACGTGGATGTGCATCGTCTTGAGGCCCGCGAGCTGTGCTGCGGCAAGACGCCGGTTGCCGTCGATGACGACGTACGGGGCCCGCCCCAGGCCGTCGGTCTGGCCCGGGTGGGCCTCCATGAAGGCCATGCGGGTGGCGACGGCGAGGGGCTGGAGCTGGCCCCGGGAGATGAGGGACTGGGCCAGCTCGTCGATCTCCGTGAGGTCCTCGCGGAGGTTGAACGGGTTGTGGGCGAGCGCCTCGATCGGTACCTCGGACGGCGGGACCACACCCGAAGTGGGTGCTCCGGTGGCTTCGGCGATGGCCGCGCGGCGGGAGCTGACGCCGACCGGCTGGGCACGGGCGAAGGAGGCCGAGACCCCGAGTTTGTCGGCCTTGCTCATGAGATCTCCCTGGCGAGTGCGCGGAAGGCGACCGCCTGGTCGCCCTTGGGCGCGTAGACGAACAGCGGCTGCTTCACGCGGACGGCCTCACGCTGTTCCTTGAGGTCCGGGACGATGGCGACGACACGCGGATCCTTTATGTCCATCCAGGCTTGGAGGGAGGAAGTCGCGATGTAGCCGCGGCGGCCGTCGTAGAGGTTGACGACGAGCCCGAGGTAGTCGATGTCGAGGCTGAGGTCGTCGCGGAGGTCGTTGATCTGGGAGGTGAGCAGATCGTAGGCGTCCGCGGAGGAGTCCTCGGCCTGTACGACGATCAGCGCACCGGAGGCGCCGGGCTGTTCGGCGTCGCGGCGGCGGCCGTAGTAGATGGCCGCGTCCATGCTGAGGCCGAGGCTCGGGGGGCAGTCGACGAGGATCACGTCGTAATCGGCCTCGACCGGGGCGAGGGCGCGTTCGAGGGCGGCCTCGCGGGCGCGGACGGTGGAGAGGCGGACGTCGAGGAGGAAGGCGTCCGTGCAGGCGGGGAGGACGTGCAACCGGTCGCCGAAGCGGTCGTCCGCGATGGGAACGATGAGGTCCGAGAGCGGGCCCTTGGCTTCGCTCGCCATGTGGCAGGTGAGGCTGTCGCCGCCGATGGGGAGCGGCTGCTGGCCGAGCTGCTTGGTGAGGTGGCCCTGCGGGTCGAAGTCGACGAGCAGGACGCGCATGCCGAGGCCCGGGAGGTCTTCCAGGTCGAGCGGGGTCGCGTGGGCCTCGGTCGGGTATCCCTCGCCGGGGTGTCCTGCGGCGGGGTGCGTCTCCTCGTCTGCCGCGAGGCGGGCCAGTTGGCGGGCGATGCGGACCGGGTGGAGGCTGTCCGGGTCCTCGGCGAGGGCTTCGGCGGTGCCCGCGGTGATCGCGGTCTTGCCGACCCCACCCTTCTGGTTGCACACGATGATGCGGCGGACCACGGAGGGGCGCTTGACCGTGGGGGCCGGGTTCATCTCGAGCCAGAGCTGGACGGATTGGGCGAGCCCCTGGATGAGGGAGACGCCGCGGTCCTTGGAGGAGGAGCGGAACGATTCCCACTGCCCGGCGGGCAGCCAGGTGGAGAACGATTCGGCGCCGGAGGTGTCGACGGGGGAGGGGGCGGAAGCGAGGGCGCTCCAGTGGGAGATGCCTTGGTGCACGGCGTCCTGGATGTCCACCCGCAGTTGTGCGGTGCGGATCTTCAACTCCTGGCGCAGCCACGGGGGCAGTTTGGAGACGACCTTCTCTCGGTCGTTCTGAGATGAGGGCGAAGTCATGAGAGGGACTTTACTAACGTTCAGAGGGTGATGTGGGCGCCACGCTTGAGTTTTGCTAACGGAGTGGATGTGGAGCGGGGTCGGGGCATGGCTGTGCCCCGGGAGGGCGGGGGTGGATCGCCGGTTGACCTGGGGCGACCCGGGACGCCTGCCCGGGGTGAAGGGGTGGTCGGTCAGGGAAGTGGACGCGACAAGGCGGTCTCGTACACGCCGTGGCGAGCACCCCCGTGGTTCACCACGGCGTGTACGAGACCGCCCTGGACGCGTCGTCAGCCGACCGGGACCGAGGGGGAGTCCGGGGCCGGGAGACCGAGGGCGGCCCGGCACTCGGGTGAACCCGCCGGGTCGAAGAGGGGGATGCGCGGGGCGGGCGTGATGCCCGGGAGGAGGAAGTTCCAGAGGTCGGTGACCCGGGTGTGCAGGTCTTCGCGCGTGGTGCGGACGTGGGAGGTGACCTGTACGCCGGTGAACGAGGCGATGAGATAGGTCGCGAGGTCCCGGGCGTCGAGGTGCGGGAGGACGTCGCCGCGGTCCTGGGCCGGCTTCAGGCAGCTGAAGGAGGTCTCGATCCAGGCGTTGTACGGGGCCGGGTCCGGGTCCGTGAACGAGCCGAACTCGACGACCAGGCGGATGGCGGCGCGGATCCGGACGTTGGTGCGCAGCGCGTGGGCCATCTGGTGGGACAGGTCGATGGCGGTCTGGAGACCGGGGTCGACGATGGCGGGGAGGCCCTCGGCGACCTGGAACTGCTCCTCCATCAGGGTGTGCGCCAGGGCTTCCTTGGACGGGAAGTGGAAGTACAGGGCGCCCTTGGTGACCCCTGCGTGCTTGACCACATCGCTGAGGCTGGTCGAGCCGAAACCGGAACGGTCGAAGGCGATGGCCGCGCCGTCCAGGATCGCCTGGCGGGTGATCTCAGCCCGTTCCTGCCTGGCCCTCGCCACGTGCGGTCTCCTCGATGGGGTGTGTCTGTGGTCTGTGCTGTCCTCTGGTGCCTGGTCAATCTAGTGGGGGAGGGGTTAAAAAAACCAGTCGACAAGTACTTTTTAGTGTGCGGGGTGGTGGCGGTGTTAACGCCGTTAAGTGGAGTGGTGTGGTCCGATTGTTAACGCCGTTAACGGGAGGGTGTGGTGGTGCCGTGGCGTTAACGGCGTTAACGGTCGAGCCGTCCTGTGGGGGTGCGGCTTTAGCGGGTGGTCCAGCCGCCGTCCACCGAGAGGGTGGCGCCCACGACGAAGGAGGAGCGGTCGCTGCAGAGCCAGGCCGCGGACTCCGCGATCTCCTGCGGGGCGGCGATGCGGGGGAGGGGGGCCGACTTGAGAAGGATTTCTTCCATGGCCGGGTTCTGCTTCAGCCAGGCGTCGATCATCTCGCTGCGGGTGGAGCCCGGGGCGATCGCGTTGACACGGATGCCCTGGGGGGCGTACTCGGCGGCGGCGGCCTTGGTCAGGCCCAGGACCGCGTGCTTCGAAGCGATGTAGGCGGCCGTCACGGGGGTGGCGACGAGGCCGGCCGTGCTGCTGTTGTTCACGATGGTGCCGCCCGTGCCGGCGGCGAGCATGGCGCGTATCTCCTGGCGCATGCAGTTCCAGACGCCGCGGACGTTGGTGTCCATGACGCTGTCGTAGACGTCCTCGTCGAGGAGGTGCAGGGGCTTGGGCTCGGCGCCGACGCCCGCGTTGTTGAACGCCGCGTCCAGGGAGCCGTGGGCGGACAGTGCGGCCGAGACCGCGCGGGCCACGTCCTCGACGCGGGTCACGTCACCGACGACGTATTGGGCCCGGTGACCGCTGCCGCGGAGTTCCTCGGTGAGTGCGGCGAGCTCGGGCTCGCGGCGTGCGATCAGGGTGACCGCCGCGCCCTCCCGGCAGAACACCCGGGCAGCGGCCGCGCCTATGCCTGCGCTGGCGCCGGTGATCAGCGCCGATTTTCCCGCCAGCAATAAGCTGTTACCGACTGTCACGGGCGAGACGGTAACACGATGTGATGGTGTCCGTAAGGGTTTTGAGGAGAGGTGGGCCGTGGGGGGAAACGGTGTTCTCGTCACCGGTGGGGCGGGGTTCGTCGGACGCCACGTCGTGGAGCGCCTGGTGCGCGGAGCCGGCGCCGACGTGCGGGTGTTGGTGCACCGGACGGCGGTGGAGGTGCCCGGGGTCGAGGTGGTGCGGGGGGATCTCGCCGGAGGCGGGCTGCGGGGATCGTGCGACGGCATCGGGACCGTACTGCACCTCGCCTCGCGGATCGGCGGGGACGAGGAGGAGTGCCGAGCGGTCAACGCGGAGGGGACGCGCGCGCTGCTGGCGGAGGCCGAGCGGGCCGGGGTGCGGCGGATCGTCCAGTTGGGGACGGCCGCGGTGTACCGGGACGGGGCGCATCGGGGGGAGGCGGAGGGGGTGTTGCCGGAGGGTCCCCGGTCGGTGACGAGCGTGACCCGGCTGGCGGGGGAGCGCATGGTCCTGGCCGCGGGCGGGACGGTGCTGCGTCCGCACCTCGTCTTCGGGCGGGGGGACCGGTGGATGGTGCCGGCGCTGGTGGGCCTCATGGCGCGGCTGCCGCACTGGGTGGACGACGGGCGGGCCCGGATCTCGATGATCGCCGTGGACGTACTGGCCGATGTGCTCGCCGAGTTCGCGGTGCGGGAGGACCTGGGGGCGGACCTGGGGGGAGCGGGGCGGGTGCTGCACGCGGCTCATCCCGTGCCGGTGACGGCCCGCGAACTGGTGGGCACGGTGGCACGGGAGCTGGGTCTTCCGCTGCCCCGTGGAGAGGTCGATCTCGACGGGGCGGTGTGCCTGCTGGGAGCGGCGGACGATCCGGTGGCGCGCAGGCACGTGTCGTTGCTGGCGGTGGACCACTGGTACGACACCCGGCGGCTCTGGGGGCAGGTGTCGGTGGCGTCCGGACCGCGTTTCGAGGAAGCCTTCGGGGCTTACGGGGACTGGTACCGGGGCGAGGTCAGAGGGCGGAACCGCTGACGAGGGAATCGGTGACGAGGGAACCGGCGAGGTGCTGGCTGCGGGCGCCGGCGCTGGTGCCGGTGACCGTGGAGCGGAAGATGGTCCGGCCCTCCTGGTGACCCGTGACGTCGATGATGGAGGGGGTCCGGGACGTGGCCTCGATCCAGCACGGGGTGTCCAGTTCGGCGTAGTGCCCGAACTCGGTGGACAACGCGGAGGGGACGAACTCGTCCCGGGGGCGCAGCCCGCAGGCAGCCTGGCGGGCGGCCTCGACGAGGACCATGCCCGGGTGGTGGTCGTTGGCGTGCTCGAAGAGGATCGGGTGGTCGAGGTCGGGGCTCAGCAGCCAGCGGCCCTCTTCCTCCGTGGGCGAGAGCACCACGTCGAAGGGGAGCAGCCGGCCGGCGGCCGCGGCGGGCATCGGGGTGCGTCGCTCCAGTGGTCGGGCCAGGCCGGTGCGGGCGCGGTCGCCGCGCAGGCGGCGGTAGGTCGCGGGGGCGACGCAGGTGAAGCGGGCGGTGCCGGTGGCGGCGAGGCGGCCCGAGCGGTGGATGTCGACCTGGAGGAAGCCGCTGAAGCGGCTGCCCTGCCAGCCGAAGTCCGTGCACGTGGCGACCATGACGAGGTCGCTGGGGCCGCGGCCGATGCGCAGCCGGTCGGGATCGGAGGCGAAGTCCAGGCTCCACAGCAGCACGTTGTGGCCGAGGGGGACTCCGTACACGGCGTGGCAGAGGTAGAGGCCGACCTGGCGGATCGTCTCACCGGCCTGGACGGGGTCGTGGCTGGTGCCGTCGGGGCTGGTGAAGAAGGTGTGGGCGCGGGGCCACTGGCCGGTCAGCGAGAAGGTGTCCGCGCCGATCAGGTCGCAGCCGGTGAGGAACACCTCGGCCAGCGAGGAGCGGTGGACGTACTCCCGGGGGACGGTGGTCGTCAGCTGGGGGGCGGGGGCCTCGTTGCAGCGGGTCCACGGTGCCCCCGTCGGCTCCAGTGGGTGGATCGGAGTGTTCTTCCGGATCGTCAGCATCGTCATGGACCTCTCCACAGAGCCGTGTCGACGGATGGGATGGGCAACGCACGCGAGACGCAAGATACGTACTCTCCGGTTTTGTTTGCAAGGTGCTAAAGGTGTCTGCATGTCGCACGTGTACCAATGTCAACATCGCGGACGAGGGGTTCGAGGCACTGTCGGGCGGGCCTCACCAGCGATGTTCCGGTCGGACGGGGTTGGCGGAGACGACCAGGTTCCGCGCCAAGTGAGAGCTGGTCTTCCGGTCATATGCCCCGGTCCGACGGGGTGTTGGCACGTACGCGTCCGTGAGGGGAATTCAAGCCACCGTCGAGTGTAGGTCGAGTCGCTCGGCTCTGCTGGCGCACGAGTGGGGCCGGTGCCAAACTTGAGCCCGCCGCTGGTGAGTTAGAAACCGGTTGAGCGGTTTGGAACACGGGGTGTGGAGCAGCCTGCGCACGCCGTCGCCAATGTGTCGTCAGCTCCTTGCCGATCCATCGCCGATCCATCGCCGACCAACTGGAGATCACCGAATGAACCGTCAGTGCCCCTACGCGCTCGACCCGTCCGGAGCCGACATCCACGGCGAGGCGGCCCTTCTGCACCAGCAGGGGACGGCCACGCCGGTGGTCCTGCCGGGCGGGGTGACCGGATGGGTGATCAGCGGGAGCGAGACCATACGCCGGCTGCTGGTCGACCCCCGGGTCTCCAAGGACGCCTACCGGCACTGGCCCGCCTGGGCCAACGGCGAGGTCGGCGAGGAATGGCCGCTGGCCATCTGGGTGTCCGTACAGAACATGATCACCGCCTACGGGTCGGAGCACACCCGGCTGCGCAAGCCCGTGGTGGCCACCTTCACCGCGCGCCGGGTCGCCCGGATGCTGCCGAGGATCGAGGAGGTCGCGGACGAGCTCCTCGACCGGATGGCCGCGCTGCCGCAGGGCGAGGTGGTGGACCTGCGCACCGCCTTCGCGCACGACCTGCCGACCCGCATCGTCTTCGAGCTGTTCGGGATCCCGCAGCCGTCGTGGGAGCCGCTGCACAGGATCATCAAGGGCTTCTTCGACACGACGATCACCGCGGAGGACGCCCAGGCCAACGGAGAGCTGCTCTACGTCACGATGACGGAGCTGCTCGCCCACAGGCGGGAGCACCCCGGCGACGACATGACCACGGCGCTGATCAACACCCGTGACGAGGGCGACGGCTCCCGGCTGAGCGAGAAGGAGCTGATCGACAACCTGATCCTGCTCTTCACGGCCGGATACGAGACGTCGGTGAACCTGATCTGTTCGGTGGTCTACGAACTGCTGCGCAACCCGGACCAGTTGGAGCTGCTGCGCGGCGGCAAGGCCTCGTGGGAGGACGCGGTCGAGGAGGCGCTGCGGCTGGAGCCGCCCGCGACCTACGCCCTGATGCGCTTCGCGGTCGAGGACATCGAGATGGAGGACGGGGTGGTGATACCCCAGGGCGCCCCCATCGTCGTCTCGTTCGCCTCGGCCGGACGGGATCCCGAGGTGCACGGCCCGGACGCGGATCGTTTCGACCTCACCCGGGCCACCCGCGGGGAGCACCTCTCCTTCGGGTTCGGCACGCACTACTGCCTGGGCGCCTCGCTGGCCCGGCTGGAGTGCGGGGTGGGACTGCGGAGGCTCTTCGAGCGCTTCCCGGACCTCTCGCTGGCCGTCCGGCCGGAGGAGCTGCGCAAGGTCGAGTCGTTCATCTCCAACGGGTTCAAGGAGCTTCCGGTGCTCCTCGGCGCCGCTCGCCAGTCGGTGGCCGCCGGATAGTGGTTCACAAGGCGACCGTCGGTGGTTGCCGAATCGTGGTCCACATCGTGGTCCAAAAGGGTGCTGTGCGCGCCGACTTGACATAGATGCGTCGGGCTCCTCCGTCGTCCGGGCGGGGGAGCCCGAGGGGGCCGCCGAGGGGGCTTTGGGGGGCTTCGGGCGGTTCGACCCGTTGGGGTGGAGGTGGGAGGCGGGGCGGGAGGGAGCGGGCGGGGCCCGACCGGGGGCGGGCGGGGAAGCGACGCCCGTAGGGGGTCGAGGGCCGGCTAGGGTCCGCTTGATAAAATACGGACCTTCTGGTTGGTTTTATCAGGGGTGGTGGATCCTGTTCGCGGGACCCAGCCTGAACCGACCCTGGACAACGGAGGCACCGTGGCACGACAGGAACGTGCGGTCCGTACGCGTCGCGCGATCTTGGAGGCGGCCGCTTCGGTCTTCGACGAGCGCGGTTACGACGCAGCCACCATCGCGGACATCCTCGCGCGCGCGGGCGTCACCAAGGGCGCCCTGTACTTCCACTTCTCCTCGAAGCAGGAGCTGGCGCAGGGTGTGCTCGACGAGCAGTTCGGCGAGGCCGGGGTGCCGTCCAGGGAGAGCAAGCTCCAGGAGCTCGTCGACGTGGCGATGCTGCTGGCCCACCGGATGAAGTTCGAACCGATGCTCAGCGCGGGGGCGCGGCTCTCGCTCGGCCCCGGGATGCGCGAGATCTTCGGCGGCGGATCGGTGCCGGGCTGGATCGAATTCACCCGTGAACTGCTGGTCCAGGCGAAGCAGCAGGGCGAACTGCTGCCGCACGTGGACCCCGCCGAGACGGCCTGGATCCTCTCGGCGTGCTGGACGGGTGCGCAGATCTATTCGCAGACCCTCAACGACCGCGAGGACATCGAGGACCGGGTGGCCTCCGTCTACCAGCACATCTACCCGAGCATCTCGACGCCGGCGATGCTCGGCCGGCTGGACATGGCGCCGGACCGCGGGCACCGGGTGGCCCTGGAGTTGGAGTCCCTGGCAGAGGGGGGCGCGGGGGCGGGGGCCGGTGCTGCCGGGGCGGGTGCGCGTGCTGGTGCGGGTGTCGGGCTCGCGGGGCGGCGGTAGGCAGGAGAGTCCCGGCGGCGGGCCCACGGGGCGGTGAGCGGTCGGCCCCGGTTGGGCCGGTGGTCGAGCGCCGTTCACCTGCAGGCTCCGGCGCGGCGCGAGCGCCGCTCCAGCGGGGGCGCCGACTGTGTCGGCTGAAGATCTTTTACTCCTCTGGGCAAACCGCGAGGGCGGTTTGTGGAGACTCCATGGTCAAGCAGGAACGTGCCGCCCGCACGCGTGAAACCCTGGTGCGCTGCGCCGCGGAGGTGTTCGCCGAGGAGGGGTTCGGCACCGCGTCGATCGCGATGATCAGCAAGCGGGCCGGAGTGAGCGCCGGAGGACTGCACTTCCACTTCGAGAGCAAGACGGCGCTGGCGCGAGCCGTGGAGGACCGTGCGGTGGAGGCGTTGCGGCGGATCACCTCCGGGCGGCCGGGCGGGGCGGCCGAACTGGCCGCGAACGCGTTGCAGGTGCTGGTGGATTCCACGCACGAGTTGATGGCCCTGCTCGCGGAGGACGTCGTGGTACGGGCCGGATTCGGACTGTGCGCGGACGTCTCGCGGGGCAGCGGAGTGGACCTGCGGCGCCAGTGGCAGGTGTGGGTGGACGAAGTGGTCCGGTCCGCGGCGCGCGGGGGTGCCCTGGCCGACGGGGTGCTGCCGCAGGACGCCGCGAACGCGGTGGTGGCCTCGATGGTGGGGCTGGAGGTGCTGGGCGCCGAGGAGCGGGACTGGGTCTCGCGGGAGACCCTGACCCGGTTCTGGATCCTGATGCTGCCGCGGCTCGCCGCGCAGGGGGTGCTGGGTGGGCTGGTGGCCGAGGGGACCGGGCGGTGGGTGGGGCGGGGTGCGGGGGCCTCCGGCGGTGGGGGTGGGACCGGGGATGGGGATGGGGGTGGGGGTGTTGAGGGGGGTGTTGATGGTGGGTCAGGTGCGGGTGTGGGTGCGGGTGTGGGTGTGGAGTCGGGTGGTGGCTCGGGTGTGGGGTTGGGTGCCGGCTCGGGGGCGTAGTGCCGAACGAGACCGTGCGGTCTGCTTTTTGAGCTCCGGAGGCCGATCTGTAGGCCCCGTTGAGGGGTGACCTAGGGGTGCCGAGTGTGTTCCGGCGTGTTGATCGACGTACAACTCCCCTGTTCAGAGTGGGTTCTTGAGTGTGGCTAGGGCGCGGCTGGGCTGCAAAACAGCGCAACCGGTTTGATATTGACAAACCGTCGGTCCTGTTTTCTACTGAGATCGCGACTCATCCAAGGACAGGGGAGTACGGCGTGGACATCGATGTACTGGGCGCACTGGCCGTGCGGGAGAACGGAATCTCCATCACGCCGACCGCCCCCAAGCCCCGGCAGGTCCTGGCGCTCCTTGCGCTCCATGCCGACCAGGTCGTGCCGGTGTCGGCACTGATCGAGGAGCTGTGGGCGGGCGAACCGCCGCGCAGCGCACGGACCACCCTGCAGACGTACGTTCTGCAGTTACGCGCACTGATCGCGACGGCGCTGGAGCAGGAACGGGACCCGGACGCGGACCCCGAGGGGGGTGCGCCCGCGGGTGCCGCCGCGGGGCGCACCGCGAAGGACGTCCTCGTCACGCTGCCCGGCGGCTACCTGCTCAACAGCAACGGCGGCACGAGCGACGTGCGGGAGTTCGACCGGCTGGCCGGGACCGGCTACCGCGCGATGGACGCCGGGGACTTCCCCGGTGCGGCGCGGCTGCTGCGCGAGGCCCTCGCCCTGTGGTCGGGGCCCGCCTTCGCCGACGTACAGGGCGGGGTCCAGCTCGACATGGAGACCCGGCGGCTGGAGGAGACCCGGCTGTGCGCGCTCGACCAGCGCATCGAGGCGGACCTGCGACTGGGACGGCACCGTGAACTGCTGGCCGAGCTGACGGTGCTGGCGAGCCGCTACCGCACGCACGAGAACCTGCACGGGCAGTTCATGCTCGCCCTGCACCGCTCCGGACGGCGCGGTGAGGCCCTGGACGTCTACCAGCGGCTGCGCGGCATGCTCGTGCGCGAGCTCGGGCTCGAACCGTCCGCCGCGCTGCGCCGGTTGCAGCGCTCGATCCTGATGGCCGGCCCCGAGAGCCTGGCGGAGGCGACGGACGCGGGCGGCGAGCGGCTCGTCCGCGTCTGATGCCGGGTGCGGGTGCGGGTGCGGGTGCGGCCCTGGCCGCGGACCGGCGCAGCGGTGGGCACGAGGGTGTGAAGGCGAGTGCCGCGGCTCGGCTGCGCGGGACGAGAGGGGACGGTGCGGTGCAGGAGAGGTCGGAGCGGACCCGCAGGCGGCTCGTCGGCGCCGGGGCCGAGTTGTTCCACCGCAATGGATACGCGAACGCGACCCTGGGTGACATCGCGGGCGCCGCCGGAGTGACCAAGGGGGCGCTGTACTTCCACTTCGCCTCCAAGGACGAGCTCGCGGAGGCGGTGCAGCAGCGGGGCTGCGCACTGCTGCACGCGTCGGTACGGTCGCTGCGCGAGGGCGGGGCCTCCCCGTTGCAGGCGCTGATCGACACCACGCACTGGATGGCGCGGATGCTGCACGAGGACCCGGCGATCCCGGCGAGTTTCCGGATCACCAAGGAGTGCGCGGGTCACCAGCCCCCGGTGATCGACTTCCAGCGGACGTGGCTCACCGTGGTGTGCACGCTGCTGCGACAGGCCCGGGACACGGGTGAGCTGTGTGCGGAGCGGCGCTGGGAGAACGCGGAGTCGCTGGTCGCGGCCGCCGCGTGCGGGATCGAGGGCATGTCCGGGACCGGCATGCCGTACGGGGAGTTACAGCGCAAGGTGGCGGAGCTGTGGGCGCTGCTCCTGCCCAGCGTGGTGGCTGCCGGGCGCGAAGGGGAGTACCGGACGCGGGCGGCGGCGCCGCTGTGGGCGGGGGCCGGGGTGGATCCCGAGCCTGAGGCGGGGGTGGGGGCGGGGGCGGATGTGCAGTCCGGGTCCGGGTCCGGGTCCGAGGGCGGGTTCGAGGACGTCGGGGCCGTTGGGGCCGGGGCCGGGGCTGGGGCTGGGGCTGGGGCTGGGTCCGGGTTCAATTCTTGAGGGCTTTGGTTCTGGATTCCGTCTCCGTTCCTTCTTCTCGCGCGCTGCTTTGTGTCAGCCGGTGAGTGCTCCAGTGGAATTCAGGCGGTGCGTGAGTTCGTCCACGCGGGCGCTCAGGCGGGATATCTCGCTGCCGAGGTCGAGTAGTGCCGCGGCCGTTCCCGAGGCGGGGCTCTCCGTGCGGTCCTCCAGGATTTCCGCGGCCCGGGCGCGCAGTGCGGGGCCCGGTTCCACGCCGAGTTCGGTGCGCAGCCGTCGGCGCGCCCGCTCGTAGACGCCCAGCGCCTCCGAGCGGCGGCCGCCGCGGCACAGGGCCACCATCAGGAGGTCGTAGAGGCGCTCCTGGGTCGGGTGGTCGGCGGTGAGGCGCTCCAGTTCCCGGGCCAGGAGCCGGTGGTCGGCGTGCGGCTCGGCCAGGCAGGCCTCGTACAGGGCTTCCTGGGTGGTCAGCCGTAGTTCCCCGAGGCGGTCCGCCTCCGCCGCGCAGAGCCGGCCGCCCGACGCGCCCTCCAGGGGTGCGCCGCGCCACCGGGCGAGCGAGCGACGGAGCAGGTCGGCGGCGCGTACCGGATCGGTGGGGAGGGCCGCGCGGCCCTCGGACGACAGCCGTTCGAAGGCCCCCGCGTCGGTTCCGCACGCGGTGCCGCGCAGCCGGTAGCCCGCCGGTCCGGTGGCGATGTGGTCGCGGCCGTCGACCGCGTGCAGGGAGCGGCGCAGCCGGCCGATGTGGGCCTGGAGTGCGCCGGCCGCGGCGGCGGGCGGGGCGTCGCCCCAGAGCTCGTCGATCAGCCGGTCCGCGGAGAGGACCCGGCCGCGGTGCACGGCGAGCGCGCCGAGCAGGGCGCGCTGTTTGGCTCCCGAGGGGGCGCTACGGGCGCCCGTACGCGGATCGAGTGCCTCGACCGGACCGAGGAGAAGGAATTCCATGACGGTGGCGATCCCCCTTCGTACGTCATTTCGTACGCCTTCGAGCGGAATCTAGCAGCTGTCGGAAGGGCGCCGGTCAAGCCCCATGGAGGTGGCCTCGAAAGGGACTTGAGAATGCGGTGACATCGCGTGGGGCCCGGCTATCTTTCGTGAGTCGAAGGCCGGGGACGGCCGAAAAGCGAGGTAGCTCGACGACGTGCGGAGGAGACCGTGAAGTTTCGGGTTCTGGGTCCGTTGAGTGCCGAGGTCAACGGGGGGTCGATCGTTCCGACAGCGCGCAAGCCGCGGCAGATCCTGACCCTCCTCGCGCTGTATCCGGGGAGGGTGATGCCGGTGCCCACCCTCATGGAGGAGATCTGGGGCACGGACCTGCCGCAGAGTGCGCTGACCACGCTGCAGACCTACATACTCCAGCTGCGCCGAAGACTGGGCACCGCGATGGGCCCGGGCGGGCCGGGCGCGGAGCCGGGCGGACTGGACGGCGCGGGCGGCGGTGCCAAGGACATTCTGGCCACGCGGCACGGGGGGTACCTGCTCCAGATACCGCCGGAGTGCTTGGACGTCTTCGAGTACGAGACCCTGGTCGCCGGCGGCCACGCCTCCTTCGAGGCCGGGGACGACGAGGGCGCGGCGGCGCAGCTGCGCAAGGCGTTGGCGCTGTGGCAGGGGCCGGCCCTGGTCGACGTACGGGTGGGACCGATCCTGGAGATCGAGGTGATGCGGCTGGAGGAGTCCCGGCTGGTCACCATGGAGCGGCGGATCGACGTCGACCTGCGGCTCGGGCGGCACGGGGAACTGCTCGCGGAGCTGGCGGAGATGATCGCCCGGCACCCGCAGCACGAGGGGTTGCACTCGCAGGCGATGGTGGCG
Organism: Streptomyces sp. NPDC028419; assembly: GCF_055565515.1. Lineage (NCBI taxonomy): Bacteria > Bacillati > Actinomycetota > Actinomycetes > Kitasatosporales > Streptomycetaceae > Streptomyces > Streptomyces sp. NPDC028419. Next base: position 25,720 of record NZ_JBVHUE010000052.1, on the reverse strand, counting down.
CTGTACCGGTCGGGGCGGCAGGCGCGGGCGCTGGACGTCTACCGGCGGCTGCGGACCCGGCTGATCGAGGACCTGGGCGTGGAGCCCTCGCCGCAGTTGCAGCGGCTGCACCAGGCGATGCTGACGGTGGATCCGGCGCTGGACGTGGCGGCGGGGCCCAAGCGGGGGTCGACCTTTGATCTGTATGCCGCTTGATGGTGTGGGTGACGGCGCGCTTGATGGCGCGCTCGACGTTGCGGGTGATGGCGCGGGTGATGGTGCTCTAGCGCACTAGCATCCGGCCCATGGATGATGATCTTGTGGTGGGGCATGCGGGTGCCGGTCCGGGTGCGGGTGGTGCGTCGCTGAGGCCCTTCCGGCTCGATGTGCCGCAGCGGGAGCTGGACGACCTGGCGGAGCGGTTGGACCGGACCCGGTGGCCCTCCGAACTGGCCGGAGTGGGCTGGGACTACGGCGTTCCCGGTGACCATCTGCGGGAGCTGGCCGGGCACTGGCGCCAGGGCTACGACTGGCGGGCGGCCGAGGCGCGGCTGAACGAGTGGCCGCAGTTCACCACCGTCATCGACGGGGCCCAGGTGCACTTCGCCCACGTGCGCTCGCCCGAGCCGGACGCGACTGCGCTGCTGATGACCCACGGCTGGCCGGGCTCGATCGTCGAGTTCGAGCAGGTCGTCGGGCCGCTCACCGATCCGCGGGCGCACGGCGGGGATCCGCGCGACGCCTTCCACCTGGTGCTTCCGAGCATTCCCGGCTTCGGCCTCTCCGGGCCCACGACCGACACCGGGTGGGAGTTCAAGCGGGTCGCGCGGGCCTTCGCCGAACTGATGGAGCGGCTGGAGTACCCGGCGTACGGGGTGCAGGGCGGCGACTGGGGGGCCGCGATCTCCCGGGAGTTGGGCCGGATCCGGCCGGAGCGGGTCATCGGGGTCCACCTGAACCTGCTGCCCGGAGCGGGCGCCGTCGCCGCGCCGGGCGAGGCGGAACTCGCGGGGTTGAGCCCGGCCGAGCGGGAGCGGACGGTGGCCTCCTGGGAGCGCTACCGGGTGTGGGCGCGGGAGCGGCAGGGGTACGCGGACATCCAGGCGACCCGGCCGCAGACCCTGGCGTACGGGCTCAACGATTCGCCGGTGGGGCTCCTGGCCTGGATCGGCGAGAAGTTCGTGGAGTGGACCGATCCGCGGTGCCCGGTGGACCGGGACCAGGTGCTCACGAACGTGATGCTGTACTGGCTGACCGGCACGGCCGGGTCGGCGGCGCGCATCTACTACGAGCGGGCGCACGCGGCGTACTACGGCGGGCCCCCGGAGCCGTCGGCGACGCCGACGGCCCTCGCCGACTTCCCGCGGGACAACTTCATCCCGCTGCGGCACGTCGCGGCACGGACGGACAACGTCGTGCGGTGGACCTCTTACGACCGGGGCGGGCACTTCGCGGCGATGGAGGTGCCGGAGCTGTTGGTGGGGGACGTGCGCGCGTTCTTCCGGGAGCGGGCGCTGGAGCGGGAGCGTGGGTGTGGGCGGGGGCCGGCGGGGGAGCCGGGGCGGGAGGGGCTGGAGGAGTGACTGCCGGGTGATGGTCGTCGGGTGATGGCCGCGCCGTCCGGGTAGGGATGTGCGGGAAACCATGCCGAACGCCTGCGCGAAGAGAGAACGCCCTCATAACATAAAGGGCGTTCTCTTTTTTTCTGTGGGGCAGTCGGCCGGGGGTGGCGTGATGATCGTGATCAGCGGGGGAACCGGGTTCGTGGGCTCGGCGGTGGTGCGAAGACTGCTCGACGAGGGGGTGCCGGTGCGCGTCCTCTCGCGGGAGCGTCGGGTCTCGGGCGGGCGGGCGGGCGCCGGCGGGGTGTGCGGGGACCTGGGTGATCCCGATTCCTTGCGCGGGCTGTGCGACGGGGCCTCGGTCCTGCTCTCGCTCGCCTCGTACGTCGGCGGGGACGAGCGGCGCTGCGACGACGTGAACGTCCGCGGTACGTCGGCCCTGATGGCGGAGGCGCGCCGGGCCGGAGTGCCGCGGATCGTGCACCTGTCGACCTGTGCGGTGTACGGGCCCGGGCCGCACCGAGGGCCGGGGGAGGGCGAGTTGGACCCCGCGCCGGTGTCGGCCGCCAGTCGCAGCCGGCTCGCGGGGGAGGCCCCGGTGCTGGCCGCGGGCGGCACGGTGCTGCGGGCTCCGCTGGTGACCGGGTACGGGGACCGGTGGGCCGTGCCGGCGCTGGTGGACGCCTTCCGGCGGGTGCCGGCCGGCTGGGCCGGGGGGAACGGGCTCGCCTCCTTCATAGATGTCATGGACCTGGCACGTTTGGTCGCGGCCCTCGCCGTGACCCCGCGGGCGCTGCCGGGCGGGGTGCTGCACGCGGGGCACCCGGAGCCGGTGCGCAACGGGGCGCTGATGGGGGCCCTGGCGGAGTACGGGGTGCTGCCGCACGCGCCGGGAGCGGGCGGCTCGCTGGGGTGGGACGCCTGCCTGGCGGGGCTGCGGGCGCGGCCCGGGTGGGTGAGCGAGCGCCAGTTCTCGCTGCTGGCCGGGGACATGTGGTACCGCAGCGACACGGCCTGGGCGCTGGGCGGGGTCGACCCGGGGCCCGGGCCGCTGCGGAGGCTGGGGGTGGCGGCCGCGTGGTACCGGGCGCGGGGCGGGGCGGTGCCGGAGGCGGAGGTGGGGGCGGGGGTGTCTGGGGTGGCTGGGGTGGATATGGCTGCTGGTGCTGGTGCTGGTGCTGGTGCTGGTGCTGGTGTGGGTGTGGGTGTGGGTGTGGGTGTGGGTGCCGGTGGTGTGGGTTGGGGGGCAGGTTCTGGGGTGTTGGCCGGGCTGGTGCCCGGGCAGCGGGGTGGGCGGCGGGCCGTGCCGGCGGGGGCGGAGGTGGGTGCGCGCCGGTGAGGTGGCCCCGTGGGTGGTCCGGTGGGTGGTCCGGTGACTGTCCAATACGTGGAATCCCGGGTGGGGGCGGGCGCGTGGTGTGCATGATCGCCCGATGCTCGACGAACAGAGAACCCTTCCGGTCCAGGTGGGCGACGAACGCGCCACGCTCACCAGCACGCTCCAGTTCCAGCGCGACACCCTGATGATGAAGTGCACGGGCCTGACGGCCGAACAGCTGCGCAGCAAACCGATCCCGACCACCGGGCTCACCCTGCTCGGACTGGTCCGCCACCTGGCCGAGGTCGAGCGGGGCTGGTTCCGCAACGTCATCAACGGCGAGGACGTGCGCGGGTACTGGCCGCGCGACGCCGCCGGACGGTGGACCGAGTGGGAGGTCGAGGACGCCGACCCGCAGGAGGCCTTCGAGAAGTGGGAGTGGACCTGCGGGCTGTCCCGGGCGATCGTCGACGGGGCCGAGTCCCTGGACGTCACCGGCCGGTACGTGGACGAGGAGCGCAAGATCGACGAGATCTACTCCCTGCACTACGTCCTGACCCACATGATCGAGGAGTACGCCCGCCACAACGGCCATGCCGATCTGCTGCGCGAGGCGATCGACGGCGTGACGGGGGAGTGAACGGCGGCCCCGGGGGACGTCAGACCGCGCCGCCGTTCGCGGTGGCGACGCGGCGGTCCACCGCGTCCAGGGCCGCGGCCCACGGGAAGTGGGCGGGGGCGTCCGGGCCCGCCGGGCCGGGTACGAAGCCGCCCTCCCCGTAGAGGAAGTCGACGCCCGCCCCCCGCAGGACGGCCACGCTCTGGTCGAACTGCGGGTGGGCGGCCAGGGCGGCGTTCGCGCACGGCATCGCCACGACGGGCGTGCCCTTGCCGATGGCCTCCGCGGCCGAACCGATCACGAAGCGGTCGGTGAGGCCGAGGGCCCAGGCGTTCACCGAGTTGAAGGTGGCGGGGGCGAAGAGCAGGGCGTCCGCGGCGGGCCACACGTCCGGCTCGCCGGGCAGCTTGTACTGCCAGCGCACGGCGTGCCCGGTCAGCGCCGCCAGTCCGTCGAGGCTCCCGGCCACCCAGTGCGCCGCGGTGGGGGTCAGACCGAGGCACACGTCCCAGCCACGGGCCTGTGCGTCCTCGATGACGTGGGCCACGTCGAAGACGGGCGGGGCGGCGGAGCAGAGCAGGTAAAGGGTCCTCTTCATATGATCATGGGATCACATCTCCGTGGCGGCGGGGCACCGGTGTGCCGTGGATACGTCGGGTCGGGGCCTGTGGCCCTTCTTCCGTGGCCCTTCTTTGTGGGCGCTGCCGGTTGTTCTCCTCCAGTGGGTGTCCGGGCGGCTGCGAGCGGTGCTGCCGAGGATGGAACGCCGTGAACGCCGTGTACGCCGTACCCACGGAGGCGGGTTGACGGCCCACGGGGAGGGGGCGGCGCCATGCCGCGGAGCAGTGGGACCACCGGCGCACGGGTACTGATCGTCGGGGCCGGGCCGGTCGGGCTGACCGCCGCGCACGAACTGGCCCGCCGGGGTCTGCGGGTCCGGGTGGTCGACGCGGCCGCCGGGCCGGGGCGTCCGGGCGGAGCGCGCGGGCGCGGGGTCGTCACCTTGCATCCGCGGACCTTGGAGGTGCTCGACCAGATGGGCGTGGTGGGGCCCGTACTGGAACAGGGGCGGCGGAACCGGGCGTTCACGATGACCGCGGGTGGTGGACGGCCGGTCCGGTTGGATGCCGACTACGGCTCGACGCCCACCCGGTACCCCTTCACCGTCGTCATCGAGCAGGCCCGTACCGAGGCCGTGCTGCGCAAGGCCGCCGCCCGCCTCGGGGTCCAGGTGGAATGGGGCGTGCGGCTGACGTCCTTCGAGCAGGACGAGGACGGGGTACGGGCGTACCTGGAGCACTCCGGCGGGCGGCGGGAGGCCTGCGCCGTGCCCTGGCTGGTCGGGTGCGACGGGGCGGACAGCACGGTGCGGGGGCGGTTGCGGCTGCCGGGGGTGGAGGGGGCCGATGAGGTCTGGGAGTTGGCGGATGCGGTGGTGGAGGTGGGTGGGGGCGGTGGGTTTGCTTCCTCTGCTTCCTCTGCTTCCTCTGGTGCGGTGGGTGGGGTGGCTGGGGGGTTCGTTGGGTTGGCTCAGGACACCGTGCACTGGGTGCGTGTCGGGGGGCAGGCGTTGTTGCTGATCCCGCACCGCCGCGTCGGGCACTGGCGGTTGCTGGACTCGTCGCCCGCCGACGTGGTCGGGGACGGGCGGCCGGTGGAACTGCGGCTCTCCGCGAAGCTGTCGGCCGGGTTGGGGCGCGAGATGCGGGTGGGTGTGCCGCTCTGGAGCGCCGTGCACACCTTCCGGGCGGCGGTGGCGACGCGGATGGGCGAGGGCCGGTGCTTCGTCGCCGGGGACGCGGCGCACGTCTTCGGTCCCGCGTCGGGGCACGGCCTGAACACCGGTGTGCAGGACGCGTACAACCTGGCCTGGAAGCTGGCCATGGTCGACCAGGGCTGGACGGGGCCGGAGCTGCTGCGGACGTACGAGGAGGAGCGGGTGCCGGTGGCGCGGGCGCTGCTCGGGGCCGCGCAGCGGACGGGGGTGCTGGCGCAGCTCACGAACGCGATGGCGGGGGCGGCGCTGCCGGCCGTCATGGGCGTCGTGCGCGGGACCGGGCTGTTGCACCGGGTCATCCAGCGGAAGGTGCTCGGCGACATGTCGGGGCTCGGGTCGGCGTACGGGGGGCGGCCCGGGGGGTTGGCGGGGGGTCCGCGGGTCGTCGCGGAGGAGCTGCGGGGGGAGTTGCGGGACGTGCGGTGGTCGTTGCTGTACGTGCCGGAGGGTACGGGCGAGGCGGTGGAGACGGCTCGGGCGGCTGCGGCGCGGTGGGCGGGGTGGTTGTCGGTGCGGACGGTCGTGGGGGGTGGGGTGGGGTGGGCGCGGGGGTCTGGGGCCGGGTCCGGGTCCGGGTCTGGGGTGGGGCCGAGGCAGTTGGTGGATCCGCGGGGGCGGGTGCGGGAGGCGTTGGGGCTCTCTGCCGGGGGGTGGGTCCTGGTGCGGCCGGACGGCTATGCGGCGGGGGGTGGGGGTGAGCTGACGGAAGGGGAGTTGGGGGCGGCGGTGGCTCCCTTGGGGGCGGCTGGCTTGCCGGTTGGTGTGGCCGGGGTGGGTGTGCGGGTGGCAATGGGGGGTGGGGTGGGGGGTCGGGGGCGGGTCCAGGGGGGCTCGGGGAGTGCTTGAGGGGGGTGGGGGTGTCTTTCTGTAGGGACTCAAATTTCGACGGTCAGCTTTCGTGGGCACGGGGCCCGGATGGGCCTCCGTCGCACCGGCCGGGTGGCGCTGACCAGTCCCCGTCTTGGACGCTTGCCTCGGTAGGAACCAGTGACTCCTCATGCGATTCAAACCAGTCTCCCCGTCACTGTCCGGGCTTCGCGAGGCTGGTTCGCCGGACCCCCCTGCGCTGACCTCGTGGCTGCCCGCCTGGGGTCGCTTGGTCGGTGAGTTCTTGACTACTGGTAGTCCCGGACCGGGTCACCGGGGATCAGGGCCGCTACGCCATCAAGGATGCGTTCCAGGCCGAAGTCCAACGGATTCCCGCCTTGCGGGGCGAAGCCGCCTGCCGCGATCACTGCCGTCAGGGCGGGAAAGCGCTCTTGGTCTCGCTCCAGGACCTTGGCCGTCAGGTGGGCCCACTCCGCGTTCGCCGCCTCGTCATCATCGACGTACTGATGGGCGACATTGCGCACATGGCCGACGAGCAGCAGGAACGTGTCGTGTTGCTGGGCGGCCGACAGCCCCGTCGCGGCCAGCGCGGCCAAGGCCGCGTCCAGCCAGCCGAGTTGATGAGGGCCCATGATCTGGCGGCGCATGCCGGTCGCTGTCAGGATCCACGGGTGGCGGTGGTACGTCGCCAGGCACTGCCGGGCCCACTCGGTCAGCTGCGCGCGCCAGCCGCCGGGGAGGCCGGCGACCGGGGTCGGGGGGCCGATCGCGAGGTCGACCATCAGGTCGAGGAGCTCCGTCTTACCCGGAACGTACCGGTAGAGCGCCATGGCGGTGACGCCGAATTCCTTGGCCACGCGCGCAAGCGAGACCGCCTTCAGGCCCTCCGCGTCGGCGATCTCGACGGCCGCCTCTGCGATCTGGCCCGCGGTGAGCGAGGGCTTCGGGCCCCGGCTTGGCGGCTCCTGCTGACCCCACAGCAGCGCGAAGCTCTCCTTCACGCCGGCCTGCTTGCCGACCTTCTTCATGGCCACCTTCGCCTCCCCTGCAGCAACCCGTTGACACCTCATCCTAACTGTTTATATCGTATAGCCAATCGCTTACGACATATACAGTTTCGCTCCAGGGAGTCATCGTGATCGCCACCATCGCCACCATCGCCGCCACGTCCGCAGCTGTCCTCCTTGCCGCACCCGGGGTCGGCGCCCTTGGCCACCGCGCCATCAAGCGTTCCCGTAACGCCTCGCTGATGAAGATCGACACTCCGAACGGCATCGACGAGCAGGGCTTCGTCAGCATCGGCGGCATCGACCAGTGGATTTCGGTCCGTGGCGAGGATCTGGCCAACCCGGTGGTTCTGGAACTGCACGGCGGCCCTGGGGCCTCGACCGCGATCTTCGGACCACGCACGAGATCCTGGGAGAGGCACTTCACGATCGTCCGCTGGGACATGCGCGGCGCCCTCAAGACCCTCGGCCGCAGCGGTCCGGAAGGCCAGGGGGAAATGACCTTCGACCGGATCTACGCGGACGCGATCGAGGTCACCGACCACATACGCGTGCGCCTGGGCGTCGAAAAGATCGTCCTGCTCGGCCACTCCTACGGAAGCGCCTTCGGCCTGCGGCTCGCCCGCGAGTTCCCCGAACGCTACTCCGCATACATCGGCACCGACCAGAACATCCACGACGCCGGCCGTGACGACTCCGTGCACCAGGCCCTGCTCACCCGGCTGCGTACGACCGGAAAGCTCAAGGAACTGGCGGCAGTCGAGGCGCTCGACCCCGACGAACGGCAGTGGACCGCCCGCCAGCGCGCCATGCACGCCAAGCTGTTGGCCACCAGCGACCCGCTGACGCTGGACACGATGAAGAAGGTTGTCATGGGGTCCCTGTGGTTCTCGCCGCTGCACTCGCTGCGCGAGCTGGGGCGCTTCGTCAAGGGCATGACCATCTCGGAGCAGATCACCGAGGCCACCACCGGGTTCGACGACTGGGCCGAGGGCACGAAGTTCGAGCTTCCCCTCTTCATCTTCCAGGGAGACAAGGACGTCCTCACGCCGCCGGAGCTCGCCCGCCGCTTCTTTGACGACGTCCAGGCCCCGGTCAAGGACTTCGCGCTGATCGAGGACTGCAGCCATTTCGCGGCGTTCCGGCGGCCAGAGCGGTTCCTGGAACTCCTGCTGACTCGTGTGCGGCCCGTGGTCGCCGGAGAGCCGGCCGCTACAGCGGGCATCTGACCCTGGGTGTGGCCGTACCGTGTGGTGGCTCCGGACCACCGTGACGTGGCCCGCGTAGTCGCGGCCCACGTCCTTCACGACCGGTTCCAGGTCCTTGCGGGCGGCGGCCCACACGCCCCAGAAGTGGGCCTCGGGGTGGCGCACCCCGACTGCTGCCATGCGGCCTTCTCCTCGTGTCGCGCCGGGCTCGCCGCGCCCATCCGCCCCTATCGGGCCCGCGCGCTCGTGATCAGAGGCCGTTGGTGAACAGCAGCGCGTCCGCGCTGGCGTCCGCGGCGGCGTTCAACGCGTCGGGCTTGGGACCGCCGAGCGACGCGTTGAGGACTGCCGGCTGCTTGGCGTTCTTGGCCACCCAGTCCAGGCCCGCGACCATCCCGGAGTACTCGCCTTGCGCCTTGCAGTCCAGGACCCGGACGCTGACCAGGTTGGCCTGGCGCGCCACCCCGTACGTCTTCCCGCCGACTGTGCCCGCGACGTGCGTGCCGTGGCCGTGGCAGTCCGCTTTCGTGTGGAGTCCTACGAGTGTCTGTATGCCCGTGCGCATGCGCTCTTCGAGCTCGCCGGGGCTGTGCTGTGTGCGGATGGGCTGGTCAGGTCGCTGGTCGAGCTGACGCTGACGGCCTAGCGCCGCCGTGGGCACGGAGCGGTCTACGACGCTGTGAATCACAGCTGGCTGGAGGCCGTCCGGTTGCGCCGGCTGCTGGTCTCCACGCTGTTGCCGAGGGTGGGCGACGGGTGGATCGTCCTCGCGGTCGACGTAGCAACTGGCTGCGGTCCGATGCCCGTACCAGCCGGGGTCTGTGCGGGGGTGGGGTGGTTGGTGTGCCTCCGGCGGCGCCTCAAGCGCCGGCGGGGCTGAGATGTGGCGGGGCCAGGCCGCCTGGGCGCGGCGGAGTCTTGTCGCCTTTGCGCGCTGGGGCGTACCAGCCGGGGTCTGTGCGGGGGTGAGGTGGCTGGTGTGCCTCCGGCGGCGCCTCAAACGCCGGCGGGGCTGAGATGTGGCGGGGCCGGGTCGCCGGCGGGGGGCTGGGGTGGCGGGGCCGGGTTGCCTGCGGGGCTGGGGGTGTGGGGTTTTTTTGGGGGGGTGTCTCTATGTCTTTCGTCAAGGACGTGATGCCGGGTATGAGGCTGTTCGGGATGGTCATGCGGCGAGGGTGTTGGCGGGGGTTCTGGACTCGTAGAAGGTGCCGTCCCGGAGCATGGCGAACAGGACGCTGATGCGTTGGCGGGCGAGTCGGAGGAGAGCCTGGGTGTGGGTTTTCCCGCGGGCGCGTTGGCGGTCGTAGTAGGTGCGGGACGCCGGGTCGGCGTTCATGCAGGCGAAGGCGGAGAGGAACATCGCGCGTTTGAGCTGCCGGTTTCCGCCGCGGGGTGCGTGTTCGCCGTGGATCGAAGTCCCCGAGGATCTGGTCGTGGGGGCGAGACCGGCGTAGGAAGCGAGGTGGGCGGCACTTGGAAAGCCGGTGCCGTCGCCGACGGTGACCAGCACGACGGCGGCGGTCCTGACCCCAACTCCGGGCATCGAGGTCAGGACCTGGTGAAGAGGGTGGGCCTCCAGCAGGGTGCTGATCTGGGCTTCGAGCGCCCGGCGCTGGTCGTGGACCGCGGTGAGCGAGGCGGCCAGTGACGGGATCACGATGTCGAGGGTGCCGGTTCCCGGGACCACGACGGTCTGCTCGTCCAGGGCGTCGAAGACCTCGTCGATCAGCCGGGCGGCCATGCGCGGGGCTTTCGGGCGGATGAGTTCGACGAGTCTGCGGCGGCCGGCTTTGCGCAGTGCGGCCGGGGATCCGTGGCGCTCGAGGAGCCAGGTGACGGCCGGGTGGTCCAGCCGGGGCCCGAGCACGCGTTCGAGGCTGGGGTGGAACTGCGTGAGCAGGCCGCGTATCCGGTTGCTGGTGCGGGTGGCCTCGGCCGCGAGGTCCTGGTCGAAGCCGGTCAGCACCGTGAGCTCGGCGGTGATCTCGTCGGTCAGCTCCAGCGAGCGCAGAGTGTGGGGCATCGTCCGGGCGGCGTCCGCGATGACCGCCGCGTCCTTCGCGTCCGTTTTCGCCTCGCCCGGATACAGATCAGCGATCCGTCGCATGGCGAGTCCGGGCAGGTAGGCGACCTCGCAGCCCGCGTCGCGGGCGACGGTCAGCGGCAGAGCGCCGATCGAGGCGGGCTGGTCGACGATCACCAGCACAGTGCCGAACTTGGCTTTGAGCTTGTCGAAGACGGCCCGCAGCCTGGGTTCGCAGTTGGGCATCGGCTTGTCGAAGACCTTCTTCCCGGCCGGGGTGAGCCCGTGGCCGTGGTGGGCGGTCTTGCCGACGTCCATGCCGAGGAAGACGCCTATGCCTTCGGTGTCGAACATCGCACCCTTTCCGGCTCGTTGACCGTGCTGGCCTCGGCAGTGGCACCGTGTTCGCGCATCCACGTTATGCAGACCTGCCGCCCGCGTACTGCCCGGCATTGCGCCGGACCGGGCGGTGGCCGGGTCTCTCATCAGCGTCTCCGACGGCACCCCACGGGCCCGGCGACACCACCCCCCAGGTCATGCCTTCGACAGAGGGGACACAGTCATACCGGGCCCGGAGGCCAGCGGCCCCATTGCAGGACCGCGAAAAAGATAACGGGGGGTTAGTGTTTGGGCCAGCCGATGTCTTCGTCCGATTGGGCGTCTTGGGGTGGGTCGATGGTGTCGTCTCCGATGTGCGGGAAAGCGGCAGCGGGGACGGCCGCGTGTGGTGCGCACACCGATGGCCTCATCGTCGACCCCCAGGCGTCGGAAAAGAGCAGGTTCTGGAGAGTCTGCCTCGATCTGCTGGAGGAGTGCTCGAGGAGTGGACGAGGGGTGGATGAGGGGGAGCGGCGGATCGTGGCAAAGGTTTGCCCGGGTGTTGCCAGGCGGCCTACGCTCGGTGCGGTTCTCCCGGCGACTCTCCTGCCCCGCTCACCCCAGGGATGCTCATGCTGCGACAGCCCGCGTTCGGACACCGCCTGAAGAAGTTAAGGACGGCCCGGGGCCTGTCCCAGACCGCGCTCGCGGGCGAGGGCATGTCGACCGGTTACCTCTCGCGGCTGGAGTCCGGTGCCCGCCAGCCCACCGAACGGGCCGTCACCTACCTCGCGGGCCGACTCGGCCTGGAGCCCTCCGACTTCGAGGAGCCCGCGACCGGATCGCTGGCCCACGCGCTCACCCTCGCCGCGTCCACCGGCTCCAGCGACGCCATCGAGGAGCTGCGCCAGGCACTCGCCGCCGAGGCCCACGAGAGTCCCGTACTGCGCTGGCAGGCCCTGTGGCTGCTCGCGCAGGCCGACCGGTTGCAGGGCGAGCACGCGGCCGAACGCGAACGGCTCGGGCAACTCGTCGTGCTCGGCGACGAGGTCGGCGTCACCGAGCTGCGCGTGCGCGGGCTGACCCGGCTCGCCCGCTGCTTGCGTTCCCTCGGCGACATCACCCCGGCCCTCGACGCGGCCGTCGAGGCGCACCGGCTCGCGCTCGGCGAGGACCTGGGCGTGGAGGACCGCGCCACGGCCCTGCTGGCGCTGATCTCCGTACAGGCCGAGGCGGGCCGCATCGGCGAGGCCCGGGCGCACGCCGACGAGCTGACCGCGCTGGTCGAGGGGCGTTCGGACGCGCTGTGGGCGGAAGCCATGTGGACGGCCGCCGCCGTCCGGATGAGGCAGGGCGACTACCCCGGCGCGCAGGCCTGCCTGGAGCAGGCGCTCGAACGCTTCAGCAGCCAGGAGGACCTGGTGCTCTGGCTCAGGCTGCGCCTGGCCGCCGCCCGGCTGCACCTGCAACGCCTGCCCGCCGACCCCGAACAGGCCCAGCGCCGGGCCGCCGAGGCCGAGGCCGCCCTCGCCTTCGTCGGCACGCCCGCGCTGCGCCAGGACCTCACCGCGCTCAAGGCCGATCTGGCCTTCGCCACCGCCCGGTACGACGACGCGCGCGCCCTCCTCGGCGAACTGGCCGGGGACGCGCCGAGGATGACGTACCGCGACCAGGTCCGACTGGAGATGCTCCGCCACCAGCTGCTGATCCTCGGCGGCGACCCGGCCGGCATCCAGGGCCTGCGCACCCTGGCCCAACAGGCCCAGGAGGACGCCAACATCGACCTGGCCGCCGAGATCTGGCGCATGCTGGCCGACGCCCTGGCCGAGAGCGGTCGGTCCGCCTCCGCCTGAGCGGTGTCCCGTGACCGGCGGCGAACGGCTTGAGGGAGGTTCGAGTCGGGACGTGCACCCTGGAGGGCACCCGTAGAGGTGAAAGGGGCGTTCATGTCGTCGCAGCGTGTGCACGCGAGCGAGCAGACGGCGTGGGTGGCCGCCCCGGCCGGCGTGGTCTACGGACTGCTGGCCGACGCCGTGCGCTGGCCCCTCCTGCTGCCCTCCCCCGTCCACGTCGAGCGGATGGACTTCGACGGCGAACACGAACGGCTGCGGCTGTGGGACGTGGCCGGGGACCGGGTCCGTTCCTTCCACGTCCGACGGGTGCTGCGCCCCCACGCCCGCGCGGTCGACTTCGAGCAGGAGGACACCGCCCGGCTGGGCGCGCCCGTGTCCGGTACCTGGAGCGTCCGACCGGACGGTGACACCGGATCGCTGGTGACCCTGAGCCAGCGCCGGACCCTGATCGGTCTGCCCGCCGCGGAGAGCGAGCGCAGCCAGCGGGAGTGGCGGGCGGAACTGGACGCGGAGCTCGCCCACCTCAAGGAGACCGCCGAGCGCTGGGAGCGGATGGACGGGCTGTTGTTCTCCTTCGAGGACAGCGTGCACGTCCAGGGCTCCGCCGAGCTGGTCTACGACTTCCTCTACAGGATCGGGGACTGGAGCGAATCCGTCCCGCACGTGGAGTGGTCCAGCGTCATCGAGGACGTGCCGGGCGTACAGGTGGCGGTGGTGGACACCTGCGCCGCGCCGGGCGGGCGGACGGTGTCCACACGGGCGGTGCGGCTGTGCTTCCCCTCGGCCGGGCGGATCGTCTACAAGGAACTGGTCACCCCCGAACTGATCGCCGCGCACAGCGGCGAATGGTCCCTGGTGCCGGACGAGGACGGGGTCCGGGTGGTCTGCGCGCAGCAGGTGATGCTGAGCGAGGAGGCCGTCGGGCGGGTGCTGGGCGAGGGGACGAGCCTCGCCGAGGCCCGCAGGTACGTGCGCGGCTGGCTGGGGCGGGCGAGCGAAGAGGTGCTCGGGCTGGCCAAGTGGCACGCGCAGAGCGCCGTGCGCAGGCTGCGATGACACCTCGTGCGCGGTGAGGTTCGCCGGCTTCCCCTCGGCCGCCTTCCGATGGATTCGAGGGTCACGACCTCGTTGATGACAAGGAGCAGTTCGATGGCGCTCATCCGGTCCGGTCCCGTGCAGGAGCGGGCGGTCGTCCTCCCCGAAGTCGAGCCGGCCGGGCCGGTCGTCGACCGGCCGCCGCGGGCGCGGCACTTCGCGCTCGCGCACCCCTACGCCGCCCTCGCGCCCACCGTGGACGTCGCGCTGCGGGCGGTACGGCTGGAGGCGCTGCTCTCCGACCCCTACGACGAGGCCAACCCCTACGGCTTCCACGCGCTGCGCGAGGGCACCGGCGGCCGGGTCGGCGGGGTGCAGCGCACCGCCGTCGAGGCCGCGGTGCGGGCCGAGTTGGTGCCGGCCGCGCGGGGCGGACGCTTCACCGCCGCCGACGACCTCGTGCGCGTGCTGCGCCCGCTGCTGCGCCGGGACCTGGCGTTCGGGTACGCCCACGGCGCGCGGGCCCTGATCGCCGCGACGCGGCGGGAGGAGCCGGTGCCCGAGCGGGCGGGGGAGTTCGCCGCGCTGCTCGGCCCGGCGGCGTTGATCGCCACCACGGGTACGGTGCTGCGCGCGGCGGTACGGATGGTCGCCGAGCGGGGTCGGACCGAACCGGTGGTCCGGCAGTGGCGGGGCCCGCTGGCCGCCGTCTTCGCCGATCTGCTGGCCTGCGAGGCCCTGGTGGCGGTGGGCCTGCGGGCCAGTGCGCTGCCGCAGGGCGGCGGGCGGGCCGTGCGCGCGGCCGTCGGCTACGCGACCGTGCTGGTGGTCGGCGGGGTGCTGGACGAGCTGGACCTCGTACTCGGCGAGTGCGGGCGGCCGGCCGACTCCCTGGAGCGGCGGATGGTGGCCAAACTGGTGGCGGACGCGTCCCGGTCCGGGGCCGGACCGGCGGACGTCTGCGCCTACCAGACGGACCTGGTGCGCGAACTGCCCGCACTGGCCTGTGCCTTCGAACGCCGCTCGGACACCACGGGCGCCGTGCTCTTCCGGCTGGGCGAGGCCATGCCGGCCCGGAGTGTGCCCCCGGCGCCGGAGGGCGACGACACCCTCGTCGGCGTGCTCACCGGGGCCGCGGCCCGGCTCTCCACCGCCGTCGCGGGAGGCGAGGCGGTCACCGCGGCGCTGGCGCGGGTGGCGGGCCGGCTGGTGAGCGAGCAGCGCGCGCTGCACGGGCCGTGCCTGGCCGCCGCGCACGCGGGCCGCGCCGATCCGGCGGTACGGGCGCTGGCCGACCGGCAGGCGATGCTGCTGCTGGCGGCCGCCGTGCTGGGAGTGCAGGGGGCCGTCGCGGGGCGGGGCCTGTTCCTGGGCGGCGAACACTGGCCGCTGCTCGCGGCCACGCGGATCGCGGCCCGGCTCGGCATCGGTCCCGGTGGCCCGGGCGGGCCCGCTGACATCGAGGCGCAGCAGCGGGTGTGGGCGGAGTTGGACGGGCGCGACCGGCTCGGCGTCGACTGCGACCTCTACGCGACCCGGGTGCTGTGGTGAACGCGGCAGGGGCGGGGGCGGCGGCGGAGTCCGCGCCGTTGGCGGTCGCCGGGCCCGACGGGCCGTGGGACGAGCTCGGCGACCGGCTCGACGACGAGGGTCGGGCGGTCGTCTGCACCACCTGGGGGCAGTGGCTGACGGCCGCGCTGCTGGATCCGGCGCTGCGGCCACTGCTCGGGCACGACTGGCCGCGCTATCGGCAGGGGCCGACCGCGGCGGGCCGGATGCGCTTCGCGGTGTCCCGGCTGGTCATGAAGTACACCGCCGCGAGCGCGCTGAACGTGCCCGTGGACACCCTCGACCTCGGGTACCGGCCCGGTGGTCGGCCCGTGCTGCGCGGGCTCGGGGGCGAGCTGGAGGTGAGCCTGGCGCACACCGACGAGCTGATCGTGGTCGGGGTGAGCCGGACCGGGCCGATCGGGGTGGACGCGGAACCCGCGGCGCGGGAGATCTCCTTCGAGCTGCTGCGCGAGCACGTGTGCACCCCGGCGGAGGACGCGGAGCTGGCCCTGCTGCCCGAAGAGGAGCGCAGGGCCCGGATGCTGCGGCTGTGGACGCTGAAGGAGGCGTACACGAAGGCGCTCGGGCACGGGATGCGGCGGAGCTTCGCCGGCTTCGGCTTCGTGATCGAGCCGATCGGGGCGGGGGCGGGGGCGGGGGCCGGCGGGGGCGCGGCGCGGGCCGTGTTGGCCGAGGTGCCGGGGGAGACCCGGGGCGGGGACCCGGAGGAGCGGTGGAGCTTCGCCACGCATCTGGTCCAGGGGCGCTATCTGGTCAGCGAGGCGCACCGGCGGGTGCGGGCGGGCGCGGTGCCCGTGGCGGCGCCGGCGGACTCCGGTTCGCGGCGCGCTGCAGGGCCGCTTGAGGAAAGGGTCCCCGAACCGACGGGCCTACTACGCTTTTTGGACCGGTAACCTCCGGCCGGGCCAAGGGAAGGCGTACGCCGTGAAGGCAAGGGGACTCGCCGCAGCGCAGCCCACGCACAGTCCGAGCCCGATGCCGATGACGATGCCGACGCCGATGTTGGTTCCGATGTGGATGTGCGTGCCTGCCGCCGTGTGCGGGGGCGTGCCCGTGCCCGTGCCGTGTCGCGTTCGGGTCGGGGGCCGTCGTGCCGGCCGGGTCGGATAGGCCGGGCCTCCTCCAGCTCCCGGTGGCGGCCGGGGGAAGGCCGGGACGGCGATGACCGGAGCATCGGGCCCGAGGAGCCCGGGGCCGGTCCTCGCCGTGGTGTGCGAGGCGGGGCGCCGTACGCCCGGTCGCGCGCTCGTCTTCGGCGTGCGCGGACTGCGCGACGACGCCGACGCCGAGCTCTTCGCCGCGCGGATCGCGGGGCGCCACCGGGAGTTCCAGGTCACGCTGGAGTGCCACGGGCCGGGGCGGCACACGCTGCGGCTCGTTCCCGGGGCGGGTGCGTCCGGGGACGCCGGGGACGCCGGGGGCGGGCCGGGCGCCGAGCTGCTCGCCGATCTGCTCGGCCCGCGTGCGGGGGCCGGGGAAACGGTCACCCTGGTCGGCCACCAGCGGGACCTGCTGCGGGAGGCGGTCACCCGGCACGGCGGCCCCGACCGGCACATCGAGCAGCTCCACTGGAACTGGTCGGGTCCCCTCGACCCGGCGCGCTTCGCCGCTGCCTGGCAGTCGGTGGCCGACCGGGAGGTGGTGCTGCGGGCGGCCTTCGACTGGACGGTGGTGGCCCGGCTCGTGCTGCACCCGCGTGCCGACGTCGACGTCGTCCACCGCGCGTACGGGGAGATCGGCTGGCCCGAACTGCTCGCGGCCGACCGGCTGCACGCCTTCGCCCTGGACCGGCCGCCGCTGCTGCGGCTGACCCTGCTGCACGGGCGGCCCGCGGAGCCGGTACGGGTCCTGCTGACCTACCACCGGGCGCTGCTCGACGAGCGCGGGGTGCACCTCCTGCTGCGCGAGTTCTACCGGGCCTACCTGGCCGGCGGGGTGCTGCCCGGTGGGGAGCGCCGCCCCGACCTGCGCGACCACGCCGACTGGCTGGCCCGGCAGCACAGCGAGGGCGCGCGCGAGCTGTGGACGCGGACCGGTCCGCCGCGCCATGCCGCGACCGCGGTGGGTCGGCGGGGCACCGACACCCGGCAGAGCGGCTCGGGACGGCAGCGCAGGCGGCTGGTCGAGCCGTACAGTTCCGGGCTGCGTTCCTGGGCCGCGGCCCGTGGGGCCGGGGAGAGCAGCGCCCTGCACGTGGTGTGGGCGCTGCTGCTGTACCGGGCGGCGGGCGCCGCGGGGCCGCTGCGGGTGAGCTTCGGGGTGCAGCTCGGGCCGCGGGACATCGCGCTGCCGGGGGCCGCGGGGATCCCGGGGGTGCTCGGGCATCCGTTGCCGATGACGGTGCGGGTGGACCCGGCGGCGCCGCTGGCCGAGCTGCTCCAGCAGGTGCGGGACGCGTCGCTCGACCTGGCGGCGTACCCGTGGGTGTCCGGGGACCGGATCCGGGCGTGGATCGGGCGCGGTGACGGCGAACGGCTGACCGACACCGTCGTGTCCTTCGAGCACCGGCCCGAACTCCCGCCGGGTGTACGGGCCGAACTGGAGGCGCAGGGGATCGAGGTGGACGAGCCGCGGACGGTGGCCGGTGGTACCAGCCTGCCGATCACGCTCAACGCGCGGCACGAGCGGGGCGGGGGGCTGGCGCTCAGCGCGGTGTACGACCGGGAGAGCGTGGCCGACGAGGATGCGTCGGCGGCGCTCGGGCAGTGCCTGGGGCTGTTGCGGGCGCTGGCGCAGATGCCGGACGCGGGGACGACGGTGGGCCAGGCGTTGGCCCTGCTGGCGCACGTCGAGGTGCCGTCCGTGGCGCCGCGGCCGCCGTTGTCGCGGCGGGTGACCGTGCGCACGCTGCGGGTGGGTGGGGCCGGGGCGGATGTGATCTGCCTGGTGGCCGTGCCGGGGGTTGCGGTGGGGGCGTACGAGCTGTTCGCGCGGCGGCATCGGGGGCCGGAGAGGGTGGTTGCGTTGTGGGTGCCGGGGGTGGGTGGGGGTTTGGGTGGGGGTTTGGGTGCGGATGTGGGGGTGGGTGTGGGGGCGGGTGTGGTGCCTTCTGTGTTGGACGGGGTGTTGGTGCCCGGGGGGCGGTTGTTCCTGTGTGGGTGTGGGGCGGGGGCGGGGGTGGCGCAGGCGTTGGCGGGGGCGGTGGTGGCGGGGGCGGGGGCGGTGGGTCCTTTGGTGACGGTGGTGATGACGGGGGTTGCGGGGGTGGAGGCTTCGGCCGATGCGTTGGCTCGGGGGTTGGAGGGGGTTTTGGTGCCGGTGCGGTAGGGGGTCGCCGGTGGGGGCCCTCCGGGGGCGCCTCAAGCGCCGGCGGGGCTGGGTTTGGCGGGGCCTCGGATGTCGGCTGGCTGGATGTGGGGGCCTTGGATGTTGGCGGGGCTGGGGTTGGCTGGGGTTGGGGGCGCCTCGAACGTCGGCGGGGGTGGGGTTGGCTGGGGTTGGGGGTGTCTCGGATGTTGGCGGGGGTGGGGTTGGCTGGGGTTGGGGGTGTCTTGGATGTTGGTGGTTAGGGGGTGGGGTTGGTTGGGGGGAGGGAGTGGAGGTGGGGGCGGAGGTGGTGGCGGGCGGGGGTGCCGGTGGGGGTGCGGGGGATGGATCGCAGGGCTTCTAGGTGGTGGATGCGTTCGGCTTCGGAGAGGCGGGCGTTGGCGGCTTCGGCGATCGAGTTCAGGGTGTCGAGCTGGGCGGGGACGTGGGGGTGCAGGACTACGCCCGCCCAGACCCGGGCGCCGTGTGCCGGGTCGGGCCAGTCGGCCACGACGCACTCGGCGACCCGCGGGTCCTCGCCGATGACCCGTTCGATCAGGGACGGCGCGATGAGGACGTCGTCGCAGGTGAAGACGGAGCCGAGGCGGTCGACGACGTACAGGCCGCCGTCCTCGTCGAGGTAGCCCACGTCACCCGTGGACAGCCAGCCGTCCGCCCCGCAGCCCGCGGTCAGCTGCGGGCCGCGGATCTCGACCTCGCCGGTCGACCACACGGCCACCGGCTGCCGCCCGGCGGGGGCGACCACCCGGCACTCGGTGCCCGGGAGCGGGACGCCGACCGCGCCCAGGTCCGGCCGGGAGCCGGGCACCTGGTGGTGCGAGAGGGTGCAGACCTCGCTCAGGCCGTACCCCTGGAGGACGGGCGCGCCCAGGACGTCGCGCAGTCGCCGCGCGGTCGCCGGCTCCAGCGGGGTGCCGCCGCAGAGCACCGCGCGCAGCTCCGGGCCGGGCAGGTCCGGGTGCCCGGGCGCGAAGCGGCGGTCGGCGGCCAGTCGGGAGAGCCGGCTCGCCAGGCCGTAGTAGTGGCCCGCGCCCACCCGGGCGGCCAGCGCGATCCCGGCCCAGGGCGCCGGGTCCGCGCAGAGGACCTGCCGGGCGCCCGCGTGCACGGCGGCGTTGAGGTGGGCGGGGTGGTAGGAGGGCAGGTGGTTCACGGTGACCGACGTCGCGTCCAGGCCCTGGGCGATGGCGGTCTGCGCGGCGCCCGCGATGAGGTTGCGGTGGCTGAAGCGGACCGTGTCGGCGTGCGGGGTGAAGTGCAGGCAGGCCACGCCGTCCACGTCGGCCGGGGGGCCCGTTCGTAGCGGTGTGTCCGGTGCTCCGGCCAGCGCCGTGGACAGCGCCAGCGCCGATCCGGGGGTCACCTCGTCGACGGCGTCCGTCACCACGATCGTGCGCAGGTGCGGCAGTTGGTCCTCCAGCTTCACCAACAGCTCGGCCAGGGCCGTGGGCACGAAGGCGATCTCGGCCGCGGCCGTGGTGAGCATCTCGTGCAGGGCGGCCGGCCCGGTCGACGGGTCGACGAGGGCCAGCAGGTGGCCGCTGCGGATCGTGCCGTAGTAGACGGCGGGGAACACCGCGTCCAGGCTCGCGGCCGCCGCGACCACGGCGCCGGGGCGGGAGGCGAGGCGGCGCACGGCGTGCGCGATCCGGTCGGCCTCCCGGTCGAGCGCGGCGAAGGTGAGCGTCGTACGGGCGGTGGTGACGGCGGGTGCGTCGCCCCCGCGGGCCGCGGCCCGCCGCAGCAGGTCGTCGAGCGGGTTCTCCAGGTACCTCAGGATGGGCACGTGCGACCTCCTGGCTCCGAACGGCACTCCAAGCGGCGGGCCGGTGATGACCCATCACTGTCCGCGCCCCGGCTGGACCGGGGCTGGAGAGGCCTTCGAGGAGCGGGGAGGGGAGAGGCGCCCCGGGAGGTACGGGTACCGGCCCGGGGCGGGCCCTCAGGCGGCGAAGAGGTCGAAGGTCGAGGTGTGGCGGGGGCCCGCGAAGACGTCGAGCTGCGGGTCCACGGACAGCATCGCCTGGTGCAGGCGCTGCAACTGCGGGGAGGGCTCCACGCCCAGGTCCTCGATCAGCCGCATGCGCAGCTTGCGGTACACCTCCAGTGCCGAGGCCTGGCGGCCCGAGCGGTAGAGCGCGACCATCACCTGGGAGTGCAGTCCCTCGTGCTGGGGGTGGCGCGCGGTCAGTTCGGTCAGCTCGGCGATCAGCTCGGCGTGCCGGCCGAGGCGCAGGTCCGCGTCGATCCGCCGTTCCACGGTGACGAGCCGGCTCTCCTCCAGGCGCATCACCTCGATGTCGAGGATCGGGCCGACGCGGACGTCGACCAGGGCCGGTCCGCGCCACAGGTCCAGCGCGGCCTTGAAACGGGCCGCCGAGACCTGGCTGTCGCCCGTCTCGAAGGCCGCCTGGCCCTCGCGGACCAGGCGGTCGTAATCGTGTACGTCGACGCTCTCTTCCGGGATCTGCAGCAGGTAGCCGCCGTGCCGGGTGGCCAGTACCTCCTTGGCCCCGCCGGGCGCGTCGGGCCCCATCGCGGTGCCGAGGCGTCTGCGCAGCTGGAGGATGTACGTCTGGAGGGTGGTCAGCGCGCTCTGCGGCGGCTGCGTCCCCCAGATCTCCTCCATGAGGGTGGGGACCGGCATGACGCGCCCCGGATAGAGCGCGAGCAGCGACAGAACCTGCCGTGGTTTACCCGCGGTCGGAACGATGGATCCCCCGTTGACCTCGGCACTCAACGGACCCAGAACCTGAATCCTCACGGTCTCCTCCGTACTCGTCGAGTTCCTTGTCTTTTCCGTCCGGTGGGCAGAAAACTGCCCCCGCTCCAGGCACGCTAGCGGGGGCCGTAGGTTTTTCCCTATTTCCTGTAGTGGTCCTCAAGCGCCCTTCTATGACGATCAATCAGAACGGTATGAATTCGGCCTTTTTGCAGGTCAGGGCGGGCTGGGTGGGGCGTGGATGTCGCCGTGGACGGATGTCCGAAGGGAAGTGGATCTCGATATAGATCAACTTTCCGGAGGGTGAGAGGATCCGCGATTGTTTTTAAATTATCGGTAAAGGATTCGAAGGGTGTCAGGCCGGAACGGATGCGTGGATTCCGCCGACCGGCTTCGGCAACGGAAAATTCTTCGGGTCGGATCGGCTCCACGGGAAGCCGTGGTTGAGCTGGACCACCGCGTCCTGCCCGGGGTCGGCGGGCACCGCTACGGCGACCAGGACGCCGGGGACCGGCTCCAGCTCGATGAACCACCACGGGCGGGCCGTGTCGTCCTCGGGCGGTTCGAAGGCGTGCACGCCGCGCTCGGCGTCCATCGTGAAGACGAAGCTGTCGAAGGGCAGTCCGAGACCCAGGCCGCGGGCCTTGGAGTAGGCCTCCTTGAGCGTCCACACGCGCAGCGCGCGCCGGTCGCGCTCGCGCCCCGGGGGCAGTTCGTCCACCCAGTCCCGCTCCGTGGGCGCGAAGGTGCGCACGATGGTGGTGATGGCCTGGGCGTCGCGGTCGTCCATCCGCTCGACGTCCACGCCGATGCGTTGGTGGCGCACGATGCCGAGCAGGTTGTAGCCGCCCGCGTGGGAGAGGTTGAAGTCCAACTGGGCGCCGCCGCGCGGCAGGGCGTCGGGGGAGGGCCGCAGGAAGGGCCGGCCGCGGGCGGAGCGCCAGATGACCAGCTCGGCCTCGGACAGGCCCGCCTCCAGGGACAGGGCGCGGCGCACCAGGGTGTGGGCGATGAGGTACTGGCTGCGGTCCCGCTCGAAGAGGAACTTCCCCGCGGTCTTGTGCTCGTGGGCGTCCAGCCAGTGCCCCGCCAGCAGGGCGGCGAGCTCCGGGCTGACCTCGTCGTTGGGGCACAGCCACAGGGTCACCGCCTCGGCGACGGGCCGCTGGGCGGCGGCCGCCTCGACCAGCTGCTGCCGGTTCGTGCCGCCGCTCACCCGAGGTCTCCCCGCTCGGCGCGGTCCGCGTCCGGCGGCGCGGGGAACCAGAACGGGCGGGGGCGGGCCGCGGTCGTCGGCAGGTCGAGGACCGGTCGCGCGCCGGGTGCCCGGTCCGCGGTCAGGACGTCGACCCCGGCCAGCCACAGCCGGGTCAGCTGTTCGAGTCGGCCGCCGCGCCAGAGGGCGTCGACGTAGGCGCGGGTCTCGTCGAGGTCCCCGAGCAGCAGCGGGTCGCGGGCGCCGGCGGCGCGCAGATCGGCGCTGCGTACGGGGGGTGCGTACGGGTGGTCGGGGCCGGTGGCGCTCGCTCCCGGGGCCCGGGGCGGTGCGGCGAAGGCGGCCAGGGCGCTCGCGAGCGCCGGCACGTCGGTGGCGACGACGGCGAGGCGGCAGTCCATCGGGGCGCGGCCGGAGCGCAGTTCGCCCGCCACCGCGTCCAGGTCGCAGACCGCTCCGCGGGCCGCCCCGGTGGGGGCGGTCAGCCAGCGGGCGAGCTGCCCGGCGGTGGCGCCCAGGTGCTCGGGGGTCGGCGCCGACAGCAGCACCAACCGCGGACCGCCGGCGGGCTCCGGGGCCGGGGCCGGTCGCGGGTCCGGGGCGGGGGCCTCTTCCAGGACGAGCACGGCCTGCGGGGCGCCGTCCTCGTGTACGCCGACCAGGGCGCGGCGGGGCGGTCCGGCGGGCCAGGGGGCGGGCTGGGCGCGGC
Source organism: Streptomyces sp. NPDC028419 (assembly GCF_055565515.1). Classification (NCBI taxonomy): domain Bacteria; kingdom Bacillati; phylum Actinomycetota; class Actinomycetes; order Kitasatosporales; family Streptomycetaceae; genus Streptomyces; species Streptomyces sp. NPDC028419. The sequence continues at coordinate 2,707 of NZ_JBVHUE010000052.1, read as the reverse complement.
CGGGGTCGGCCGGCGCCGGGGTCGAGGCCGGGAGCAGGGTGGCGTGGCGCAGTTGCAGGACGGCCCGGGCCAGCGCGGCCGCGCCGGTCGCGGCCCCGGCCCGGCCGACGTGGGGCGCCGCGCCGCGGGAGTCCTCGGTCACGGTGACGGTGGCCGCCGGGACCCGGGCGGTGGCCAGGGCGCCCCGCACGAGGCGTTCCCGCAGCGGGGCGTGGGGTCCGCGCCCCGGGTGGCCGACCGCGCTGGAGAGGATCACGGCCTGCACCCGGTCGCCGTCCGCGCGGGCGGCGGACAGCGGCTTGAGGAGGACGGCCGCGACCCCCTCCCCGTCCCCGGGGCGCAACCGGCCGGGGTGCAGGCGCAGTTCGGCGGCGCCGACGAGGGCGGCCGCGCACTCGCCCGCGCGCAGGGCGGCGAGGGCGAGGTGCAGGGCGGTCAGGAAGGAGGAGGCGCCGGTGTCCACGCTCTGGCTGGGCCCGCGCAGGTCCAGCAGGCGTGAGAGCCGGCCGGCGGGGTCGCCGTGCGGGGTCCCGGCGGGGTTCAGCAGGGCGTAGTCGTGGGAGGTGACGGCGGTGTAGACGCCGACGCTGCGGGAGGTGGTGGCGCCGTCGGGGGAGCCGAGGGCGTCCAGCCGGGCGCCGTGGCAACCGGCGCCCTCCAGGGCCTGCCGGGCGCTCTCCAGCAACAGCCGCTCCTGCGGGTCGAGTCGGGCCGCGGTGGCGGGGTCGATGCCGAAGAGGTCGGGGTCGAAGGCGTCCACGTCGTCCAGGAAGTGGCCCTCGGTGTCCGGGGCGGGGCGGTGGGGGAGCGGGGCCGCGGGGGGTGTGGGGGGTGTGGGGGCGGGGGTGACCCGGCTCGTGGTGGTCGGGGCGGTGCTTGCGGTGCCTGCGGTGCCTGCGGTGCTTGCGGTGGGTGGGGTCGGGCGGGGGGCCTGGGGGGTGGGGGGTGTGGCCGTGGTTCGTGCCGGGGGGGCCTGCGGTGCGGGGTCGGGGGCCAGGGAGAGGTGCCAGAAGGCGGCCAGGTCGGTGGCTCCGGGGAAGCGGGTCTGGAAGGCGATGACCGCGCACGGTTCGGGGGGCCGCGGGGTGCTCGTCTGGGTGGGGGGCGCGGGGTGGGGCCTCGTGGCGAGGGTCGCGGTCGGGCTGCCCGTGAGCAGGGCCATCGCGCGGCGGCGCTCCAGGGTGCCGCTCTTGAACCGCGTCAGGATTTCCCGGTCTTCCATCGCCTGGTGTGCCTTTCGTCTGCGGCCGGGGGGTGCCCTCCGGGGGCGCCTCAAACGCCGGCGGGGCTGGAGCTTGGGGTCCCGCCCGGGGGAGGGGCCGCGTGGCGCCGGTGGGGGTGGTGGATCTTGTGGTCCCGCCCGGGGGAGGGGGCCGCCTAGGGCGCGGTGAGTGGGGCGGCGGCCCGGGTGCCTTTCGTCTGCGGCTTGGGGGTGCCCTCCGGGGGCGCCTCAAACGCCGGCGGGGCTGGATTTGCGGCGTTGCTCGGGGGAGGGGCCGCCTAGGGCGCGGTGAGTGGGGCGCCTGGCGCCGGCGGGGCTGGATTTGCGGCGTTGCTTGGGGTGGGGGCGCCTAGCGTGTGGCGAGTAGGGCGGCGGCTTCGTCGATGGTGAGTATGTCGTCGCGTACCGCGTCCAGTAGGGCTTCCAGGTCGAGTCCTGGGCCCTGGGTGGTGGGTGGTGCGGTGGGGGCGGGGGACGGCGGGGGCGCCGTGGGGGTGCCGGTCACGCGGGTGGTGACGTACGCCGCCATCGCCGCGAGGTCGGGGTGCTCGTAGAGCAGGGCGGTCTGTTCCGTCAGGTCCCAGGTCTGGTTGATGCCCGCGATGAACTCCGCCGCCAGGATGGAATCCAGGCCCAGCATCGTGAAGGGCGTCGCGGGATCGATGTCCTCGGGCGCGCAGCGCAGGATCCGCGCGAGCTGGCCGCGCAGCACCGCGGTCAGGCCGACGGGGTCGGCGGCCACGGCGAGCGCGGCCGGGCGGCGTACGGGCCGCAGCGGGGACCAGGAGGTCATGGGCGCGGACGGCGCCGGGGCGGAGGGCGCGTGCAGGCGCCCGGCGACGTGCCGGGCCAGCGCCGCCGGGGTCCGGTGCTCGTACAGCGCGTCGGAGGGGAGCCGGATGCCGTAGCGGGCGCCCAGTGCGCTCAGGAACTGCGCGCCCAGCAGGGAGTCGATCCCCAGGAAGGTGAACGGCCGCTCGGCGTCGACGGCGTGCACCTCGACGCCGGTCATTCCCGCCAGTACCGCGGTGAGTTCGGCGAGCACGTCGGCGGCGGGAGTGTGCGGGGCAGTGGTCATGATGGGCGTCTCCCCGTGTCGGATCCCGGTCCCACGGTACTTTTCCGCAATTTCCTGGAGGGGGCCTGGAATTGCACTGGGGCGGGGGGTGAGGGCCTTGACGCGGACGCTTTCGTCCGGTGAATCTCGATGAGGTATTCATGGGTGTTCCGCGTCTGAAGGAGACAGCATCGTGGCGAGCAAGAAGAAGAATGTGACGGGCTCCGAGTCGGAAGTGGCGCCGGGCGCCGGCGGCGAGGTCACCGAGGGCGTGGAAGAGAACTCGGACGCGGACGTCCTCGGCAACATCGCCCTCCAGTAGGAGCGGTGGCCAGGGGGGGGGGGGGGGGGGGGGGGGGGGGGGGGGGGGGGGGGGGGGGGGGGGGGGGGGGGGGGGGGGGGGGGGGGGGGGGGGGGGGGGGGGGGGG
>NZ_JBVHUE010000051.1:0-45970 GCF_055565515.1 Streptomyces sp. NPDC028419 | reverse complement strand
CCCCCCCCCCCCCCCCCCCCCCCCCCCCCCCCCCCCCCCCCCCCCCCCCCCCCCCCCCCCCCCCCCCCCCCCCCCCCCCCCCCCCCCCCCCCGCTCCTGCCCGATGCGCCATGCGGTGCGGGTATGGGCAGGGGCAGGGGGTGCGGGTCAGCTCCCGGTCCCGTCCGAGCAGACGACCGTCAACGCGTCGAGTCGCACGGCGCGCGGCGTTCCGTTGGAGCCGAGGATGGCTTCGACGAAGTTGTTGTTCTCGGCCCGGCCGAGTCAGCCTCGGACCGGGAACGCCGCCTGGAACGCGAGGCGTTCGTCGGCTCCGTCCGCGATGTGTGCGAGGAGCTCGTCGAGCGCGATGAACTCCTCCCAGGTCGGCCGGCCGCTCGCCCGCGCCAGCCGGGCCACCACGAGGTCCTCCAGTTCGGGGACGCGCTTGTTCTTCCAGACCTTGTCGGCGAGGCTCACCAAGAGGTCCTCGAAGCCGGCGGACGGCTCCCCCCACGAGGCGTGCGTCGCGGCGAATCGGGCCAGCTCCGGGCTCACACCGAGGCCCAGCAGCAGGGTCCGGCCCGCCGGTTCGTGCGCCGACCCCGGCCCGGAGAGCTCGTCCACGTGCACCGCCTTCCCCACGTCGTGCGTCGCCGCCCCGAAGAGCACCGCCTCCCGGTCGAAGGCCACCGAGGGTCGGCTCCGCGCCATCCAGTCGACGAGTTGGTGCGCCACGTCGTGGACGATCCGCAGGTGGGCCGCCAGCCGCGGCGGGCTGTCGCACTGCATCAGAAGCCCGGCGACGCGCTCCGGCAGGGGGCGCAACTCCGGCTCCGCGACGCCGTTCATCGCGCGCGACAGGACAGTGTTGGTGATCACCGCGTCAGGGTACCGACGGGCTGCGCACGGCCCTTCGCCGGCGGGCACGATCGGCGTCGTACGACCGTTCACCGGTGGAGACCATGAGGAACGGGAGGAATCAGTGGAGTTGCGCGATGTGGGGCCGGGCGACGTCGACGCCTACGTGCGGATGCGGTGCGATCCCGTCATGATGGCCGACCTCGGTGGTCCGCAGCCCCGCGAGGGGATGGCGGACAAGGTCCGGCGGGATGCCGAGCAGGCGGCCGCCGACATCGCCTGGATGAAGATGATCGTCCCCGACCCGGCCGCCCCCGAGGTGGTGGCGGGGACCGTGAACCTCTGGTCGCACGACGGCGACGACGGACCCGTCTCCGAGATCGGCTGGATGGTCCTGCCCCGTTTCCAGGGCCGGGGGTTGGGCGGGCGCGCCGTCCGCGCCCTCCTGGAGCAGGCCCGGGACGCGGACCGTTGGGGTGTCGTGCACGCCTACCCGGCAACGAGCAACGCCGCCTCGAACGGCATCTGCCGCTCGGTCGGCTTCCGCTTCGTCGCGGAGACCGACGTGAGCTTCGCCGGGCAGATCCTCCGGGCCAACCACTGGGCCGTGGACCCGCGGCGCGATCTGAAATGATCACGGCATGAGAGCGCACTCCCGCGAAGTCGTGACCGTCGGTGGCGGGCTGTGGGCCGAGCGGAGCGGCGCCGGCAGCCCGGTGGTGCTGCTGCACGGCGCCGGTATGGATTCCCGGCTGTGGGACGCCGTCGTCCCCGAGTTGGCCCGGTGCCACGACGTGATCCGCTACGACGCCCGTGGGCTGGGCCGCTCCACCCCGCCGGGCGAGCCCTTCAGCGACGTCGCCGACCTGCGCGCCGTACTGGACCACTTCGGTCTGCGGCGAGCCGCCCTGGTCGGGTTGAGCATGGGCGGCGAGACCGCGCTGGACTTCGTCCTCGAACACCCCGAGCGCGTCGGCGCACTGGCCCTGGTCGGCGCCTCGGTCAGCGGTCACGTCTGGCCGCGGACCCCCGAGCTGGCCGCCTACTCCGCGGCCCGGCGCGAGGGCGACGCGGGCGCCCTGGCCGAGCTGGAGCTGACGGTCTGGGCGGCCATGGGCCGTACGGCCCCCGGTGGAGAGCTGATCGGCGCGATGGTCACCGCGAACGCCGAGCGGCGGCTGGTGGCCGAACGGCACTGCGTCGTGGGCCCCCGCCGTGCCGCCGAAGCACACCTCGGGGACATCACCGCGCCGACCCTGGTCGTCCACGGCGACCTCGACCACCCGGAGATCGCGGTGATCGCCGAACGCCTCGTCACCGGCATCCCCGGCGCCCGCGGCGCGAGCGTCCCGGACGCCGACCACTATCTGCCGCTCCGTACGCCGGCGCGCCTGGCCGAGCTCCTCCTGACGCACCTGTCCTGAGGCGCCTGTCCTGAGGCGCCTGTCCTGAGGCGCCTGTCCTGACGTCCGGTGACCGTCGTCGACGCGCGCGGGCGGCCGGTCACCCGTGTCCGAAATTCGTTCATCATGCATGTATCGCGTGCCAACATGTGCCCGGTGCGGTCAATTGTCCGCTTCAGCGAGCGAGATGAACATGAAGGAGTGCCTTCGTGACCACCCACCTCAACCGCGGCGCCGTCCCACGGGCCTTACTGGCGCTGATCGCGGCCCTGTGCGCGATCGTCGGCGCCACCGCGCTCGGAGCGGCCCCGGCCGCCGCGGCCGATCAGCGCCACCCGATCTACGCCGTCGCCCACCGCGTCGACACCCTGGGCGGCGTGGACGCCGCCCTCGGACACGGCGCCAACGCCATCGAGATCGACGTCTGCGCCTGGTGGAACCCCAACGAATGGCGGGCCTACCACGACTGTTCCTCGGCCGGCGACAACCGCCTCGGCCCCAGCTTCGACAGCATGATCGACCGCATCGTCTCCCACGCCAACGCGGGGCGCCGGCTCTCCCTGGTCTGGCTGGACATCAAGGACCCGAACTACTGCGGGGAGCAGGAGAACCGCGGGTGCAGCGTCGCCGGACTGCGCGACAAGGCGCAGCGCCTGACGGCCGCGGGGATCCAGGTGCTGTACGGGTTCTTCGAGTACCACGGCGGCAGCACCCCCGACGTGGGCGGCCGGGGTTGGAAGAGCCTGGAGGGCCGGCTCGGCGCACTGGAGGGGATCACGACGACCGGCACCCGCGACCAGGCCCAGGCCGCCTTCAACCGGTCCGGTTCCGGTTTCCCGGCCGGCCACCGCGCGATGGACTACGGCGACTCCGACATCACCAAGGGTTTCGGCAACTGCACCGAGGCCACCTGGAACACCTGCGCGGAGCTGAAGAAGGGCGCCGCGGACCGTGACGCCGGACGGCTCGCGGCCACCTTCTCCTGGACGACCACCTACAACGACCCCTGGTACGTCGACAAGCTGCTGGGCGAAGGTCGCGTGGACGGCATCATCGCGGGCTACGGAGCCTTCACCGGGGTGCGGGAGTACGACGACAGCTGGCAGTGCGCCAACGCCGTCAACCTCGTCCGCGACTGGGTGAACCGCCACAGCGGCACCCACCGCATGGCCACCCCCGGCGACCGCCTGTTCCGCTGAACCGGACACCCGCCCCGTCGCGTGCGGCGCCGGCGTGCCGGCCGCGGGGGCCGGTGTGGCTTCAGCGGGGTCGGTCCTCCTGGGCGAGGGCGGCGAGCAGTCCCTCGGCCGAGTGGCGGGCGGACTGCGCCCCCTCGGCATCGCCGCCGGCGCTGTCACCGCCGCCGAAGAAGGGGTCCCCGGTGCCGCGGGCGAACATGTCCTGTTCGTACGCGGCGAGTGCGGCCTCGGTGTCGTCGGGGTGGGCGGCGAGGGCCTCGGCGAGTTCCGCGCCGTCGAGGAGGGCCAGGTTGGCGCCCTCGCCGTTCGGCGGTGCGAGGTGGGCGGCGTCGCCCAGCAGCGTCACGCCCGGGACCCGGTCCCACCGGTGGTCGGTCGGGAGGGCGTAGAAGGGGCGCAGGACCGGCGGGAGGTCACCGTCCGTGAGCAGCGCGCGGAGTTCCGGCGCCCAGCCCTCGAACTCCTCCGCGATCCGCGCGGTGGCCGCGGCGGCGTCGGTGAAGTCGATCGCGTCGAACCACTCCCGCGGCTCGGACACCATCACGTACGCGTGCAGGGTGTCGCCCCGCTCCCGGTGGGCGAAGATCTCGCGCCCCTCCTTCGGCACGATCATCGACCCGCCGCCGACCGCCTTCGACGCGGCCGGGTGCCGGGTGTCGGCGTCGAAGAGGTAGGTCTCGACGACCGACGTGCCGGCGTACTCCGGCAGGACCGCGGTGAGCATCGGCCGGACCCGTGACCAGGCACCGTCGGCGCCGACCAGCAGGCTCGTCTCCACGGTGCCACCGCCCGCGAACGTCACCTCGTGCCGGCCGCCGCCGAGGGAGCGGACGCCGCTGACCTTGTGGCCCCAGCGGACGGCGCCGGCGGGCAGGGAATCGAGCAGCATCTCGCGCAGTTCGCCGCGCTGCACCTCGGGGCGGCCGCCCGTGCCGTCGTCGGGGATGTCGTGCAGGACCGTGCCGTCCGGGTCGAGGACCCGGATCGCCTGCCGGCCCTCCAGGACGAGGCCGCGGAACTCCTCCATCAAATCGGCCGCCTCGATGGCGAGTTGCCCGTTGTAGTCGTGGATGTCGAGCAGTCCGCCCTGCGACCGTACGGCCGGGGCGGGCTCCGCCTCGTAGACCGTGGCCGGTATGCCGCGCAGGTGCAGGACCCGGGCGAGCGTGAGGCCGCCGAGTCCCGCACCGATAATCGTGACGTGAGGGGCGACGGGACCTGTGGGACTGGTGGGGCGCATGGGGGTCACCTTCCTGAGGGCGGCCCGTCGTACGGATGACGGGCGGGGCAGGCGCTGTCAGTGGGCGACGACGCCGGCTCCTTGCGACTCCAATGTCACGACCGTCGCCGACAGCTCACTGACAGGCCCCCGCACCCCCCTGACAGCGGACCGACACCCCTCCCCCGCCGCGGTCCTGCTCAGGCCGGCCGCTGCGCGGCCGCGGCGGGCTTCGCGCGTCGTTTGACGTTGACGGCCGAGGCCTTGGCCACGGCAACCGGGTTCAGGAAGCGCAGCGGACCGATCAGGCGGGACGCGAAGCGGTGCATGTGCCGCGCCATCGCGACGTCGCGCGCCGCCGCCGAGAACATCAGCCGCTCCAAGGGGTTGAAGGGCCGGGACGTGGCGAAGTCCGCGGCCAGGAACTGGTGGCCGCGCAGCTGACGTCGGTGCCTGCGCGCGTACACGGCCAGTTGCTCGTCGAGGTCGCCCCGTCCGGTGACGGCCGCGGCCACCGCTTCGGCCAGCCACTTCCCCGATTCCAGGGCCCACCCGCAGCCCACTCCCCACAGGGGGTCGCTGGTCAGGGCGGCGTCGCCGATGAGCGCGATGCCCGGGGCGGTCGGCCGGCGGCTGTGCAGCGGGTAGTCGACGGAGCCGATGATCTTCGTGATGCGCTCGGCGGAGTCGACGGGCGGCGCCTCTGGCAGGGCGCGGACGAAGTCCAGGAAGCTGCCCTCCAGGTCGTCCCGGAAGGCCGGCAAACGCTTCTTGTCCGGGAGGACCGCGAGGACGGTCACCCCGTCGTCGTTGGGGAAGGCGTACGCCATGTCCGGTTCGAGGAACCAGGCGTGGCCGATCCCGTCGCGCAGCGGGAGGTCGCGGAAGTGCGCGAGGTAGCCGAAGCGCGCGTTCTCGTGCTGCTCGTCCGGCACCCCGGCGAGCTTCGCCACGGTCGAGTCCTTGCCGTCGGCGCCCACCACCAGTCGGGCCCGGATCTCCCGCTCCCCCCGCGGGGTCGACGCGCGCACCCCCACGGTCCGCCCCGCCTCCTGGACCAGCCCGGTCACCTGGTGGCCGAGCAGCAGGTCGACGCCGGGGGTCTGCGCCGCGTGCGACCGGATCAGCGGGTCGAGGGTGCTGCGCCGGATGTTGTACCCGTACGGCAGCTCGGGACCACCCGGCGCGGCCTTCGGTTCGATCCAGCCCCAACGGGTGTACCAGCGGGCTTCGTTGCGCGGGGCTCCCGCTTCCTCGATGGCGCGGACGAGGCCGAGTTCGTCGAGCACCGGGTAGGCGTTGGCCGTGATGGAGTGGGTGCAGAGCACCTTGTACGCCCCGGGGTCCGAGCGGCGTTCCAGCAGGGCGACGCGGACGCCGCGTCGGGCGAGGAGGATCGCCGCCGTGCTGCCCGCGAGGCTGGCCCCGCTGATGACCACGTCGTAGTCGTGTCCCGCGCTCTCAGGCTCGGTCATGCGCTGATCGCCCCCTTCGGTGTGTGGTGCCGCCGGCCGTGTCGCGCCGCCCGCGGCAGTCATGTCGTGCAACTGGAGTCAAGATCAGGGGGAGTTGTCAAGGGTTCCGGTGACGGCGATGGCCGAAGGCACAGCGGGGGAAGGGAGGCTCAGGCCCAGCGGTACTGGTCCACGACGATCGTGACGGAGCCGCCGGCGGCCGCCTCCACCAGCCGTACGATCGCGATCTCCGAGCGGTCCGGGCTGCGCACGCAGAACGGCCGCGCCTTGGTGAGCGCGCCGAACGGCAGGGCGGACACCGGGCGGGTGTCGATGCCGCGCACGCAGTCGGCGGCCGTCAGCTCCGCGGCACCGGGATCGGCCATGAAGGCGTCGGACTCCCCGGAGGGCAGGAAGGCCTGGCTGTCGCGGGCGAGGTACCAGGTGGCCGTTTCCGTGGCCACGACCTTCCCCGTCTTCAGGTCGAACTCGTAGCCGGCATCGGGCGCGGTGAGCCGCGCCTTGGCGTAGCCCGGCAGGTACCCGGGGGGCATGGGTGTGGGTGTGGGTGTGGGCTTGGCCGACGGGGGCCGCGGGCTCTCGACCGCACCCGTACCCGTGCCCATGCCCATGTCCTCGCCCGCTCCGGCCCCGGTGGGGTCGTCCAGGTAGTAGACGACTCCGGCGCAGGTGAGCAGGGTGGCGGCCACCGCGAGGGCGACGGCGGGGAGCCGCCGCCCCCGGCCCGCCGACCGTCGACCGGTACCGGCGGCCGGCTCGGGAGCGGGGGCGGGGGCGGGGGCGGGAACCGCGGCGGGAACCGGCGCCGGGCCGGCGGGCCGGGCGTCGGGCCCCGGGGGCGCGGGCACGGAGGCCGCCCGGGTCTCCTGGAGGTGGACCGGCGCCGGCCGCCCGCCGGCCTCCCGGCCCCCGACCTCGTCGCCGATCGGCCGGGGCAGCCAGCCGTCGGTGAATTCCGGGCGCGGGCCCACCACCGGGTGCCCGTGCACGTACTCGATCAGCTGGGTGGTCGAGGGCCGGTCCTCGGGGCGCTTGGCCAGGCACCAGGAGACCAGCGCGTGCAGGTCGACGGGGACGTGGCTGAGGTCGGGGTGCTCGTGGACCACGCGGTACAGGGCGCTGGACTCCGGTCCGTTGCCGAAGGGCGGCGCGCCCCCGGCCACGTACCCGATCAGCGCTCCGAGCGCGAAGACGTCGGCGGCCGGTGTCACCTGGAGTCCCAGCGCCTGCTCGGGCGCCATGAAGGCCGCGGTGCCGATCCGCAGCCCCGTACCGGTGAGGGCGGCGGCGTCGGCGGCGCGTGCGATGCCGAAGTCGATCACCCGGGGGCCGTCCCCCGCGATGAGTACGTTGGCGGGCTTGAGGTCACGGTGGACGACGCCCGCCGCGTGGATCGCCTGGAGCGCCTCGGCTATGCCCGCGACGAGCAGCAGGACCGTGCGCACCGGCAGGGGTCCGTGGCGCCGGACGACCTCGTGCAGCGAGGGGCCGGGTACGTAGGCCGTGGCGAGCCAGGGCGTGCGGTCATCGGCCCCGGAGTCGACCACCTGGGCCGTGAACAGGCCGTGGATCCGCCGGGCGCTGGCCACTTCCTGGGCGAACCGCTCACGGAACTCGGGGTCCGCCGCGAACTCCCCGCGGACGGCCTTCAGCGCGACGGGGCGGCCCCCGGGCGTGTAGGCCAGGTAGACCACCCCCATGCCACCGGAGCCGAGACGCGCGTGGAGGCGGTAGCCCCCGATCTCGTAGGGGTCGTCGGCGGACAGCGCCGCGGGTGCGGGCTGTGCGCCGGGGAGCTGTTCGTACATGCGGTGGCTCTCTCAACGGTGCGGCAATGACCTGCGCGCATCGTGCCCCTAACTGAAGTTTCAGTCAACATGCGACATACGCGACCTCCCGGTCCAGGCGTACGGGCGCCCCCCGCGGGCACCTGGAGGACCACCGGCACGACGCCGTCCGATAATCCTCCGATGGGAACAGTGGCGGCCATGTACCGGTACCCGGTGAAGTCCATGCTCGGCGAGGAGCTGACGCGTGCGGAGGTCACGGCGCGGGGCCTGACCGGGGACCGCCGGTTCGCCGTGCTCGACGCGTCGGGCGCCGTCGGCAGCGCGAAGCACCCCCGCAAATGGGGCGGGCTGCTGCACTGCCGCAGCCGGCTCGTCGGGACCGGAGCGGCCGGAGCGTGCGAAGCGGGCGCGGCGGCCCGGGTGGAGCTGCCGGACGGCACGGTCCTGTCGGCGGGGGACGCGGAGTTGGACGCCCGCCTCTCCGGCCTGCTGGGCCGCCCGGTGCACCTGTCCGACGTGCCGCCGGAACACGGGATCCTGGAGCGGGCGGTTCCGCAGTACCCGGGTGGAGTCCCGGACGTCCTGCGCGCCGGCGCCGTCGTGGACGGGACCGGCTCGACCATCACCTCGGGGCGGGTCGCCCCCGGTACCTTCTTCGACTTCGGCGCCGTCCACCTCGTCACCACGGCGAGCCTGCGGCGACTGCGGGGGCTCCATCCCGCGGGGGACTTCGACCCCCGCCGCTTCCGGCCGAACCTGGTCGTGGACGTCCCCGCCGGCGACGGCTTCCCCGAGGACTCATGGGCGGGCGCGACGCTGCGCATCGGGCGGGCCCTCCTCCGGGTCACCGTGCCCACGCCGCGCTGCGCGGTCCCGACCCTGGGGCACGGCGAGCTGCCGGCCGACCCGGGGGTCATGCGCGCCGTGGCCCGCGAGCACCGCGTGCCCGTGCTCACCCTCGGCGCGCTCGCCTGCCTGGGCGTGTACGCGGAAGTGCTGGAACCCGGCACGGTCAGGACCGGCGACGCGGTGACGGTCCGGTCAGCCCAGCAGTAGCTTCATCAGCACCGCGACCCCGGCCGAGGCACTGACCAGCAGCGCGCCGAACGCCACGGCCTTCGCGAGGAGGGCTGCGCGGTCGCGGCCCCCGCCGGTCCACGGGGCGCCCGCGCCGGCGGCCAGCCGACAGCCGAGCAGGCCGAGGCCAAGGGTGGCCCACCGCAGCAGCGTCGCCCCGTCCCGGTACAGGGCGGGGACGGCGAGGATTCCCGCGACGAGGGCCACGGCGGGCGCGCGGGCGAGCAGCCAGCGCCGCTGCCGAAGGGCCCGCAGGACACCGCCGCCGGCCGAGGGCTCCATCCGGGTGGGCACGTAACCGCGACCGGAACCGCCCGGCCCCACGCCTACACCCCCGCCCCCACCGGCGACCGCCCGCTCCCGGATCCGGTCGACCTCGCCCCTCATCGCGTCCGCGTCGGGGAACCGGTCCGCCGGGTCCTTCGCCAGGGCCCGTGCGATCAGCGCCTCGACCTCGGGCGGCTGGTGCGCGTCCATGTCCGCGAGGGCCGGCGGGACGGCGGTCACGTGCTGGTAGCCGATCCGGAAACCCGAATCCGCGTCGAAGGGAACGGCTCCGGTGAGCAGTTGGAAGAGGACGACCCCGACGGCGTACAGGTCGGAGCGGCCGTCGACGGGCCTGCCGGGCTCGAACTGCTCGGGCGACATGTAATGCGGGGTGCCGACGGTGAATCCGGTACCGGTGAGCGCCGTGGCCTGCTGGTCGAGGGCGCGCGCGATGCCGAAGTCCATGACCTTGACCGAACCGTCCCGGCCCACCATCACATTGGCCGGCTTGATGTCGCGGTGGACCATCCCGCGCGCATGGCTGGCGGCCAGCGCCGCGAGGACCGCGGAGACGAACCCCAGGGCATCGACCAGCGGGAGACCACCGGGACCGGCCGGCACCCAGTGACCGAGGGTCCGCCCCTCGACGTACTCCATCACGATGTACGGGACCGGCCCCTGCGCCAGCTCCTCCTCGCCGACGTCGTGGACCGCGACCACCCCCGCGTGGCTGATGGCCGCGACGGCCCTGGCCTCGCGGCGGAAGCGCTCGCGGCTGGCCGCGTCGGCGGCGACGGCGGCGTTCATCGTCTTCACCGCGACCGGGCGACCGAGGGCGGTGTCGCGGGCCCGATGCACGGCGGCCATGCCCCCTTCACCGATCAGCTCCTCGATCACGTACCGCCCCCGGGCCAGCGTGTGCCCCGGTCCTATCCCTGCCTGCATGCGCGTCCCCCACCTGGTCGGACGGCAGGCTATCTCCCGCCCCCGCGACGGGGCGCGATCTTCGGACACCCGCAACGCCCCGGCACAGGCCCACCCTTCGCCGGCGTCCCACCATCCGAAACGGCTGCGATCAACATGCGGACGGCGCTTACCCCGGCCCGCTCCGCACCGACAGGATGCGGCCATGGCCCCTGTACTCGTATCGCGTCGTCACGTGGATCTGCTGCGTGTCTCGACCATGCTCTGTCGCGTGTCACTGCCGCCGTTCCGCGGCCCGGGCACGCACTGCGCCGCTCCTCCCCCGAGGTCCTCCCGTGCCGCGAAACCCCCTCCTGCTCCACCGGTTCCTGCCCACCGGCGGGGACGGCCGCGACCCCGGCGGCGTCACCGCGGTGCAGGGCCGCACCGGGGCCGCCACCCGGCGCCCCGCCGACGTCCCCTACCTCGCCCAGGTGGCCCGCGCCGCGGAGCAGGCCGGATTCCGCTCACTGCTCGCACCCGTGGGCCTCGGGTGCTGGTGCCCTCGCCGTGCCGCGAACTGAGGGCGCGCAGAAGGCCGTCGTCGAGCCGGACATCGTTGTCGTCGACCTCGCGGGGGTCGCGGTCCGCTACGGCTCGGCCCGGCAGTCGGTGACCGCGCTGGAGGGGGTGGACCTGCGGATCCGGGCGGGCGAGTTCGTCGTCCTGGTCGGCCCGTCCGGCTGCGGAAAGACGAGTCTGCTGCGGGTGGTCGCGGGTTTCGAGCGGCCCGCCCACGGGAGCGCCCTGGTCCGGGGGGCGGCTCCGCGACCGGGCGGCGGTGCCGGGGTGGTGTTCCAGCAGCCCCGACTGTTCCCGTGGCGCACGGTCGGCGGGAACATCGGCTTCGCCCTGGCCCGCCACGGGGTGCCCCGGGGCGAACGGGCGGCACGGATCGCGGAGTTGCTGGAACGGGTCGGGCTCGCGGGCACGGCCGCCCGGCGCACCTGGGAGCTGTCGGGGGGCCAGCAGCAGCGGGTCGCCCTCGCCCGTGCGCTGGCCGGTGAGCCCGAACTCCTGCTGATGGACGAGCCGTTCGCCGCACTGGACGCCTTGACCCGGGAACGGCTCCAGGAGGAGGTGCGCGCCCTGGCCGGGCGGTTCGGCACGACGGTGCTGTTCGTGACCCACTCGGCCGAGGAAGCGGTGCTGCTCGGCTCCCGGGTCCTGGTGCTGGCGGCGGGTCCCGGTCGGGTGGTGGCGGAGCTGCCGATCGGCCTGGACCGCGGCCCGGACACGGACGTGCCGGCACTGCGCGCCTCGGCCGAGTTCGCCCGGCTGCGCGGCCGCCTCACCGAGCTGGTCCGCCTCCCGGACGACGGCGGCTGACCCCGGCACCCGCCCCCGAAGGCCCGCTCAGCCTTCGCCGTACACGACCAGTGTGTGGTCGGGGCGTTCGGCCAGGTGGAAGGCGGTGTAGGCGTAGTCGACCACGCCGCGCGCCGGGTGCCGGAGCCGCTTCACCCCGCCGTGGCGGGCCTGGAGGTCGTACCGCGGCCACCAGGCCCGTACGTGCGGGCTCGCCGCGTTCAGTTCGTCGACGAGCTTCGCGTACCGCGGGTCCCCGGGGTGGCTCGCGGCCAGGGTCCGCAGCCGCGCGAGCAGCCCTCGCGCCTCCGCTTCCCAGTCGACCAGCACCTCCTTGGCCGCGGGATCCAGGAACACCCAACGGGCCAGGTTCGGTGCCGGGGTGGCGAGGTGGGGGAAGAGCTCCGCGGCGGCCGAGTTGTGGCTGAGCACGTCGTAGGTGCCGTTGATGACGTAGGCGGGGTTCGGCTGGAGCAGGTGCGGCACGGCGGCCGCCGCTGCGGGGAGCGGTGCGGACTCCGTCCCCGACGGCTCCTGCTCCTCGGGCGCGTGCCCGGCGAGCCGGAAGAGGTGGCGGCGCTCGTGGCGGTCGAGGCGCAGGACCGAGGCGAGGGAGTCCAGCACCTGGTCGGAGGCGCGGACGTCCCGGCCCTGTTCGAGGTAGGTGTACCAGGTGGCGCTGATCCCGGCGAGGAGGGCGAGTTCCTCCCGGCGCAGTCCCGGGGTGCGGCGTCGGCCCGTCCGCGGGAGTCCGACGTCCCCGGGGGTGATCCGTTCCCGCCGGCTGCGGAGGAAGACGCCCAGCTCACGGCGGTGCTCGGGCTCCTGCTGCATGGTGGATGGCACTCCTGGTTCCAGAATAAACGGGCTCTGGATACCAGGCTAACGGGCCCACAGACTGGTGGTCGGTCCGGGCGTTCGCCCCGGCACCGCAGGCACCGGGACGAGGAATCCACCATGTCGGTCAGCACGTCGCCCAGTACGTCTCCCAGCACGGCCACCAGCGCGCCGGGAACCGCCCCGGGAATCGAGGGCAAGGTCGTGGCGATCACGGGTGCCAGCAGCGGGATCGGCGAAGCGACCGCCCTGCTGCTCGCGGCGCGCGGCGCCCGGCTCGTCCTGGGCGCCCGCCGGACCGAGCGGCTCGCGCGACTGGTGGCCCGGATCGAGGGGGCGGGCGGCTCGGCGGTGCACGCCCGCACCGACGTGACCCGGCCCGAGGACCTGCACGCCCTGGTCGCGCTGGCCCGCGAGCGGTTCGGGCGCCTGGACGTACTGATCGCCAACGCCGGGGTCGGGACGATCTCACCCCTCGACGACCTGCGCGTCGAGGAGTGGGACCGCATGGTCGACGTCAACCTCAAGGGGGTGCTCCACGGGATCGGCGCCGCGCTGCCGGTCTTCCGGGCGCAGCGCGCCGGCCACTTCGTCACCACGTCCTCCACGGCCGCGGACCGCGTCCTGCCGGCGATGTCCGTGTACGCAGGTACGAAGCTGGCGGTGCGCGCCGTATGCGAAGGGCTCCGTCAGGAGGCCGGGGACCACCTGCGGGTGACCACCGTCTTCCCCGGGATGATCGGCACGGACTTCGCCGAAGCCTCGCCGAACGCGCAGGTCCGGGCGCGGATCGTGGAGGCCCGGGACCGGATCGCCATCCCGCCGGAGGCGATCGCCCGGGCCATCGCCTTCGCCATCGAGCAGCCCGCCGAGGTGGACGTGAACGAGATCGTCGTGCGGCCCACCGCCCAGGCGTGACGTCGGAGCGCGACGACGGCGCCGGCGGCTCAGGCCCCCGTGACCGCCGCGATACCGCGCGCGAGGCAGGGGATGCGGTCTTCCGGGACGCCCGCGATGTTCAGGCGCCCCGCGGCCGTGCCGTAGATGGCGAACTCGGTGCGCAGGCGGAGCATCTGTTGGCCCGTCAGCGACAGCATCGAGAACATTCCCTTCTGCCGGGCGAGCGTGCGGGCTTCGTCGGCCCGGCCCAGGGCGCTGAGGCCCGCGGCCAGTGCGGCCCGGTGGGTGGTGATCCTGGTGCGCATCAGCTCCAGTTCCGCGCGCCAGGAGGCCCGTAGCCCGTCGTCCTCCAGGATCGTCGTGACGACGGCCGCGCCGTGTTCGGGGGGCATCGAGTACTGGGTCCGGGCGGCGTTCTGCAGGGCCGTCTCGGCGTGCCGCGCGGCGCCGGCCGAAGCGCCGATGACGATGGCGGCGCCCACGCGGTCGCTGTAGAGGCCGAAGTTCTTCGAACAACTGACCGCGATCAGTACCTCCGGCACGCGCGCGGCCAGGGTCCTGGTGGGCAGCAGGTCGGCTTCGAGGCCGTCGCCGAGCCCGTGGTAGGCGAGGTCGACGAAGGGGATCCAGCCCCTGTCGGCGGCCGAGTCGGCGAGCGCGCGCCAGTCCTCGGGCAGCGGGTCCACGCCGGTGGGGTTGTGGCAGCAGCCCTGGAGGAGGACGACGTCCTCGCTCCCGGCGCCGGCCAGTTCGCGCAGCACGCCCTCCGTGTCGAAGCGGCCCTCGGCGTCGCGCCAGCCGAAGCCGCGCACCGTCAGCCCGGCGGCCTCCAGGATGGGCCGGTGGTTGACGTACGCCGGTTCGCTGATCCACACGGTCGCGCCGGGGCGGGTGCGGTGGATCAGGTCGGCCAGCAGGCGCAGGGCGCCCGATCCGGCGACGGTCTGGACGGCCGCGGCCCGTTCGGCCGGGCCGCCGGGCGCGGAGCCGAGCACCAGGGAGAGCACGGCCCGGTTGAAGGCGGTGTTGCCGGAGAGTCCCCGGTACTCCTTGGACGGCGAGCGTTCGGCGAGGCGGATCTCGGCCTCGCGCACGGCCGCCATCACGGGGGTGCGGCCGGATTCGTCGCGGTAGACGCCGAGGACGAGGTCGAGCCGTTCGGCCCGTTCGTCGGCGCCGAAGGCGTCGGTCAGCACCCACAGCGGGTCTGCGGGCGGCGGCGGGAGCAGCTCAAGCATCTGCGGGAATCTCCGGTCGGGGGCGGGGACGGCGGTTGGCGAGGACGACGCCGGTGGTGATCAGCGGTACGCCGACCAGGACGGCGGCGGTCGGCGACTCCCCCAGCACCGGGACGGCGAGCAGGACGACGGCGACGGGGCTGAGGCTGCCCACGACGGAGCTGCGCTCGGCGCCGAGCCTGCGGATGGCGAAGGCGTACAGCAGGCCCGCGCAGAGGCCGACGCCGAGTCCCTGCACGACGAAGAAGAGGGCGATGTCGGATCCGGCGGCGTGCGCGAGGCCGGTGGGCAGGGCTCCGCTCAGCACGAGGGCCGCGATGATCGCGAAGGAGGGCAGGCAGAGCAGGCCGATGGAGCCGACGGGGTCGAGATCGACCTCCTTGAGCCCCACCGTGTACAGCGCCCAGAGGCCGCTGGCGACCAGGAGGGTGCCCGCGCCTTCCAGGACGTCGGCGTCCACGGGGACGACGTAGCGCCAGACCAGGGCCGCGACACCGACCGCGATGAGCGCGAGACCGGCCGCCTGGGCGCCGCGGGGCGCGCGGTGCCCGCGCACGACCATGAGCGCGGTGACGAAGAGCGGGACCATGCCGGGCACGATCGAGCCGACGAAGGCGGCGGAGGTGAGGGAGCCGCCGTGCATCGCGGCGAGGAAGAAGGGCACTCCGGCCCCGCAGACGATCTTGACGGCCGGGCCGGGCCGCACCGCGGCGATGCGCCGACGGCGCCGCCACAGGGCGGGGGCCAGCAGCAGGAGCGGTACGCCGAAGCGCAGCAGGGCGGCATCGGCCGGCAGCAGCGAGGAGGCGCTCAGGGCGCGGGCGCTGAGCGCGAAGGCCGCCCAGATCGCCACGGTCACCACCAGGGCCGCCATGCCGACGGTCTGCGGGGAGAACCGGCGCGCGAGCGCTCGGCCGGGTCCCCGGGGAGGGGCCCCGGCCGGGGTGTCGATGGCGACCAAGGGGGTGTCTCCAGCTTCTGGGGCCCGGCGTGCGGGCAGGTCGATACGGCTGCGGGGCAGGGGGGTGCGTACGGGCGACGGGGGCGGCGCGCATGCCCGACGTGGCCGGATCCCGTACCCCGGCAACGCTAGGGCTTCGGCCGGGGCAGTCGATTGCCAGTTCTGCCTCCTGGACATACGTTTGGGGCAGAATCTGCCAAGGAGTGGCCATGGACGCAGTCGATCTGCAGATCATCCGGGAATTGCAGGCCGACGGCCGACTGTCCAACCAGGACCTCGCCGACCGCGTCCGGCTGTCGCCGTCGCCGTGTCTGCGGCGCGTGCGGCGGCTGGAGGAGGCGGGCCTGATCCGCGGCTACACCGCCATGGTGGACCAGGTCGCCTTCGGCCTGCCCATCACCGTTTTCGTCCGGATACGCCTGGAGCGCCACACGGCGGAGGCGGTCCGGCTCTTCGAGCAGCACGTCGCGCTCATCGAGCACATCCAGGACTGTTACCTGATGGCGGGCAGTAGCGACTACCTGCTCCGGGTCGTCATCGAGGACCTGGCTGCCTACGAATCGCTGGTGCGCGACCGGATACACGCCATCCCCGGCATCGCCTCAATCGAGTCGAGCTTCGCCTACGGCAGCGTCAAGCAGTCGCGGATCTACCCCCGCCCGACCCCGGGCGCCTCCGCGCACCGCCACCCCCACACCCCCGGACTCTCCAAGTGGCCTGATCAGAGCCTCGGTTAGGATCGCCGACGGAGCAGCGGCTCGGGAGGCGGACCACCTCTCGGGCACCGGATCCGACACTTCCCCATCCCGCGCGCGGCACGGCCCCGCCGGCGGAGCTGTCCCCGGACGCGGCTGCCCCGTAAGCGAACGAGGGGGAGGAGAGCCACCATGGTGTCCGTGGGAGAGAGGCTGAGCCGGGCGCGCGTACGGGCCTTCATCGGCCGGGACGAGGAACTCGGCCGCTTCGAGGACGCGTTGGGCGGCGATCCGCACGCACCGTTCGCCTTCTACGTGCACGGTCCGGGCGGCATCGGCAAGTCGACGCTGCTGCGCTGCCTGACGGACCGCGCCCGCGCGGCGGGCCGGCCGCTCGTCGAGCTCGACGGCCGCTTCGTCGAGCGGGACCCGGCCGATTTCGAGCGTGCCGCCGCGGCCCTCC
The DNA here is from genome assembly GCF_055565515.1 of Streptomyces sp. NPDC028419. NCBI lineage: Bacteria > Bacillati > Actinomycetota > Actinomycetes > Kitasatosporales > Streptomycetaceae > Streptomyces > Streptomyces sp. NPDC028419. The sequence continues at coordinate 29,335 of NZ_JBVHUE010000051.1, read as the reverse complement.
TGGACGTGCCGGGGACGGTCCTGTTCGTGGACTCCTTCGAGCACTGCCAATGGATGGAGAGTTGGCTGTGGCACCACTTCCTGCCGCGGGCCGCGGACGGCGCCCTGGTCGTCCTGGCCGGCCGGCGCGCGCCGCAGCCGCAGTGGGCGGCCGATCCGGCGTGGTCCGGGCTCCTGCACGTGAGCGAACTGGGGCCCTTCTCCGCGGACCAGGCCCGCAGTCTGCTGGCGGCCGCCCGGGTCCGGCCCGAACTGCGCGATCCGGTGCTCCGCTTCGCCGGAGGCAACCCGCTGGCCCTGTCCCTCGCGGCCGCCGCGGGGTCGACGGGCCACGGCCCGGAGGACATCTGGGCCCCCTCGGCGGACGTACTGCGCACCCTGCTGGCGGGCTTGATCGGTGAAGTGCCCACGGCGGCCCACCGCCGGGCCCTGGAGGTGGCCGCGCAGAGCCACTCGACCTCCGAGGAACTGCTCACCTCGGTGCTGCCGGAGGAGGACGCCCACCTGCTCTTCTCCTGGCTGCGGGAGCTGCCCTTCATGGAATCCACGCGGCGCGGGCTCCACCCGCACGACGCGGCGCGCGAGACGCTGGCCGCGGACCTGCGCTGGCGGGCGCCCAACGCCTTCGAGACGATGCGCCGGCGCCTGGCGGACGAATACCTGCGGATCCTGCGGGAAGCACCCGAGGAGCGGGTGTGGACCGTCACCGACGAACTCTTCTTCCTCTTCCGGGAGGGGAAGACCCTGGCCCGGCTGCGCACCTGGTCCCGCGAGGACGAGGTGCACGACCGCCCGCTGCACCCGGACGACCTCGACACCGTACTGCGCATGGCCGAGGAGACCGAGGGAGCCGCGTCCGCGGAGATCGTCCGCTACTGGGCCGGGCGCCAACCGCGGGCCTTCAGCGTCTACCGCCTCGTCGACACGGGTCGGATCGTGGCCTTCACGGCCCGGCTCGCGCTGGCGGCCCCGCCCGACCCGCAGGACCTGGCCGCCGATCCCGTCGTCGCCGCCGCGTGGCGGTACACCGAGGAGACCGCGCCGGTCGGCCCCGGCGAACACATCGGCGTCAGCCGCTTCACCGTCTACCCCGAGCGCTACCAAGTCCCCTCCCGCGTCATCGACTTGAGCAGTTCGCGCGCCCAGGCGGAAGCGGCCCGCGCCCGGGGTCGGGCCTACGGCTTCGCGGTCTTCCGGGACGCCGAGACCTGGGCCGCCCGCGTCAAGGGCACCCTCGAAGACACCGGGGCGCGCCCGCGGGTGGGCGCGTACACCTACGGCGTGTTCGGAGTCGATTGGCGCGGCATACCCGTGGAGGCGTGGATCCAGAGCTTCATATCGGACACCGACGCCTCCCCCGCGCCGCCCGCGCCCTCACCCATCTCGCGCGTCGCCTTCGACCAGGCCGTGCGCGAGGCGTTGGCGCACTGGCGGGACCCGGGCACCTTCGCGGCGTGCGCCCTGCTGCGCACCCGGCTGGCGGCCGATCTCACCGACGCCGTCGGGGAGCTGCGCGCCCTGCTGCGCGGGGCGGTCGACGCCCTCGCCGTCGATCCGCGCGCCGTGCGCGCCCGGGAGGCCCTGACGGCGGGGTACTTCTCCGGCGCCCCCACCCAGGAAGCCGCCGCCCGGCGCCTCGGCCTGCCGTACGGCACCTACCGGCGCCATCTGCGCCAGGGCCTGGACCTGCTCTGCGAGGCCCTGTGGGAGCAGGAGTTGCACGGCTCGCGGGGGCGCTGACGCGCGAGCCCGCGCCGGCGGCGGGTGGACAGGTGCGGACAGGAGTGGACAGTCACCGCCGCCGTCGGGCCTGGAGAGTGGACAGCACTCCGCACGAGGCTGTGCGACATGAACCTCCCCCACCACACACCGACCGGGCGGACACCACCCGGTCGGACACCACCCGGCCGCACAGCGCCGGCCGCCCGGGCGGCGGCAGCGCTCACGGTGCTCGCCGCGGCCCAGTTCACCATCATGCTCGCCACCTCGATCGTGAACGTCGCGCTGCCGCAGATCCGCGCCGGGGTCGGCCTGTCGGACGGAGGCACGACCTGGGTGGTCAACGCCTACGGCCTGGCCTTCGGGGCCCTGCTCCTGGCCGGCGGGCGCGCGGCCGACCTGCTCGGCCACCGCCGGGTGCTGATCACCGGCCTCGCGCTGTTCACGGTCGCCTCGCCGGTGGCGGGGCTGGCCACCTCGCCCGGCGTGTTGATCGCGGCGCGCACCCTCCAGGGCATCGGCGCCGCCGCCATCGCACCGGCCTCCCTCGCGCTGGCCATGGGTCTCTTCCCGACCGGGCCCGGGCGGGGCAAGGTGCTCGGGGTGTGGGGCGCGGTCTCCGGTGCGGGGGCGGCGGGCGGCGTCCTGCTGGGCGGCGGGCTCACCCAGGCGTGGGGCTGGCCGTGGCTCTTCCACTGCGTCGCGCTCGGGGCGGCCCTGGTGCTGGCCGCGGTGGTGGCGCTCGTACCGCGCGGGGCCGGCGGCGAGGACGGCCGGTTCGACCTGGTCGGCACCGTCACCGTCACCCTCGCCCTGACCGGCCTGGTCTGGGGGCTGACCACGGCGCGGGGCGCCGGCTGGACGGATGCCCGGGTGCTGGGCGCCTTCCTCGCCGCCGGTGTGCTGCTCGCCGCCTTCGCCGTGATCCAGTCGCGCCGGTCGGACGCGCTGCTGCCGCCGCGGTTGCTCGCCACCGGGCGGGTGGCCGCGGGGAACCTGCTGATGGCCCTGCTGGGGTCGGTGTGGATCGCGCTCTTCTTCTTCCTGCCGCTCTACCAGCAGCAGGTCCTGGGATCCAGCCCGTTGGTGACCGGCGTCGGCCAACTGCCGCTCGCGATCAGCCACATGATCGGGTCGGCCCTCGCGCCGCGCGTCTCGCGCCGCATCGGTGCCACCACGACGGTGACCGCGGCCCTGTTCACCGAGGCGGCGGGGATGCTGTGGCTGTCACGGATGAGCGCCGACGGCAGCTACCTCGTCGACGTGCTGGGCCCGAGCGTCCTCATCGGCCTCGGCCTGAGCGTCGCCTTCGTCCAGCTCACCGCCTTCGCCGTGGAGGGGCTCCCGCCGCGGGACGCGGGGCTGGCGGGCGGCCTGGTGAACACCACGCGCCAGGTCGGCGGTGCGATCGGCCTGGCCGCGCTCGCCACCCTCGCGGGGTCCGTCACCGCCCACGCGTCCCCGTACGAGCCGGCCCTGGAGGCCCTCACCGCCGGGTACCGGGCCGCCTTCACGGTCTCGGCGGCCGTCCTGGCCGCGACGGGCGTCCTCGCCGTGCTCCTCACCCGCCGCACGGGGCCCCGGACCACCGGTACGGCGACGTACGGGGCCACGGGCCCGCGGCGCCCGCACCTCGTGGGACGCCCGCAGGCCCCCGAGGCCCCCACGACCCCGCGCGTCGGCTGACCCGGCCGGCTCCGCCACCCCTCCCCCGCCCCTCCTCCCCCGCTCCCTCCCGCGTACGTCGCCCGACGTCGCGCACCTGTCGTTCCACCGTCTCCATCGAAGGGAAATCCACCATGACCGCCGACAAGCCCTACCTGACCGGCCACTTCACGCCCGTCGTCAACGAGGTCACCGCCACCGACCTCACCGTCGAGGGCACCCTGCCCCCCGAGCTGACCGGCCGGCTGCTGCGCAACGGCCACAACCCCAAGCCCGGCGTCACCCCCACCCACTGGTTCAAGGGCAGCGGCATGGTCCACGGCCTCCGGCTGCGCGACGGCCGCGCCGAGTGGTACCGCAACCGTTGGGTGCGCACCCCCGCGCTGGACGGCGCCCCGTACATGACGGACCGGGGGCCGGACCTGACGGCCAGCACGGCCGGGACCCACATCATCGAGCACGGCGGACGGCTGCTCGCCCTGTGCGAGGCGAACCTCCCCTTCGAGCTCACCCGGGAGTTGGACACGGTCGGCGCGTACGACTTCGACGGCAAGCTGCGCACGGCGATGACCGCGCACCCCAAGGAGGACCCCGTCACGGGCGAACTCCACTTCTTCGGGTCCTCGCCGTTCCCGCCGTTCCTCGTCCACTACGTGGCCGACGCCAAGGGCGAGATCGTCCACACCGCCGAGGTCCCGGGGGCGACCGCCTCGCTCAAGCACGACTTCGCCATCACCCGTCACCACGTGGTCTTCATCGAGGGCAACGTCACCTTCGACCCCACCGAGCACTCCGGCATCCCCTACGGCTGGAGCGACCAGCACCCCGCCCGCATCGGCGTCATGCCGCGCGGCGCCGACGGCCCCCGGAACATCCGCTGGTTCTCCATCGAGCCGGGCAACATGCTGCACGTCGCGAACGCCTTCGAGGACGGCCGGGGCCGCATCGTCCTGGAGGGCCCCACCGTGGACCACGAGGGCTTCGCCCTCTCCTGGAACTGGTGGGCGGGCAACCCCGGTCGCGGTACCGAGCCCGTCTCCCGCTCCTACACCCGCCGTTGGGTGATCGACATGGCGGCGGCCTCCGTCGACGAGCAGATCATCGACGACCTGCCGGTGGAGTTCCCGACCCTCAACGAGGAGTACCTGGGCGCAGAGAACCGCTACCACTACGCGGTCTCCTTCCCCGACGAGAAGGGCTTCGGCGGCTACGGCGTGGTCAAGTACGACCGCACCACCGGGGCCCGCCGCATCCACCAGGTAGGTGACGCCCGGATGCCCGGCGAGGCCCTCTTCGTCCCCGCCGCCGGCGCGACCCGCGAGGACGACGGCTACCTGCTGACGGTCGTCAGCGACCTCAAGCAGGACGCCTCGCAGCTGCTCGTCCTCGACGCGTCGGGCCTCGACCGGATCGCCACGGTCCACCTGCCCCACCGCGTGAGCGCCGGGCTGCACGGCTCCTGGGTCCCCGACGCCCCGGCCGGATCCGAGCGCTGACCGCAGCGCCACCGGACGTCAGCGACGCCCCCACCGCCCCCACCGCCTCCCCGCGGTGGGGGCCGGTTCCGCGACCGGGGCCGTCACCACAGGCTCTAAGGTGACGGCATGAGTACGCGACCGACCACACGCCCCGGGGGCCGCAGTGCCCGTGTACAGCGGTCCGTGCACGATGCCGTGCGCGACCTCGTGGCGGAGCGCGGCCGGGAGGGGTTGACGGTGCCCATGATCGCCGCGCGCGCCGGCGTGACGCCGTCCACCGTGTACCGCAGGTGGGGCGACCTCCAGGAACTGCTGGCGGACGTCGCGGTCGCGCACCTGCGCCCCGACGGCCCGCCCGACGACCTGGGCTCCCTCAGGGACGATCTCGACGCCTGGGCCGAGCTGTTCCTCGACGAGATGGCGTCGCCCCCGGGGCGCGCCTACATCCGGGACGCGCTGAGCGGCGACCCCGACGGGCGCAACGCCGGCCAGTGTTCGGCGTACGCGGCCGAACAGCTCGCCGTCATCCTGGAACGGGCCGTGGAGCGCGGCGAGGAGGCGCCCGGCCTGGAGGAGGCGATGGACGCGGTGGTCGCCCCGATGATGTACCGCATCCTGTTCCGGCCCGGCGCGCTGACGGCGGACTACGCCCGCGCGCTGGTGGACGGGCTGCTGGCCCGCTGATCCGACCGACTCGCCTCGCCTCGCCTCATCCGGCCTCGCCTTGCCCGCTAAAGCTAAGGAATTGCTTTTCTCTTCGGAGTCTGGTCTTGTTGTTAACGCAATGACATGGACTTAACGGTCTGACAGTGGCACCCCTCGCATGCCCCGCACCCCTTCCGAGGAGAACTCCCGTGTCCCCCTGGCAGATCGGCGACATCGCCGTCCACCGCATCGACGAGATGGCCCTTCCGGCGGCCACCGGCCCCTGGCTGCTGCCCGGCGCGACCCCCGCCGTGGTGGCGGGGGTCGACTGGCTGAAGCCGTCCTTCGCCGACCCCGACGACCACATCAAGCTGGCCGTCCACACCTTCGCGCTGGAGATCGACGGGCTGCGCGTCCTCGTCGACACGGGCATAGGCAACGGCAAGACCCGCGCCAACCCGGCGTGGAACGACCTCGACACGGCCTACCTGGAGCGACTGACCGACGCGGGCTTCGCGCCGGAGAGCGTCGACTACGTGATCCTCACCCACCTGCACGCGGACCACGTGGGGTGGAACACCCGTCGGGCTCCCGACGGTTCCTGGCGGCCCACCTTCCCCCGGGCCCGGTACGTCGTCGCGGCGGCCGAGGACGCGTACTGGTCCGCGGTGGAGGTGGAGGAGAGCCGCCGGCAGATGCTGGAGGACTCCGTCGAGCCGGTGCGCGCGCACGGCCAGTTGGACCTCGTCGACGTCGCGGAGGGCGGTACGCGCTTCCTGCCCGGCCTCACGCTCGTACCCACGCCCGGTCACACGCCGGGGCAGATCGCGGTCGCCCTCAGCAGCGGCGGGCAGCGCGCCGTCATCACCGGCGACTGCATCCACCACCCGGTGCAGCTGGCCGAGCCCACCCTCTGCAGCTGCGTCGACATCGACCCGGCGGCGGCGGTACGCACCAGGACCCGGCTGCTGGACGAACTCGCCGACACCGAGACCCTGTTGCTCGGCAGCCACTTCCCGCCCCCGACCGCCGGAGTCGTCCGGCGGGACGGCGACGGCTTCCGCCTCCTGCCCGCCCCGCACTGACCTCTCCCGCGCGCCGGGTCGGCCCGGGATCAGGCGTTCGCGTTCCAGGCGGTCGTCAGGCCGTCCAGCCAGGCGGGGGGCAGCTCCCCGGCGTCCCACTCCTCGCGCAGCGGTCCGGGCGCCACGACCAGCCGCTCCAGCACGGCGATGCCGGTGACCGAGTGGACGAGCGAGTACCGGCCGTGCACCGCGATGCTGCCGCCCGGCCCGTACTGCGCGAACAGCCGCTCCAGTCGGGCCCGGTGTGCGGTGGCGAACTCCGTGAGCCGTCCGGCGTACCCGGCCCGCTGGCGCGGGGTCATCGTGGTGAGGACGGCGGCGAGCACCTCCTCCGTCACCTCCGGGTCCAGCTCCGAGGTCTCGGTGAAGGACAGGTACAGGGGGGTGAGTGCCACCCGCGCCCGCTCCACCTCCATGCGCCTGACCCGCTGGCGCGCCGCGGCCGGATCGGGCTCGCCCTCCGCTCCCACGACCTGCAGCAGGGTCCGTTCGGTGAGGGCGCCGAGCTCCTCCAGCAGCTCCCCGGCTCCGTCGAGCCAACCCGACTCGTACGCCTCGCCCTTGTCACCGGGCGCGGTCCGGCCGCCGCCGCTCAGCTCCTCGTGGGCGAGTGCCAGCGCTCCCGCCTCCAGCAGCCCCATGAGCGTCCGCGCGTCATCGGAAGGCACGCCCGCACGGGCGAGGAGCTGGAGCAGCGTCGCCCTGGCATTGTCGACACTGACCTCGTCCGGCCACTGCCGTCCCTCGTCGGCCGTGCTCATCGGGTCCTCCTGATCGCTCGGGTGGTGCGCGGTGCGGTCCGTCCCATCAGATCAGATCGCCGGGGCGAGCGCGGGAAGGGTCCCCCACGGGATCCCCCCGCGTGGCAGGACACGGCCGCGGCTCAGCCACCGAGCTCCGCCAGGAAGGGGACGACCGCGTCGACGAAGTGTTCGTTGCGGTCCCCGGCCACCATGTGTCCCGCACCGGCCACGTCGACGTACCGCGCGCGGGGCACCCCGGCGCAGAACTGCGCGGCGGTCTCCTCGCGCACCACGTCGCTCTCCCCGCCCCGGACGAGCAGGACCGGTACGTCGGCGCCGCGGGCGGCGGCCAGGAGGCGCTCCGCCATTCCGGGCGGGTCCATCCTGTCCTCGAAGTGGTCCAGCATCCGGGGGTCCCAGTGCCAGACCCAGCGCTCGCCCCGGCGGCGCAGGTTGCCGCGGAGCCCGCCCGTGTCGGCGGGGCGCGGGCGGTGGGCCAGGTGGGCGGTGACCACCGCGGCCGCCTCCTCGACGCTCGCGAAGCCGTCCGGACGGCGGCGCATGAACTCCACGATCCGGCGCGCCCCGCGGGGATCCGGGCGGTGGGCCACGTCGACGAGCACCAGGGCGCGCACCGCCGCTCGCGGGGTCTCGCCGGCGGCCAGCAGCGAGGCCAGGCCGCCGAGCGAGGCGCCGACGAGCACCGGCCGGTCGTCGAGCGCGGCGACGAGCGCCCGGACGTCCCCGGCGAAGAGGTCGAGGCCGTACGCGCCGTCCGCCGACCAGTCGCTGGCGCCGTGCCCCCGCAGGTCCGGGGCGACGACCCGCCAGCCCAGCGCGGCCAGGCGGGGCCCGGCCCGGCCCCAGGCCCGGCGGGTCTGACCTCCGCCGTGCAGCAGGACGAGGGGCGGTGCGCCCTCCTCGCCCCAGACGTCGGCCACGAGCCGGATGCCGTCGCCGCCCGCGAAGGTCGAGGTCCGGGGCGGTGCGCCGGCCTTCATGCCGTGCCCCGGGTGCGCAGCGGCTCCAGCAGCCGGTCCCGGTGCGCGTCCGCGGCCGCCGCGGCGAGGACGACGTCCAGCCCGAAGAGGGCGCGCTCCAGGAACCGCTCGTCGTCGATCAGGCCGGCGACCCACTGGTGCAGGGCGCCGACGCAGGAGGTGCCCACGGCGAAGGCCAGGGCGTCCGCGTCGACGTCGGCGCGCAGCACGCCCCGCGCCCGGAGGTCCGCCATCGCCCGGCGGAGCTGACCGAGCGGGCTGCGGTCGAAGACGAGGCCGCTCTCCTCCCAGCCCCGCACCATGCGGCGCGACACGACCGGGTCGCCGGTGAAGAGCCGCACTGTCGCCCGGACCACCTCCCGCGGGTCGCCGGCGTCCAACACGGCCAGCTCGGCCTCCAGTCGGTCCACGAAGCCGCCGGCGAGCGCCTCCCAGACCTTCTCGCGCGGTCCGATCAGGTTGTACACGGTGGCCGGGGAGACGCCCGCCCGCTCGGCGATCCGCTCGGTGCTGATCGCGGACTGCGCGCCGTCCCTCAGGAGGTCGCGCGTCGCGTCGAGGATCCGCTCCCGTCGCTGCGCCTTGTGCTGCTCGCGCAGCCCGCCGCCGTCCGTCCTCATGCGATCACGCCCCTTCACGACCCTGCGACATGCCTCGAATCGCCTTCGAACCGCCTTCGACTTGCCTTCGACGCGCCTTCGGCAAACTTAGAGACCTTTCTAAATTTAAGAGGGTCGGCAGGCCGGGTCAAGGGCCACGCCTTGGTCCTTCCGCCGACGGGAGCCGGCCTCCCTGGTGGGGAAAGCACATTGCGCGCCGGGATGTTGGGGTCTTGGATTGATCGGACCAGGCGGCGGGGCCGCTCCCCGATCCCGTGCGGAGCCCTCGCCCCGCAGGGAGGAAGCGGATGTCACCCACGCTCGACGGCTGTACCCCCTGGCCCGAGGAGTACGTCGACCACTACTGGGCGGCCGGGCACTGGCGGGGCAATTCGCTGGACAACCTGCTGCGCGGCTGGGCCCTCCAGTTCGGCCCCCGGACCGCGCTCGTGCACGGCGACACCCGCATCACCTACGCGGCCCTGAACCGGCGCGTGGGCCGCACGGCGGCCGGATTCCGGCTGCGCGGCCTACGGCCCCGGCAGCGGGTCGTCGTCCAGATGCCCACGGTGCCCGAGTTCGTGATCACCGTCTTCGCGCTGCTGCGCGCCGGCGCCGTCCCGGTGTTCTGCCCGCTCCCGCTCCGCGCGGCCGAGGTGTCCCGCCTCGTGCGGCTCACCCAGGCCGTGGGGTACGTCGGCCCGTCGACGTACCGGGGCTTCGACCACATCGCGATGGCCGCGGCCATCGCGGCCGAAGGGCCCTTCCTGCGGCGGGTGTTCCCCTTCGAGGAACCGGGCACCGCGTCCCCGTACGGCGGATTCACCACCGACACCTCGGGCTGCCACTACTTCCCGCTGGCCTCCCTGGACTCCCCGCCCGACCAGCCGCTCGCGCAGGGAGCCGACCAGGTGGCGCTCCTCCTGCGCGCCGCCCGCGCGGACGACGCCCGCGAAACGCCCCCGCTCGTGCCCCGCACCCACGACGACTACGCCTACCAGGCGCGGGCCGCCGCGGAACGGGTGTCGCTCACCGAGGACGACGTCTACCTCGCCGCCCTGCCCGCCGACCACAACCTCACCTTCGGCTGCCCCGGCATCATCGGCACCCTGACCGTCGGCGGCAGCGTCGTCCTGCTCGACGACCCCGACCCCGCCGCGTGCCTCGCGGCCGTCGAGCGGGAGGGGGTCACCGTCACCTCGGTGACCCCCTCCGTGGCCCGGCTCTGGCTCGACGCGCTCCCCGAGGTCGGCGCGGACCTGAGCACGCTGCGCCTGGTGCAGTGCGGCGGCGGGCCGCTGCCCCGGGCCACCGCCGAACGGATCGCCGCCGAACTGGGCCGCCTCCAGCGGGTCTTCGACCTGCCCGAGGGACTGGTCACCCTGACCCGGCCCGCCGATCCGCTGGAGACCGTCCTCACCACGCGGGGCCGCGCGCTCTCGCCGGACGACGAGATCCGCATCGTCGACGCCGAAGGCGCGGACGTGCCCGACGGGGAGCCCGGCGAGCTCCTCGTCCGCGGCCCGTACGCCCCGCGGGGGCACTACCGCGCCCCCGACCACAACGCGCGCGCCTTCACCCCCGACGGGTTCCTGCGCACCGGCGAACGCGCGCGGCGCACCCCCGACGGCGATCTCGTGCCGGCCGACCCTCCCGCCGACCCGCGGTAGACCGCCCACCCGTACGGCCGCCCCCGCGTAAGCCGCTCACGCGTCCGGCCGCTCAGCGGTGCAGCTGCCTCGCCCAGTCCTGCGGAACCCGGTCGGCAGGGCCCGGCGCGGGCTGGTCCGCGGGGTGGCCGACGGGCGGCGCGAGCGCGGGCCCGGACTCGTACAGCTCGGCGCCGGCGTAGTCCCAGTACCACTCCTCGTCCGGTTCGAAGCTCTGCACCAGGGGATGACCGCTGGATTTCCAGTGGGCGGTGGCGTGTTGGGACGGCGAGGAGTCGCAGCAGCCGACGTGCCCGCACTGGGCGCAGCGCCGCAGGTGGAACCACCACCCGCCCACCGCGTCGCAGTCCACGCAGCCGGTACCGCTGGGCACGGCGCCCGGGTCGATTCCGTCGACGGCCTCGGTGTCGGTCATGCGGGCTCCTCGTCGTCCTCGTCGGATTCCGGGGCTGCGGTCAGCGGCAGCAGCACCTGGAAGCGGGTGTCGCCCGGCACGGACTCGACCTGGAGGCTGCCGTGGTGCTTGCTGACCACGATCCGCCAGGAGATGTCCAGGCCGAGGCCGGTGCCCTCGCCCACGGGCTTGGTGGTGAAGAAGGGGTCGAAGATGCGGCTGCGGATCTCCGCCGGGATGCCGGGCCCGGTGTCGCGGAACTCCACCAGCAGCCGGTCCCCCTCCCGCGCCGTGCGGACCGTCAGGGTGCCGTCCTGGCCGGTGCTGCCGATGGCGAAGACGGCGTTGTCGATGAGGTTGGTCCACACCTGGTTGAGTTCCGCCGGGTAGGCGGGCACGTCCGGCACGGAGCGGTCGTACTCCTTGACCACCCGGACCCGGGGGCCGAACTTCCCGGAGAGCATCACCAGGGTGCTGTCGAGGAGTTCGTGGACGTCGACGACCCGGTAGGGGGCCCGGTCGAGCTGCGAGTACTGCTTGGCGGCGTCCACGAGGTGGGAGATGCGGGTCGTGGAGTCGTTGATCTCGTCCATCAACAACTCGGTCTCGACCGTGTAGTTGAGCCAGCCGATCGCCCCCGGCAGGATGTCCTCGGCGACGGTCGCCGCGACGTGGTCCAGCCAGTCCGTGTCCAGCCCGGCCTGCACGAAGGTCGGTGCGATCCGCCAGCCCTCCTGGATGCCGTGGTCGTCGAGCCAGTCGGTGAGCCGGTCCTCCTGGTCGGAGGCTTCCAGTGGACTCAACACCGGTGCCTTGGCGACGCGTTCGGCCGTGCGCTCCTGGATCTCGATCAGTTCGGCGAGCGCCTCGCGGGAGTAGGGGCCCTTGGCGATCACGGCCAGTTTGTGTCGCATCTTGCCCACCCGCTCGCGCAGGCTCTCGGTGGCCCGGACCGCCGCCGCGGCCGGATTGTTGAGCTCGTGGGTGAGCCCGGCGGACAACGAGCCCAGCGCCAGGAGCCGTTCGCGCTGCCCGATGGCCTGTTGGGTGCTGCGCGAACCGAAGAAGAGGCCCTCCAGCAGGTGCGCGGCCATCGGGAACCACTCCCGCATGACGTCCGCGAACGACTGCGCGGGCAGCACGAAGAACCGCGTCGGCTCGGTCACCCGCATCGAGTTGTTGTAGGTCTGCGGCACCCGGTCGCCCAGGTAGGCCTGCATGGCCCCCGAGTACACCCCGCGCTGCGAGGTGCGGCCCACCTCCACGTCGTCCGCGCCGACCCGGCGGGACAGTACGACGGTGCCCTCGATCATCACGTAGAAGCAGGTCGCCGGATCGCCCTCGGTGTACACGGGACCGGCTTCGAAGCGCTCGACCCGTCCTTCGGCGCACAGCCGCCCGAGCTGCTCCGGGGTGAGCTTCTCGAACAGGAACAGCGAGGAGATCTCGTGCGGAGCGCACGGCATGACCTGCCCGCTCATGACTGCTCCAGGTAGCGGTGGACGAGCATCACGGCCATGGCTCCCTCTCCTACGGCGGACGCGACGCGCTTGGCGGACTGGGCGCGCGCGTCGCCCGCCACGAAGACGCCGGGGATGTTGGTCTCCAGGTGGTAGGGCGGCCGGTCGAGCTCCCACTCCGCGGGGGGCCTCCCGTCCGGTGTGAGGTCCGGGCCCGCCAGGATGAAGCCGTGCTCGTCGCGCAGCACGGTGCCGTCCAGCCAGTCGGTCAGCGGGGCCGCGCCGATGAAGACGAACATCCACTGGGTGTCGACGAGTTCGGTGGCGCCGCTGTCCACGTCCCGCACGGTCAGCTGTTGCAGGTGGCCGTCGCCGTGCGCCGACTCGACGACGGTCCGGGAGCGCACCGTGATGTTCGGCGCCTCCTCGATCTGTTGGACGAGGTAGTGGCTCATCGAGGCCCGCAAGGACTCCCCGCGCACCAGCAGCGTCACCGACTTCGCGCCCCGGGCGAGGTACATCGCCGCCTGTCCGGCCGAGTTGGCGCCGCCCACGATGTACACGTCCTGCTCCTGGCAGGAGGCGGCCTCGGTGAGCGAGGAGCCGTAGAACACCCCGCAGCCGGTCAGCTCCTCGCAGCCGGGTGCCAGGAGCTGGCGGTAGGACACCCCGGTCGCCAGGATCACGCTGTGCGCGGCGATCTGCGAACCGTCGGAGAAGCGGACCACGCGCGCCGCACCGTTGACCTCCAGTGCGGTGACCTCGCGGGCGGTGAGGATCTCGGCGCCGAACCGGCCGGCCTGGCGGCGCGCCCGGTCGGTCAGCTGTGCGCCCGAGACCCCGTCCGGGAAGCCGAGGTAGTTCTCGATGCGGGAGCTCTGCCCGGCCTGTCCCCCGGTCGCCGACCGTTCGATCAGTACCGTGCGCAGCCCCTCGGAGGCCCCGTACACGGCCGCGCCGAGGCCGGCCGGGCCGCCGCCGATCACGACGAGGTCGTAGAAGTCCGCGGCGGGCGTCGTCGCGAGGCCGACGTGGGCGGCCAGGTCGGCCGTCTCCGGCTCGATCAGTACGGCGCCCTGCGGGGTGACCACCAGGGGCAGCCGCTGCCCGTCGGCGCCGGCCGCCTCCAGCAGTCGCCGGCCTTCGGGCTCGTCGGAGGAGTACCAGCGGTACGGCACCTGGTTGCGGGCCAGGAACTCCCGCACGTCCGAGGAGCGCGCCGACCAGCGGTGGCCGACCACCTTGGTGGCGGGCACCGGCCGGTAGTCACTGGCGCGCCAGGCCGCGAGCAGGTCGTCCACGACCGGGTAGAGCTTCTCCTCCGGCGGGTCCCAGGGCTTGAGCAGGTAGTGGTCGAGGTCCACGACGTTGATCGCGTCGATCGCCGCGTTGGTGTCGGCGTAGGCCGTCAGCAGCACCCGCCGGGCGCCCGGGTACACGTTCAGGGCCTGTTCGAGGAACTCGATGCCGTTCATCTGGGGCATCCGGTAGTCGGCCAGGATCACGGCCACCAGATCGCCCCGCAGCTTCAGCTCGCGCAGGGCCTCCAGCGCCGACTCGCCGGACTCGGCGCGCACGATCCGGTACCCGGCGCCGTAGCGTTTGCGCAGGTCACGGGCGATGGCGCGGGAGACCCCCGGGTCGTCGTCCACGGTCAGGATGACGGTCCGCGCGGTGTCGGCGACCTCGACCATGTGCCTCCTGCCCGGGCGGACCCCACCGGCACGGCCAGCCGCGCGCCGGTTCCCGACCATCGTAGGTGCGATCGCCCCGGTCCGCTCCGGGGCCGGGCCGCCGGGGGCGTACGGCAGATGGGGGACGGGGCTTGTGGAGCGGCCCCGTCGCTCAGCACGCTTGCCCCATGACCACACCCGCCCCCGCCCCGGTACGGGCTCCCGCGGCCGCCCGGCCGGACGGTGCGCGCCGGGCTCTGGTGGCGGGGTCCGTCGGCAATCTGGTCGAGTGGTACGAGTTCGGCGTCTACGGCTACTTCGCCACCGTGATCGCGGCGCACTTCTTCACCCCCGAGGGCGGCAGCCCGGTAGAAGGGCTGGTCAGGGCCTACGCGTCCTTCGCCCTCGCGTTCTTCTTCCGGCCCGTCGGGGCGGCGGTCTTCGGCCGGCTCGGCGACCGGATCGGCCGTCGCCCGACGCTCGTCCTCGTCATCTGTCTGATGACGGGGGCCACGGCGCTGATCGGCGCGCTGCCGACCTACGCGTCCGTCGGCGCGGCCGCGCCGTGGTTGCTGACGGTCCTGCGCGTCGTGCAGGGGCTCTCCGCGGGCGGCGAGTTCGGTGGCGCGGTGGCGGTGATGACGGAGTGCGCGCCACCGGGCCGCCGGGGCCGGTACGGGGCGTGGCAGTCCTTCACGGTGGCGCTCGGCCTGCTCGGGGGCGCCGCCGTGGCGGCGCTCCTGGCGACCGTGCTGACCGTCTCCCAACTGCACGCGTGGGGATGGCGGGTGCCGTTCCTGCTGACGCTGCCCCTCGGGCTCGTCGCCCTGTGGCTGCGGTTGCGGCTGGACGAGACGCCCGCCTTCGCCGCGGCCGCCGCGGCCACGGACGGCGCCCGGGAGGGCCTCTCGGAGGGTGGGCGGCCGCCCGTCTCGGACACCGTGCGGGCCGTGGTCCTGGGCGCCGGGCGGGTCATGGGCTGGTCCGCGGCCGGCTACACCTTCCTGGTGGTCCTGCCCTCCTACCTCCAGAACACCCTGCACGCGACCTTCCAACAGGCCCTGGTCGCCACCGCCTTGGCCAACCTCGGGTTCGCCTGCTCGATCCTGCCGGCCGGCGCGGTGAGCGACCGGGTCGGGCGGCGTCCGGTCATGCTCGCCGGGGCGCTGCTGGTCGCCCTGCTGGCGCTGCCCCTGCTGCACCTGGTGCGGGATCCCGGCGCGGCGCCGTACGCGAAGGGCGCGGCGCTGGTGGGGGCGGGGGCGGCCGTCGGGCTGATGGCGGGGCCGGGGCCGGCGATGCTGGCCGAGATGTTCCCGACGACGGTGCGCTACACGGGCCTCGGGCTGGCGTACGCCCTGGCCAACGCGGTGTTCTCGGGCTGCGCGGGGCTGGTGATCACCGAGGTCGTGGCGCGGACCGGGGACGCGGACGTCCCCGGCTACTACGCGGCGGCCACCTGCGCGGTCAGTGCCGTCGCCCTGCTCACGCTGCGCGGCGACGACCACGAGCGCGAGCTGCGGTGAGCGGCCTGCGCGTGATCGGCTTGATGTCCGGCACCTCCTACGACGCCATCGACGCGGCCGCCGCCGAGTTCACCGTGGACGGGGACGCGCTCGTCCTCACGCCGCTGGGCACGCTCGGCGCGACCTACGACGACGCGCTGCGGGAGGCGCTGGCCGGGGCGCTGCCGCCGGCCGGGACGGATCTGGCCACGGTGTGTCGGCTCGACACCCGCATCGGGCAGGCCTTCGCCTCGGCGGCGCTGCGGGCCGACGCGCAGTTGTGCGGCGGGCGGGCCGATCTGATCGCCTCGCACGGCCAGACCGTCTACCACTGGAGCGAGGCCGGGCGGGTGCTCGGCACCCTCCAGCTCGGTGAACCCGCCTGGATCGCGGAGGCGACCGGGCGCCCCGTCGTCTCGGGCTTCCGCACCCGGGACGTGGCGGCCGGCGGGCAGGGCGCGCCCCTGGTGAGCGTCGTCGACGCGATGTGGCTGCGCGGGCGGCCGGGGGTCTCCGTGGCGCTCAACCTGGGTGGGATCGCGAACGTCACGGTGCTGTCGCGGGGCGGGGGCGGCGCGGGGGGTTCGGGGGTCGTGGGGGGCGCGGCCGGCGGTGGGCCGCTGGCCTTCGACACCGGGCCCGCGAACGCGCTGATCGACGCGGCGGTGCGGGAGTGGGCGGGGCGCGATCGCGCGGGCCGAGCCCGCTCCATGGATGCGGACGGCGTGCTCGCCGCGCGGGGGCGCGTACATCCCGCGCTGCTGCGGCGGCTGTTGGAGGAGCCGTACTACGCGGTGCCCGCGCCGAAGACGACCGGCAAGGAGCTGTTCCACCTGGGCTACCTGCGGGCCGCGTTGGCGCCGTTCGGGCGGCTTCCCGCCGAGGACGTCATCGCCACGTTGACCCGGCTCACCGCGCGGACCGTTGCCGAGGCCGTGCGGCCGTTCGGCGCGACGGAGGTGATCGCCTCCGGCGGCGGGACGCGCAATCCGGTGCTGATGCGGTGGCTGGAGGAGGAACTGGGCGCGGGCGACGTGCTGCTGCGGACGTCCGACGGACTGGGGCTGCCGTCGGACGCGAAGGAGGCCTACGCCTTCGCCGTGTTGGGCTGGCTCACCGCGCACGGCCTCCCGGGCACCCTCGCCTCCTGTACCGGCGCCCGGCACCCGAGCGTCCTCGGCTCGATCACGCCCGGCGGGCGCGGCCTGCGGCTGCCGGCGCCGCTGCGGACGGCCCCGGTCCGCCTCGACGTCCGGCCCGTGCGGTCCGGCCCGTGCGCGGCCCCCGGCTCCCCCGACGGTCCCCGGTGACGGCGGAAATCCGGTTGCCGGCGAGCGCTCGCTTGGCGAGGCTGCTCGGGCAAGCGATGAGCCGAGAGCCCGTGGAGTGCGTGGATGCTGACCGAAGCCGAGATCGAGTCCTTCGTGGCGGACGGCTTCGTCCGCGTCCCGGGAGCCGTCCCGGGGCCCACGGTGGACTCGTGCCGGGAGCAGTTGTGGGAAGCCAGCGGCTTCCGCGCGAGCGAGCCCGAGGGGTGGACCGAGCCGGTCGTGCGGATCGGCGCCATGGACACCGCGGCCTTCCGGGAAGCGGGCAACACCGCGGCGCTGCGCGAGGCCTACGACCAGTTGGTGGGCGCGGGACGCTGGCGCGCCCCGCTCGGCATGGGCACCTTCCCGATCCGCTTCCCCAGCGAGAAGGATCCCGGTGACGACGGCTGGCACCTCGACGCGGGCTGGACCGCGCCGACGGGCGAGTACCGGGTGAACCTGCGCTCGCGCGGTCGCGCCCTGCTGATGCTGTTCCTCCTGTCGGACGTCGGCCCGGACGACGCCCCCACCCGCATCCGCGTCGGCTCGCACCTGGACCTGCCGCCGCTGCTGGCGGCCGCGGGCGAGGAGGGCCGGGAGTGGTTCCCGCTGTGCGCGGAGGCCGTGCCCGCCTCGGCCGGCCGCCCGGAGGTGCCCGCGACCGGCCGGGCCGGGGACGTGTTCCTGTGCCACCCGTTCCTGATCCACGCCGCGCAGCGGCACGGCGGCAGCGCGCCCCGCTTCCTCGCCCAGCCCCCGTTGGAACCAGTGGAACCGGCGGGAGCGCTCGACCTGGACCGTCCCGCGCCGTCACCGGTGGAGCGGGCGGTGCTGGCCGGCCTGCGGGGCCGCTGACCCCGCTCAGCCGCGGGCGCCGGACCCGAGGTCGGCCACCGTTTCGGCCCGGTCCCAGACGGTCAGGAAGGTCAGCCTCAAGCAGCTCGCGAGCGCCGGGTGTTCGATGAACAGGGCCGTGGTGGCGCTCGTACCGGCCATGGGGTCGGGCATGTCGCACAGGACCAGCGAGGCATCGGCGATGATCAGCTTGAGCGGGAGCTCCGGGGCGAAGCGGGCCTCCTCGCCCGCTTCGCCGAAGCGGCGCACGTTCTCCAGTACGTCGGCGTCACCGAGCGCGTCGTGCGTGTACACCGCGCGGGCCGTGCCCCCGGCTCGGCGCAACCTGCGGACGGTCCTGATGCCCTCCGTGTTCGCCGCGGGGGCGACGAAGGGTGGTTTGCAGAAGCTGAGCACCTCGTGCGCCGCCTGCTCCTGGATGCGTGCGAAGCGCTCGGCGATCGCCTTGGGGTCGCGCAGCACCTCGATGTAGTCGAGCGGGTCGGTGTGCGTCTGCCCCGCGGTCCACAGCGGGGTCAGCGCCGCGGTCAGCGCGAAGGAGGCCTGGTCCAGCCGCTCCAGGGACTCCCGCTGCAGGGCCATCAGCCGGGTGAGGGCCAGTTCGGGCGCGACGGCCGAGAAGGCCGCCACGCGGCCGGGGCGCGGGATGGCCAGTCGCCTGCGCACGAGCGCGTCGAGCACGTCGTACACGCGCTGGCGGGGGACGTGCGCCGCGCGCGCCGCCTCCGCGGCGGTGTACGACTCGCGCGTGACCAGCGCGAGGTAGACCTTGGCCTCGTAGCGGGAAAGGCCCAGCGCGACCAGGTCGTTGACCTCACCGTCGTCCGACGACTCCATGGCACGACACGCTATACCCGGAGATCACCGACCGAAAGCAATCCTTCGCCCTCGACGGGTGTTCCCTCGGGCGTGCCACTCACCCACTTCGTCCGGCCGGCTGCCCCCGCCGCGACCGGCTCATCAACTAGGCTGCACACCAAAGCTGTTGCAGTAGCGCGACGGACCGGGGGGAGCGCGCATGCGTCACGGATCGCGAGGGGCCGCCGGCGCCGCGTTCGCCTCGGCGCTCCTGCTCTCGCTCACCGGCTGTTCCGGCTCGGCCACACCGAGCGCGGCCGCGTCGTCCTCGACGTCCCCGAAGGCCCCGTCGTCCACCCCGTCCGTAGCGCCCACCGCGGCCACCCCGCCCGCACCGGCGGCCCCGAACACGGCGTGCACGGACACCGCTGCCATGGACACGGAGAAGCTGACGTCCTACCTCTCGCGACTCAAGAGCACCAGCGGCTCCTACGGCAGCAAGGCACTCAAGATCGACGGCTCGGGTCTGAGCTTCGCCCCCGAGACGACCGAACGCCCCTGCTCCGCGGTGAAGGTGACGCTCAGCCGGTTCTGGGTGGACGTGTCCCACGGCAGGACGGCCCCGGGCCGGCCCTCACCCTCCCCGGGCAAGGAGTTCGTGTACGTGTTCATGGACCGCCCCGTCCTCACCGTCGGCCCCGCGGACGGGATCGTCGGCGGCAGCGTGCCGCCGCAGTCCTCGGCGTGCCGGGGTTCGCTGTCGGTCGTCCACACGGGCCCCGACATCACCGAGTCCGACCTGCCGAACGACCTCCAGATGCCGACCTCCTACACCGAGGCGGGGCGCGGCGCCCTGGACGTCACGGTCAAGTCCGCCCGCGTGCTCGCGGCGACCTTCGTCCCCCCGTCCGTCCCGGCCGGCTGCTGAGGGCGGGTCGGCGCCGTGAGCGGGGTGGAGCGGTACCGGCTGGCGTTGGACGTGCACCTGCTGCTGGTGCGGGCCGGGGAGCGGGGTGGGGAGCGGGAGGTGCTGTTGTCGCGGCGCGCCGGACAGGTGTACGCGGCGGGCATGTGGCACCTGCCGTCCGGGCACGTCGACGGGGCGCACGAGGACGTCGTCACCGCGGTGATCCGGGAGGCGGCCGAGGAGACCGGTGTACGGATCGAGCCGGACGCGGTGGGGCTGGCGGTGACGGTCCACCACCGCGGCCCCCACGGCCGGGCCCGGATCGGCCTGTTCCTCCAGGCCCGCAGCTGGCGGGGAAGTCCGCGGGTGCGGGAGCCCGACGTCTGCGACGCCATGGGCTGGTACCCGCTGGACGCCCTGCCGGAGCCGATGGTCGCCTACTGCCGGGCCGCCTTGGACGCCTACCGCGCGGGCCTGCCCGGCGCCGTGCACTTCCAGGAGCCCGGCGACCCGATCCCCCACACCGCGGACTCCACGAGCGACCGCACCCGGCTGCTGGCGGGTCCCGAGTTTAATCTCTAGGGGATCATGAGGTCTCGTGGCAAGATCGCGGAATGCTGCAACTCACCGATTTCATTATCGACTGCCCGGACACGATGAAGCTGGCAGCCTTCTACTCCGGGGTGACGGGACGCCCGGTCAAGGAGGACAGCAACGAGCACTGGGCCGGCATCGCGTTCGGCGCGATCGAACTGGCCTTCATCCAGGTGGAGGACTACCGCGCCCCGCAGTGGCCGGACAACGAGCACCCCAAGCAGTTCCACCTGGACTTCGAAGTCGACGACATCGAGGCCGAGGAATCCCGGGTCCTGGCCCTCGGTGCGACCTTGCAGCGTGACGTCATCGGCCCCGAGGGCTACGGCTTCCGCGTCTACACCGACCCGATCGGCCACCCCTTCTGCCTCTGCCGCAACAAGGGCGTCGTGTGGACGGATGAGGGCCCGACCTGGCCGCAGCGCTAGGGCGGTGGGGGCAGGGCGCGGCGGAGCCAGCTGGTGCGGGCGCTTCTGTGGAGGCGGGCGGCAGGTCGGCGTCGGTCCACCCCGGTCCCGGGCGAGCGCGGCGAGCCCGCCGCCGGCGCTCTTCCCGCCGATCACGATGCGGTCGGCGTCGAGGTCCCGCTCGGCCGCGTGCCCGGCCACCCGGTCGAATCCCGCGTAGCAGTCCTCCAACGGGGCCGGGTACCGGGCCGGGGGGCCAAGCGGTACTCCACGGACACGACGGCCAGCTCCAGTTCGAGCGCCCGCTCGCGCGGCAGCCGCGGGAGCACGGACCACGCGTTGCCCATGAGCATGCCGCCTCCGTGCAGGTAGTGCAGCACCGGCAGCGCCCGGTGGCCGCGGCGGGCCGCGCGCTCAGCAGCGTGACGTCCGAACCTCGCGCACGCCGGCCCGTTTTGGATTGGCGCGCGATCCTCAATACGATCCGGCGATGATCACAAGCAAACGGCTGGCGATCGGGGCGTGCGGCATGCTCGCCGCCCTGGCGGTCGGGCTCTTCCCGGCGAGCGCCGTCGCCGCAGACGGACCAACGGCCAAGGAACCGCCCAAGGTCGACCTCGTCCTCGACGTCAGCGGCTCCATGCGGGCGACCGACATCGACGGGCAGTCCCGGATGGCGGCGGCGAAGCAGGCCTTCAACGAGGTCATCGACGCCGTGCCCGACGAGGTGCGGCTCGGCATACGGACCCTGGGGGCCAACTACGCCGGTGAGGACAAGGCGCTCGGCTGCAAGGACACCAAGCAGCTCTATCCGGTGGGCCCCTTGAACCGGACCGAGGCGAAGACCGCGGTGGCCACGCTGGCGCCCACCGGCTGGACCCCGATCGGTCCGGCCCTGCTGGCCTCCGCCCAGGACCTGGAGGGCGGCAACGCCACCAAGCGGATCGTGCTCATCACCGACGGCGAGGACACCTGCGCCCCGCTCGACCCGTGCGAAGTGGCGCGGGACATCGCGGCCAAGGGCATCCACCTCGTCATCGACACCCTCGGCCTGGTGCCCGACGCCAAGACGCGCACGCAGCTCACCTGCATCGCGGAGGCCACCGGCGGCACCTATACCGCGGTCCAGCACAAGAACGAACTCTCGGGTCGCGTGCGGCAGTTGGTCGACCGGGCGGCCGATCCGGTCGTCAACCCCGTGGCCACCGAGGGTGCGAAGCAGTGCCAGGGGGCGCCGCTGCTGAAGGCCGGCCTCTACAGCGACCGCGAGACCTTCGGCGAGCACCGCTGGTACCGGGTGGACGTCCGTCCCGGGCAGGAACTGCGGGCCTCGGTGAGCATCGCCGCCGACCGCGCCGTCAACAACGACTACGGGGTCCTGCTCCGGGCGACGACCGTCCACGGGCGGGAGATCGTACGGGGTTCGGAGGCGGGTGACGGGCGCACCGACGTGCTGTCGACCGGCCTGCGCTACCCGAAGGCCGACGTCGACGACGAGGGCAAGGACGGCGAACCGCCGGCCGAGACCGTGTGCATCCAGGTCAGCAACTCCTTCTCCGCGGCGCCGTCCGTCAAGACCGCCCCGGGCATGCCCGTCGAGCTGGCCATCGAGCTGGTGGACGGCCCCGACGAGGCGTCCGACGCCGCCGCCTTCGGGCTCGGGCGCGGCTGGTGGCTACTGGGCGTGCTGGTGCTCGCCGGACTGCTGGCCGGTCTGGTGTGGGGCTGGATCTCGCGCTGGCGCATCTCCGTCTGGAGGACCAACTGATGCGTACCGTACGCACACTGACCGCCGTACTCGTGGCGGCCACCGCCGCGCTCGCGGTGGCGGGAACGGCCGCGACGGCGATGGCGGACACCCCCTCGCCCTCCGACCCCGCCGCCAGCCCGAGTTCGGGCGAGAAGTCCGGCAAGGACGCCTCCGGGGCGAGCGCCCCGACCGAGGCGGGCACCAGCTTCCGTACCGCGGCCGCGCTGCGTCCGGGTCAGCGGGCCACCGCGGCCGGGTCCACGGGTGACTACCTCTACTGGGTGCTCCCCATCGACGCGCAGCAGCGGGTGACCGTGAAGACCACGGTCACCCTGCCCGAGTCCGCCGCCCGGCACGGCTCGGCGACCTGGCAGCTCGACGTGTACGACGGTCTGCGCCGCCGACAGGCGTGCACGTACGGGACGCAGTCCCGGGCCGCGGCGAAGGAGGCCGCCTCGGTCGAACTCTCGTGCACCCTGCGCACCGTCCGCGCCGCGGCGGAGCCGTGGGCCAACGATCCGCTACCAGGGAGCTACTACGTACGCCTGACGGTCGCCGCCCTGCCCGCGGAGGACCTCGGTCTGCCGGTACGGGCCGCGGTCGAGGCCGCGGTGACGGAGACCGGTGGTGCCAGCGCGGTGGACGGCTCGCTCGCCGCTCCGCTGGTCCCCGCCACCGTGACCGGGTCGCTGCGCGAGCCGGAGGACGGCTGGTCCGGCGGATGGTGGACCGACCGTTGGATCTGGACCGCGGCGGGCGGCGTGCTCGGCGCCCTCGCGGGCCTCTTCGGGTACTCGCTCACGCGCGGCTCGGGCCGCCCGTCCCGGGTGCCGCCCGGCGCCTGAGCGGGACGGACCGACCCCGCTCCCGGCGTCGTACGAACGCGCCCCTCAGGCGCGGGGCGCCGTGCTTGCGAAGCGGGCGAGGTAGCGGGCCAGGCCGGCCTGCTCCTCGCCCGCCCAGCCGACGTACCCGTCGGGCCGGACCAGGAAGATCCCCTTGCCGTACGGCTCGTAGGCGTCGATGTGCCGCGTACGGACGAACTCGGCGTCCACGGCTGGTAGTTCGGCGTCCGTACCGACGGCCAACAGGGTGAAGTGGGGGCCCCGGAACAGGTCGAAGAGCCGACTGCCGTCCGGGAGCGGCCCGTCCGGGGCCCGGTCACCCGCTTCCAGGGCCCCCGCCGAGCCCTCGGAGAGCGGGCCGCCCCGGTAGCCGAGGCCGAGCTGGCGGCCGGCCTCGCCCCGCTCCTCCTCGCCGCGGTGGATCCGGCTCGACAGACCGAGCATCTGCGCGGCGACGGGCTGGCGCTCCTGCTCGTAGGTGTCGACGAGCGCCGGGTGCGCGCCGTGGCGCAGCACCTGGCCAAGCTTCCAGCCGAGGTTGTAGGCGTCCTGGACGCTGGTGTTGAGCCCCTGCCCGCCGGCCGGCGAGTGCACGTGGGCGGCATCGCCCGCGAGCAGTACGCGGCCGGCGCGGAAGCGGTCGGCCATGGCCGCGCGCGGTCGGAAGTCGGAGGCCCAGCGGACCTCGGTGACGTCCCGCGCGCTCAGGTGGGTGAGGGCGGCGACCACCGCGGGGACGTCGAGGTCCTCGGTCCGGGCGACGAGCTGGTAGTCGTCGGTGCCGGGGAGCGGGCAGATCGCGGCGAAGGCGCCGTCCGCGCCGGGGAAGACGTGCCAGTGGTCGCGGTCCAGGGCGCCGGGACGCAGTCGGACGTCGGCGACGACCATCGGGTCGGGGGCCACGGTCGCACCGCCCTGTCCGGTCATCGCGATGCCCAGGGCCTTGCGGACCGTGGAGCGCCCTCCGTCGGCGGCGACCAGGTAGGCGGCGCGCAGCGTGGTTCCGTCGGCGAGGTGCGCGTCCACTCCGTCGGCGTCCTGGTCGAGGCCGGTCAGCTCGACGCCGAAGGCGACCCGGCCACCGACCTCGGTGAGGCGGGCGAAGAGGATCTCCTGCGTGCGCCACTGCGGGATCAGCCGGGCCCGCCGGTGGGGCTCGGCGTCGGTGGGCCCGTCGATGTCGCCGTCGCCGAGCATGTCGTGCTCGCCGACGGGGCTCCCGTCCCGCCAGATCCGGCCCATGGGGGCGTCGCCGCTGTCGGCCAGCACCGCGTCGACGACCCCGAAGTCGTCGAGGACCTCCAGGGTCCGCGGCTGCAGGCCCTTGCCCCGGGAGCCGGGGAAGAGCGCGTCGGCCCGTTCGAGGACCAGGGCGCGGACGCCGCGGCGGGTGAGGTCGAGGGCGAGTGCCAGTCCGGTGGGGCCCGCGCCGACGACGAGTACGTCGAGCGCCCCCGACTCCTTAACGCTGTTAAGTGCTGTCATGGCTACGAGAATGTGCTTAACGCTGTTAAGTTGTCAAGGTGTCGAAAGAACCGGACGCGACGTCCGACGTACGAGGAGCCAAGCCCGAGCGGGCCCGACTCGACCGCGCGACGGTCGCGGCGACCGCCCTGCGCCTGCTCGGCGAGGTGGGCCTCGAAGGGCTCACGCTGCGGGCCATCGCCAAGGAACTGGACGTCAAGGCGCCCGCCCTGTACTGGCACTTCAAGGACAAGCGGGCCCTGCTCGACGAGATGGCCACCGAGATGTTCCGCCGGATGACGGCGGACCTGGCCACGGCCGTGGACCCGCCCCGCGACTGGCACGAGGCCCTGCAGACGGCGATGCGCGGGCTGCGCGACCACCTGCTGCGCTACCGCGACGGCGCCAAGGTCTACAGCGGCACGCACTTCACGGACATGAGCTTCGCCGCTCCGATGGAAGCCCACCTGCGCACCCTGGTCGACGGCGGTTTCAGCTCCGCCGGGGCCGCCCGCGCGTGGTTCACCGCGTACAGCTACACCATCGGGTACGTGATCGAGGAGCAGTCGATGGGGCCGCTGCCCGGTGCCGACGGCGAGGGGTACGACCTCGACGCCCGCGCCGCGCGCCTCACGGACTACCCGCTGACGACCGCGGCCGGCCCGGCCATGTTCCGCGACCGGGACACCGGATTCGAGCAGGGCCTCGCGGCGGTCCTCACGGGCATCGCCGCTACCCGCTCCCTCTGGTGAGCGTGAGGGCTCCGTCGCGCAGTACGACCTGACGCGCCCCGCCGTCGTCGACCGTGACGCGGGGGCGCCCGGCGCCCTCGAACGCCTCGGTCCGCAGCTGGAAGCGGGCGGGGCGGGAGCCGCCCGCGGCACGCAACCGCCAGGGCGCCCCGTCGGCCCCGCCCGCGGCCGGGACGGCCAGGTGGAGCAGGACCGAGGCGTCGTACGCGGTCCCGTGGACCGTGCGCGCCGAGGTGTACGCGGCCAGCCGGAGTTCGGCGTCCTGCGACCAGGGGCGCGCGGCGGGCTCCGGAGCGGGCCGGCGCGGCGCATCGGCGGTCGGGTCCGACGGGGCGGGGCCACGGCCGTGCGGGCCCGCGGGGTGGCCCGGGGGGTGGCCCGCGGGGTGGCCCGCCTCCCCCAGCACCCCGGCGAACCAGCCGTCGAGGGCCGGTCCACCGCGCCGCACCCAGCTCTCCGTCAGCCGACGGAAGGCCGCTTCCCGACGGTGGGGCAGGCGGTGCGCACCGGCGGCGAGGATCGCCGTGCCCGCGCCCGCGAAGGCCCGGTGCAGCTCCCGTACCGGCACGCCGGGGGCCTGCTCGGCGTAGCGCACCCGACGGATCTCCAGCATCGCGCGGTGCAGGAGCCGCGCGGCGGTCGTGGCGTGGGACCCCAGCTCACCCTCCGTCGGGGGCGCGGGGGCGGGCCGTTCGTCCTCGCGCGCCGGGGCGAGCGCATCGGCCCGTCGTCCGGCGGCGGTCAGGTGCCAGCACGGGTCGTCCGGCCGGAGGTCGGCGCTCGCCGCGCGGAGCGTGCCGCGGGCGCCGATGCCCATGCCGACCCCGGCGCCGGCGCTGCTCGTGGCCCGGTCGTCCGGCGCCGACGGGCGGGCGCCCCGGGCGTCATCGGAATCGAAGCGGACCTCGGTGACGTCGCGCAGCCACACGTCCAGCGTCGCGGTCCCGGTCCAGGCCCCGTCGAGCGGACGGGCGCGGGGAAGGGTCAGTTGGAGGAAGCCGTCGAGGCGGTTCCCCGCCCGCTCGATCCGCAGCGCGCGGACCTCGGCCGCCGACAGCGCGTAGTCGGCGGCCAGATCACGCACGGCCCGCGCGGTCATCGCCGTCACCGGAGCCATCACGCGCCCCTGGTAGTCCCGCCCCGGCAGGTACGGCCGCGCGGGCGGGAGGAGGTCCTCCCCGGCGAATCCGGCGGCCGCCGCCTGCTCCAGCATCCAGGACCGCCGCTGTTCGCCGAGCGCGGCCATCCACTCCCACGCGGCCCGCGCCCGGCGCTCCCGCGCGCGCCGCGAACCGGCCGTGGCCACCCGCACGAAGGGCAGGGTGTTGTTGTCCCACACGTCCGCCACGGCCCGGAGGGTCTCCCGGTCGAACCGTCGGGCGTCGGCCGCGGCCTCCCCGATCTGCACCCACGAACGGTCGAGCAGGGCCCCGAGCGCCTCGACGGCCGCAGGGCGTCGGCCGGGCGCCGGGCCGCGCCGTACGGGGGAGCAGTCGGGGTCGGTCATGGCCCGATGATCGCACCGGTCCGGGAGCGGAGGGCGGCCGGTGTGGCGGCGCGTGTGGTGCCGGAGTGGTGACCGGTGGAGATGCGGAGGCGTCCTGCGTGTTCTCGCCGCGGTGCGGGGCGCGGTACGCGACCATACGGACGCCGATGCGCGCTCGATCGTCGGCGGCGTGCGAAGCGGCCGGCAGCCGGCCGAGGGAAACACCGAGAACAGGAAGAAGGACGACGTGTCCGGCAGCGACAGCGAGAACCCAGTCATCCCCGCCCCTGCCCCGACCTCGACCCGCCCCAGGTCGAACCGGGACTGGTGGCCGGAGCAGCTCGACCTCCAGGTCCTCCATCAGCATTCGTCCCGCTCCAACCCGCTGGGCGAAGACTTCGACTACGCGCGGGAGTTCGCCACGCTGGACCTCGACGCCCTGAAGCGGGACGTCTTCGCGGTCATGACGGCGTCACAGGACTGGTGGCCCGCCGACTACGGCCACTACGGGCCGCTCTTCATCCGGATGAGCTGGCACTCCGCGGGAACGTACCGCATCGCCGACGGCCGCGGCGGTGGCGGGGCCGGCGCCCAGCGCTTCGCGCCCCTCAACAGCTGGCCGGACAACGCGAGCCTGGACAAGGCGCGCCGGCTGCTCTGGCCCGTGAAGCAGAAGTACGGCCGGAAGGTCTCCTGGGCCGACCTGCTGGTCTTCGCCGGCAACTGCGCGCTGGAATCCATGGGGTTCGAGACCTTCGGCTTCGGCTTCGGGCGCGAGGACATCTGGGAACCCGAGGAGATCTTCTGGGGCCCCGAGGACACCTGGCTCGGCGACGAGCGCTACAGCGGTGACCGGCAGCTCTCCGGCCCGCTCGGCGCCGTACAGATGGGGCTGATCTACGTCAATCCGGAGGGCCCCAACGGCAATCCGGATCCGCTGGCCGCCGCCAAGGACATCCGCGAGACGTTCGCGCGCATGGCGATGAACGACGAGGAGACGGCCGCCCTCATCATCGGCGGGCACACCTTCGGCAAGTGCCACGGCGCGGTCGGCCCCGAGTACATCGGCCCGGAGCCGGAGGCCTGCCCGATGGCGCAGCAGGGCCTCGGCTGGCAGAACACCTACGGCAGCGGCTCGGGCGTCCACGCGCTCACCAGCGGGCTGGAGGGCGCGTGGACCACCGCGCCCGCGACGTGGGACAACGGCTATCTGGACAACCTCTTCGCCTACGACTGGGAGCTGACGACCAGTCCGGCCGGCGCGCAGCAGTGGAAGCCCACGGATCCGGCGGCGGCGGGCACGGTGCCCGATGCGCACGATCCGTCGAAGAAGCACGCGCCGATGATGCTGACGACGGACCTCGCACTGAAGTTCGACCCGGTCTACGCGCCGATCGCGAAGAGGTTCCACGAGGATCCGGCCGCCCTCGCGGACGCGTTCGCCAAGGCCTGGTACAAGCTCCTGCACCGCGACATGGGACCCGTCTCGCGCTACCTCGGCCCGTGGATCCCGGCGCCGCAGCTGTGGCAGGACCCCGTTCCGCCGGTCGACCACCCGTTGGTCTCGGACGCGGAGGTCACCGCGCTGAAGGCCGCGGTCCTCGCCTCGGGACTGACCGTCTCCCAACTGGTCACCACCGCTTGGGCGTCGGCGGCGAGCTTCCGCGGAACCGACAAGCGCGGCGGGGCGAACGGGGCACGGATCCGGCTCTCGCCGCAGAAGGACTGGGAGGTCAACGCCCAGCCCGAGGTGACCGAGACGGTGCGGCGCCTCGAAGAGATCCGGCAGGAGGCCGGGGGGCCGCGGATCTCGCTCGCCGACCTGATCGTCCTGGGCGGTTGCGCGGCGGTCGAGCAGGCCGCGAAGGACGCCGGGCACGAGGTCACGGTCCCGTTCGCACCGGGGCGCACGGACGCCACGCAGGAGCAGACCGACGTGGAGTCGTTCGCCGTGCTCGAACCGCGCGCGGACGGGTTCCGCAACTACCTGCGGGCGGGCGAGAAGCTGTCGCCGGAGACCCTGCTGCTGGACCGCGCGAGCATGCTGACGCTGACCGCACCCGAGATGACGGTGCTGATCGGCGGCATGCGGGCGCTGAACACCGGCTTCCGGCGGTCCCCGCACGGCGTCCTGACCGACCGGCCACAGACGCTGACCACCGACTTCTTCGTCAACCTGCTGGACATGGGCACGCAGTGGAAGGCGTCGCCGACGGCGGAGAACGTCTTCGAGGGCCAGGACCGCGCGACGGGCAAGCCCCGGTGGACGGCCACCGCCGCCGACCTCGTCTTCGGTTCGCACGCCCAGCTCCGCGCCCTGGCGGAGGTCTACGCGTCCGCGGACGCCGGGGAGAAGTTCGTGCGCGACTTCGTGGCCGCGTGGGACAAGGTGATGAACCTCGACCGGTTCGACCGCGCCTGACGGGCGCCCCGCCCGACCGGGGGGGGGGGGGGGGGGGGGGGGGGGGGGGGGGGGGGGGGGGGGGGGGGGGGGGGGGGGGGGGGGGGGGGGGGGGGGGGGGGGGGGGGGG
>NZ_JBVHUE010000050.1:0-46317 GCF_055565515.1 Streptomyces sp. NPDC028419 | reverse complement strand
CCCCCCCCCCCCCCCCCCCCCCCCCCCCCCCCCCCCCCCCCCCCCCCCCCCCCCCCCCCCCCCCCCCCCCCCCCCCCCCCCCCCCCCCCCACGGCTGTCCTGGACCGGTTGTGCGCCGTCGTGCCAACTCCTGGGCGCAGCAGGTCAACACGGTCGGCCCGGTCGTTCGTAGCGTGACGACGTGCCCAGCCGCCGACGCGGCGGGCACGTTGCCGATCGCTTCGAAAGGACCCCTCATGTTCGACGTCAACACGGTGCAGGCCGCCCCCAGCAAGGACCTGCTCACGCCCGACAACGCGGTCATGCTCTTCGTCGACCACCAGCCGCAGATGTTCTTCGGCACCGGCAGCGGCGACCGTGCCGCGATCATCAACAGCACCGTGGGCCTCGCCAAGGCCGCGCGGGCCTTCGACGTACCGGCCGTCCTGACCACGGTCGCCGCCGAGTCGTTCTCCGGGCCCCTGCTGCCCCAGCTCGCCGAGGTGTTCCCCGAGAGCGAGGCCATCGACCGCACCAGCATGAACGCCTGGGAGGACGAGGCGCTCGTCGCGGCGGTCAAGGCGACCGGGCGCAAGAAGATCGTCCTGTCGGGCCTGTGGACCGAGGTCTGCCTGGTGCTGCCCGCGCTCTCGGCGCTGGAGCAGGGCTACGAGGTGTACGTCGTGAGCGACGCCTCCGGTGGCGTCAGCCCGGCCGCCCACGAGCACGCGCTGCAGCGGATGATCGCCGCCGGCGCCGTCCCGGTGACCTGGGTCCAGGTCCTCCTGGAGCTGCAGCGCGACTGGGCGCGCGAGGAGACGTACGGCGCGGTCATGGAGATCGTCAAGGCCCACGCGGGCGCGTACGGCCTGGGTGTCGTGTACGCGCAGAGCGTCATCGGCGCGCACGCGGCCGGCTGACCCCCGTGGACACCGGCATTCTGATCCTGCGTCTGCTGGTGGGGCTGCTCGTCGCGAGCCACGGTGTGCAGAAGGTCAGTGCACACCTGGGCGGCAAGGGACTCGACGGCGGCACCGAGGAGTTCCGCGCCGACGGTTTCCGCGGCGGCGCCCTCACCGCCCTGGCGGCGGGCGGCGGCCAGATCGGATCGGGCCTGCTGCTCGCCGCCGGCCTCCTGACCCCGCTCGCCGCGACCGGGACCATCGGGGTCATGACGGTCGCGCTCACCGTGAAACGGCGCCACGGACTCTGGGTGCAGAACGACGGATACGAGTACCCGCTCGTCCTCATCGGCACCGCCGCCGCCCTCGCCGCCACCGGCCCCGGCGCCTGGTCCCTCGACGCGGCCCTCGGCCTCGCGCCGTACCCGCTGTGGTGGGCCGCCCTCGCGCTCGCGGCCGGTCTCGGCAGCGGCCTCCTCACCCGGCTCGCCCTGCACCGGCCCCCCGCCCCGGCGATCGCCGAGCGCTGAGCCCCACGGACCGGGTCCGGTCGCCCGCGCGACCCCCGACCGGGCGGCCGGGCCCTTCCCACCCACTCTCCCCTTCCCGCACAGGAGCATTTCGATGGGCACCCCCACGACCCCGCACGGCGGCGGCCAGCCGCTGCTGCACCAGAAGGGCGCCGAGACCCAGGCGTTCGGCACCCTCAAGCAGCTGCCGATCGGCCTCGGCCACGACACCCGCATGTACGCCTGCCAGCGGCTGAACCGCGTCCTCGCCGACACGCAGATCCTCCACTCCCTCTACAAGAAGCACCACTGGCTCATGCGCGGGGCCACCTTCTACTCGCTCCATCTGATGCTGGACAAGCACGCGGAGGCCCAACTGGCCATCGTGGACGCCCTGGCCGAGCGGGTCCAGAGCCTCGGCGGCGTCGCCGTCGGGGACCCGCGCCACGTCGCGGAGCTGACGGCGATCCCCCGCCCGCCGGACGGCGTCGAGCCGGTGCCCGTCATGCTGTCGCGGCTCCTGGACGCGCACGAGCGGATCCTGATCGACGCACGGGACGCCGCCGCCCGGCTCTCCGGGGAGGGCGACGAGGGCAGCGCCGACCTGCTCGTCTCCGATGTCATCCGGACCGGCGAGGCGCAGGTGTGGTTCCTGGCCGAACACCTCGTGGACACCCCACTGGTGCACGGCTGATGGACACCTACGACGTCGTCGTGGTCGGCGGCGGTCCGGCCGGCGAGGTCGTCGCCGACCGGACCGTCCGGTCGGGGCTGACCGCCGTCCTCGTCGAGGCCGGGGCGGTCGGCGGCGAGTGCTCCTACCGCGCCTGCGTGCCGAGCAAGGCCCTGCTGCGCCCCGGCGCCGCCCGGGCGGCGGCCCGCTCGGTCGACGGGGCCCGGCAGGCGGTCACGGCGGCACTCGACCCCGCGCGCGTCCTGGCCCGCCGCGACCGCTTCACGGGGCGCGGCGACGACACCGGCCAGGCCGACTGGCTCGACGCGGCGGGCATCGCGCTCGTACGGGGGCACGGCCGGCTCGCCGGTGAGCGCCGGGTGGAGGTGACCGGGGCCGACGGCACGGTCCGTACCCTGTGGGCCCGGCGCGCGGTCGTGGTCTGCACCGGCACGGGGGCCGTGCTGCCGCCGGTCGAAGGGCTCGACCGGATCGGCGTGTGGACCAGCGGGCAGGCCACCACGGCCGACGCGGTACCCGCGCGGCTCGTCGTCATCGGCGGGGGAGCGGTGGCCTGCGAGATGGCCACCGCCTGGCGCTCGCTCGGCTCCCGCGTCACCCTGCTCGTCCGCGACCAGGCCCTGCTGACCGGCTGGGAGCCGTGTGCCGGCGAAGAGGTCACCCGGGGTCTGAGCGATCTGGGCGTCACCATCCGCTTCGGGGTGTCGGCCGTCCGGGTCGCCCGTGACGAGGACACCCGCACGGTGACCGTGGACACCGACGACGGCGCCACCCTCGTCTGCGACGACGTACTCGCCGCCGTCGGCAGGCGCCCGCGCACCGAGGACCTCGGCCTGGACTCCGTCGGACTCCCGGCGGGCGACTGGCTCGCGGTCGACGACACCTGCCGGGTCACCGCGGTCGAGGGGCACTGGCTCTACGCCGTCGGCGACGTGAACCACCGCGCGCCGCTGACCCACATGGCCAAGTACCAGGCCCGCGCCTGCGCGGCGGCGATCGCCGAGCGAGCCGCGGGGCGCCCGGCCGAGACCGGCGGCGGGCGGCCGTGGAGCGCGGAAGCCGACCGTTTCGCCGTCCCCCAGGCCGTCTTCACCTCTCCCGAGGTCGCGAGCGTCGGTCTCACCGAACGCGCGGCACGCGAAGCGGGTCTCGCGGTGCGCACGGTGGAGTACCGCATCGACGACGTCGCCGGGGCCGCGCTCCACGCGGACGACTACCGCGGGCTCGCCAAGCTCGTCGTCGACGAGACCCGAGGAGTCGTCGTCGGCTGCACGCTCACCGGCCCGATGGCGACCGAGCTCATCCACACGGCCACCGTCGCCCTCGTGGGCGAGGTCCCGCTGGAACGCCTGTGGCACGCCGTGCCCGCCTTCCCGACGGTGAGCGAGGTCTGGCTGCGGCTCCTGGAGGCGTACGGCCTCTGAGACGAGTCCCGCCCGACCCCGGCGCACCCCGCCCGCTTCACCACCCGACAAGGAAATCCCCATGCATCCCACGAGGCGCATCCGCACCCGCACCCTCGCCCTGGCCCTGCCCGCGACGCTGGCCGCCCTGATCGGCGCCGCACCCGCGAGCGCCCCGGCCGCCGCCGCCGACACCGACCGGCACGCTCCCAAGCCCACGATCGTCCTCGTCCACGGGGCGTTCGCCGACGCCTCCAGCTGGAGCGGCACGATCAGACGGCTGCAGCGCGCCGGCTACCCCGTCCTGGCCCCCGCCAACCCGCTGCGCGGTCTCGCCGCGGACACCGCCTACCTGCACGGCGTGCTGGCCGCGGTCGACGGACCCGTCGTCCTGGTCGGCCACTCCTACGGCGGCGCCGTGATCAGTGGCGCCGCCGTGGGCGACAGCAGGGTGAAGGCCCTCGTCTACATCGCCGCGTTCACCCCGGACAAGGGCGAGAGCGCGGCCGAGCTCGCCGCCAGGTTCCCGGGCTCCACCCTCGGCGACACCGTGAACCCGCGGTCGTACCCGCTGCCCGGCGGTGGCACCGGCACGGAACTCGTCATCGAACGGGCCGCGTTCCACCGGCAGTTCGCGGCCGACGTGCCCGCCGCCGACGCGGCCGTCATGGCCGCGACCCAACGCCCGGTCGCCACCGCCGCGTTGGGGGAGAAGGCGGGGGAAGCGGCCTGGAAGACGATCCCGTCCTGGGCGCTGATCGCCACCGCCGACAAGAACATCCCGCCGGCCGCCGGGCGATGGATGGCCCGGCGCGCCGGCTCGCACCTCACCGAAGTGGACGCCTCCCACGCCGTGGCCGTCTCCCGTCCGGCCGTGGTCGCCGACGTGATCCTCGACGCCGCACGGGCCACCCGCTGAGCCCGCGCCGCGCCCCGTCCCGCACCTCCCCAGAAGGAGAACCCCTCATGAAGAACCGGCCGATCCTCGAACCCGCCGCCCAGGCGTTCGCCGACGCCACCGCCCAGCCGCCGTACCTCTACCAGATCCCGGTCGCCGAAGGCCGCAAGGCCGTGGACGACGTGCAGAGCGGCGAGGGCGCTCCGCTGCCCGACGTCGACGAGGAGTGGGTCACCGTCCACGGCGGTCCGACCGGCGAGGTCCGCGCGCGGATCGTCCGCCCCCGCGGCGCCACCGGTCCGCTGCCCGTCATCCTCTACCTCCACGGCGCGGGCTGGGTCTTCGGCGATGCCCACACCCATGACCGGCTCGTCCGCGAACTCGCCGTCGGCACCGGGGCGGCCGTCGTCTTCCCCGCGTACGACCTCTCTCCCGAGGCCCGCTACCCCGTCGCGATCGAGCAGAACTACGCCGTCGCCCAGTGGATCGCCCGCGAGGGCCACCACCAGGACCTCGACGGCACGCGCATCGCCGTCGCGGGCGACTCGGTCGGCGGCAACATGAGCGCCGCCCTCACCCTCATGGCCAAGCGGCGCGGCGATGTGACCCTCCGCCAGCAGGTGCTCTTCTACCCGGTCACGGACGCGAGCTTCGACACCGACTCGTACCACGAGTTCGCCGAGGGCTACTTCCTGCGCCGCGACGCCATGGCGTGGTTCTGGGACCAGTACACGACCGATGAGGCCGAGCGCGCCCAGATCACCGCCTCCCCGCTGCGCGCCTCCACCGAGCAGCTCACCGGCCTGCCGCCGGCCCTGGTGATCACGGCCGAGGCGGACGTCCTGCGCGACGAGGGCGAGGCGTACGCGGCCAAGCTCCGCGCCGCCGGAGTCCCCGTGACCGCGCTCCGCGTCCAGGGGACCATCCACGACTTCGTGATGCTGAACGCGCTGCGCGGGACCCGGGCCGCCGAACTCGCCATCGGGCTCGCCACCGACACCCTCCGCGAGGCCCTCGCATGACCGGGCCGTCGACCAGCATGCCGGTGGCGGGCCTCGTCCCCGCCCCGCGTCCCGAGCGCGCGCACGCCGACCTCCTCGTCCGCAACGCCAAGGTGTTCACCGGTGACCCCGACCGGCCCGAGGCCCACGCCGTCGCCATCCGGGACGGCCGCGTCGCGGCCCTCGGGGACGACCACGACCTCGCCCACCTCGTCGGGCCCGGCACCAAGGTCGTCGACGCTCTCGGCCGCAGGGTGATCCCCGGTCTCAACGACTCGCACCTGCACGTCATCCGAGGCGGCCTGAACTACGTACTGGAGCTGCGCTGGGACGGGGTGCGCAGTCTGCGCCGGGCCCTGGCCATGCTGCGCGAGCAGGCCGGCCGGACCCCCAAGGGGCAGTGGATCCGCGTCGTGGGCGGCTGGACCGCCGAACAGTTCGCCGAGCGCAGGATGCCGACGGTCGCCGAGCTGAACGCCGCCGCACCGGACACCCCCGTCTTCGTCCTGCACCTGTACCAGTCGGCCCTGATGAACCGGGCCGCGGTACGGGCGGCCGGATTCACGCGCGACACCCCGGATCCCCGCGGCGGGCAGATCGTCCGGGGCCGGGACGGCGAACCGGGCGGCGTCCTCCTCGCCGCGCCCAGCGCCCTCGTCCTGTACTCGACCCTGGCCAAGGCACCGGCCCTCGACGAGGCCGACAAACGGACATCCACCCGCCACTTCCTGCGCGAGCTGAACCGCTTCGGGCTGACGTCCGCGGTCGACGCCGCCGGCGGGTTCCAGAACTTCCCCGACAACTACGCCACGGTCGTCGACCTCGCCCGGTCGGGGGAGCTGACCCTCCGGATCGCCTACCACCTCTTCCCGCAGACGGCCGGGCAGGAGCTCGCCGACCTGAAGCGGTGGACCGAGACGGTCAAGCCCGGGGACGGGGACGAATGGCTCCGGCTGAACGGGGCGGGCGAGAACCTGACCTGGGCCGCCGCGGACTTCGAGAACTTCTCCGAGCCCCGTCCCGCGCTCGCCGAGGGGTACGAGGCCGAGTTCGAGAAGGCGGTCCGGCTGCTGCTGGAGAACGGCTGGGGCTTCCGGCTCCACGCCACGTACGACGAGACGATCCGCCGCGACCTCGCCGTCTTCGAGAAGCTCGCGGCCGAAGGGCTCTTCCCCGGCGGCAACCGCTGGCTGTTCGACCACGCCGAGACCGTCTCCACCGACAGCCTCGACCGGATCGCCGCCCTCGGCGGCGCCGTCTCCGTACAGAACCGGATGTCCTTCCAGGGCTCCGCCTTCCTCGACCGGTACGGTGCCGGGGCCGCCGCCCACACCCCGCCGGTCCGGGCCATGCTCGACCGGGGCCTGACCGTCGCCGCCGGAACCGACGCCACCCGCGTCTCCTCGTACAACCCGTGGGTCGCGCTCCACTGGCTCGTGACCGGGCGCACCGTCGGCGGCACCGCGCTCTACCCGGCCGGGAACCTGATCGACCGGGAGACCGCCCTCGGTCTGTACACCCGTGGCGGAGCGCGGCTCACCGGCGAGCAGGACGTCAAGGGAACCCTGCGCGAGGGCTGCTACGGCGACCTCGCGATCCTGTCCGACGACTACCTCACCGTGCCCGAGGAGGTCATCCCCGGCATCGAGTCCCTGCTCACCGTCGTCGGTGGCCGGATCGTCTGGGCGAGCGCGGAGTACGAGGGACTCGACGAGGCCGTCCCGCCGGTCAGCCCGGTGTGGAGCCCGGTGGCCCACTTCGGCGGCTACCAGAGCGACGCCCTCCAGGCGTCGGCCGTGGCCGAGGCCGTCGCCGAGTCCGAGCGGCACCGCCGGTGGCGCGTCGCGCGCGGCTCCGTCCCCGAGACGACGCCGTCCTTCGTCGATCCCTGCTTCGAGCACTGAGAGAGAGATCCCCCCCGATGTCCGCAGCCTCCCCCGCCGCCGACGGCGGCGACACCCCGGCGGCCCCGCCGGACGTTCCCCCGGAACGCCGTTTCGAGCCGGACCTCCGGTCGATGACCCGGATCAACCTGCGCCCCATCGCCTCACCCATGCCGCTCGGCTTCTTCACGATCGCCATCGCGTCCGTGATGACGGGCTGCCTCCAGCTCGGGATCTTCGACGAGGCGGCCCGCCCCGCCGTCGCCTTCACCGTGCTGCCGGCCTTCGTCCTGCAACTCCTGGTGAGCATCCTGGCCTTCGGCGCCCGCGACGTGATCGCGGCGACGCTGATGGCGGTGTTCGCCGGCAGCTGGCTGCCCTACGCGCTCGTCATGCTCAGCGGCGCGGCCGACGGCCTTCAGGTCCTCGGCGTGTTCAACCTGGCGCTCCTGTGCTTCGGAGCCCTGATGACGGCCGTGACCCGGCCCAAGCGCGCGCTGTGGCTCGTCCTCGCGGTCTCCCTGCCCCGCTGGGCGGCCACCGGCCTGGCGGGCGTCACCGGCGCCGAATGGCTGACGCGCACGTCCGGCGCGCTCGGCCTCGTCGTCGCGCTCGTCGCGATGTACACGGCGTTCGCCCTGATGCTCGAGGACATGCGCGGCGAGCAGGTCCTGCCCATCGGCCGCAGCGGCCCCGCCCACCTCGCGGTGGAAGGCGACCTGGCCGTCCAGCTCCGCAACCTGGAACGCCAGGCGGGCGTGCGCCGCACGCTCTGACCGCACCCGGGTGCACCGACCGCACCACCCCTCTCCCTTCCCCCCCTCTCCCTCCACCCCCTCTCCCTTCACCCACCGAGGAGTTCCCCATGTCCCGACACGCCCGCCCCACCGTCGTCCTGGTCCACGGCGCCTTCGCCGACGCCTCCAGCTTCGCCCGCGTCATTCCCGAACTGACCGCCGCCGGCGTGGCCGTGGTGGCCCCGGCCGTGCCCAACCGCGGCCTCGTCGAGGACGCCGCGTACATCGCCTCGGTGGTCCGCGCCGTCGAAGGCCCCGTGATCCTGGTCGGGCACTCCTACGGCGGCGCCGTCATCACCCTCGCCGGTACGCAGGACAACGTCCGCGCCCTGGTGTACCTGGCGGGATACGCGCTGGAGGAGGGCGAGAGCCTGGGCGAGCTGCAGGGCCGCTTCCCCGACTCCGGCCTCGCCGACGCGCTCGTCCACACCCCCTTCCCGGTGGCCGGTTCCACCGAGACCGGCACCGACGTCTCGGTGGACATCGAGAAGTTCCCCGCCCTCTTCGCGGCGGACGTCGACCCCGACCTCGCCGCGGTGCTCGCCGTCTCCCAGCGCCCCCTGGCCGCACGCGCCTTCTCGGAGGCGGCGCCCGTCGCGGCGTGGAGGACCAAGCCCTCCTGGGGCCTGGTCGCTTCCTCCGACCGCACGATCAACCCCGACGTGGAGCGTTACGGCTACGAGCGCGCCGGGATGACCACCGTCGAGGTCGACTCCTCCCACCTGGTCATGCTCGCCCACCCCCAGGCCGTGGCGGAGCTGATCCAGGACGCCGTCCGGGCCACCGCTCACTGACCCGATCGTTCAAGATCGAATGATTAGTCGATTTTGTTCGAGCGCTGGTAGCTTCTGATCGCTCCCGAGAACCTTCGGCGGGCGATCGGAGGAGATACACCCATGAGGTTCGGCGCGAGGCTCACGCTCGCCGTCATCGCCCTCGCCGCCCTTGCCGCCTGCGGTGTTCCCCGGGACAGCCCGTCGTCGTCGCAGCCGGCCGTGGACTGCGGACCGTACGCCCGGTACGGCGAGCACCCCGGCTCCAAGGTCACCGTCTACGCGGAGAACCGGGACCGGGAGGCCGACCTGTTCGAAGAGACCTGGGCGGACTTCGCGAGCTGCACGGGAATCGACGTCCAGTACGAGGGGGACGGGGAGTTCGAGGCCCAGATCCAGCTCCGGGTCGACGGCGGGAACGCCCCTGACGTGGCGTTCTTCCCCCAGCCCGGGCTCCTGGCACGCTTCGCGCGGGCGGGGAAGCTCAAGCCCGCGAGCGCCGGGGTCGCGGCCCTCGCGCACCAGGGCTGGTCGGCGGACTGGAACAGCTACGCGACCGTGGACGGCACCCTCTACGGCACGCCGCTGGTCGCGAACGTGAAGTCCTTCGTCTGGTACTCGCCCACGTTCTTCCGGGACAGGGGACTGAGCGTTCCCCGCACCTGGGCCGAGCTGATGGCGGTGACCGAGAAGGTCGCCGCGTCGGGCGTCACGCCGTGGTGCGCGGGCATCGAGTCCGCCGAGGCGACCGGCTGGCCCGTGACGGACTGGATCGAGGACGTCCTGCTGCGCCGGCAGGGCACCGACGTGTACGACCGGTGGGTCGCCCACGAGATCCCCTTCAACGACCCGCGCGTGATCGAGGCCATGGACACGGTGGGGTCGATCCTCAAGAACGACCGGTTCGCCAACGGCGGTTTCGGCCCGGCCCGGTCGATGGCGTCGATCTCCTTCCAGGAGGCCGGCACTCCGGTCCTCTCCGGAGACTGCGCGATGCACCGCCAGGCCTCGTTCTACGCCGGCATGTGGCCGAAGGGCACCGAGATCGGACCGGACAAGGACGTCTACGCCTTCCTGCTGCCCGGGGCGGACCCGGCCGACCGGCCCGTCCTCGGCGGTGGGGTCTTCACCACGGCGTTCGCCGACCGTCCCGAAGTACGGGCGTTCCAGGAGTACCTGGCCTCCGCGGACTTCGCGAACGCGCGGATGCGCAAGGGCCCCTTCGTCTCGGCGAACAAGGGAGTGGATCCGGCGCGGGCCGCGAACCCGGTCGACAGGCTCGCGATCCAGCTGCTCCAGGATCCCCGGACCCGGTTCAGGTTCGACGGTTCGGACCTGATGCCGGCGTCGGTCGGCGCCGGGACGTTCTGGAAGGGATCCGTCGACTGGATCGGCGGCGCGAGCACCCGGCAGGTCGCCGACTCCATCGAACGGTCCTGGCCGAGCCGCTGATGTCGTACGACGCCGTCGCCCAGCAGCCCGGGCTGCTGTACCTGCTCCAGGGCGTCGCCGCCTTCGCGGCGGTGGTCTGCCTGATCCTGCTGGCGCTGCACCGGGGGCCCCTGCGCGGGAGGGCCGCTGCCCTGGTCCTGCTGGCCCCGGCCCTGCTGCTGCTCACGGTCGGTCTGCTCCTGCCCGCTCTGCGCACCCTGCTCCTGTCGTTCACCGGCGGCGGGGCGGACGCGTGGGTCGGGTTCGACAACTACGTGTGGATGGTCACCGACCCGCGGGCGCTGGTGGCGCTGCGCAACACCCTGGCGTGGGTGGTGCTCGTGCCGCTGACGGCGACCGCGGTCGGTCTGCTCTACGCGGCGGCCGTCGCGCGGTCGCGGTTCGAAACGCTCGCGCTCTTCCTCGTCCTGATGCCGATGGCGCTCTCCTTCGTCGGCGCGGGCGTCGTCTGGAAGTTCGTCTACGCCTACCGCCCCGCGGCGGTCGAGCAGATCGGGCTGCTGAACCAGCTCGTCGTCGCCTTCGGCGGTGCGCCGCGGCAATGGCTCGTGGACTCACCTTGGAACGTCCTGTTCCTCATCGTGGCCATGGTGTGGACACAGGCGGGCTTCGCGGCCGTGCTGCTGGCCGGCGCGATCAGGGCCGTTCCCGATGAGCTGACCGAGGCGGCCCGACTCGACGGTGCGTCCCCCCGGCAGATCTTCCGGCGGATCACGCTGCCGTCGATCAGGCCCACGCTGCTCGTCGTGGTCCTCGCCCAGGCGATCGGCACCTTCAAGGCCTTCGACATCGTCAAGACCATGACCGGTGGACAGTTCGACACCGGCGTCATCGCCCACGAGATGTACGGCCAGGCCTTCCGCTACGGCGAGACGGGCCGGGGCGCGGCGCTCGCCGTGCTCCTCTTCGTCCTCGTCACCCCCTTCGTCGCCCACCAGATCCGGGCGCGGCGGAGGACGGGGTGAACGGCGTCCGGGAGCGGCTGGCCTCCCGCGCCTTCACCGGGATCGCCGTGGTGATCGCGGTCCTCTGGACGACACCGACCCTCGGTCTCCTGCTCTCCTCGTTCCGCCCCGAGGAGGAGATCAAGACGACGGGCTGGTGGACCGTGCTCCGTGCGCCCCACTTCACGCTCGACAACTACGCCGAGGTGCTGTCCGGCGGCGGGAACGGTTCGGGGCGGCTCGCGGAGCACTTCGCCAATTCCGTCGTCATCACCGTTGCGTCGGTACTGTTCCCGCTGGTCCTGGCCTTCTTCGCGGCCTACGCCCTGGCCTGGATCGACTTCAGGGGGCGCGACGCGCTCGTCGTCGGCATCTTCGCGCTCCAGGTCGTGCCGCTGCAGATGGCGCTCGTCCCCCTCCTCAAGCTCTTCTCCCAGGGCTGGCTGTTCCTGCCCGCGTGGCAGCTCACCGGTCCCGCGCGGTTCGGCCAGGTCTGGTTCGCCCACACGGTCTTCGCGCTGCCGTTCGCGGTGTTCCTCCTGCACAACTTCCTGGCCGGGCTGCCCCGGGACCTGATCGAGGCCGCCCGCGTCGACGGCGCCTCGCACGGGACGCTGCTGCTCCGGATCGTCCTGCCGCTGGCCCGCCCGGCCCTGGTCACCTTCGCCGTCATCCAGTTCATCTGGGTGTGGAACGACCTCCTCGTGGCGCTCACCCTGGGGGGCGGCACGGCCGAGACCGCGCCGATGACGGTCAGACTGGCGAGCCTGGCCGGGACGTACGGCAACGAATGGCAGCGGCTCACCGCGGGCGCCTTCGTGACGGCGTCCGTCCCGCTGCTCGTCTTCCTCTTCCTCCGGCGCCACTTCGCCCGGGGACTGCTCGCCGGATCGGTCAAGGGATGACCCCCGGGACGCCCGCGGCACACGACGTGGCGACGGGGCTGAGCCGGCCCGGGCTGCGGGGCCGCGAAGCCGAACTGGAGCGGCTGCGCGCCCTGGTCGAGGCGGTGCGGGGCGGCGAGGGCGCGGCGATCGCGCTGCTCCTGGGCGAGCCCGGGATCGGCAAGACCGTCCTGCTGCGGGAGACCGTCGCGCTCGCCCGGGCCCGTGGATTCATCGTCAGCCACGGCCGCGCCGAGGAACTGCACGAGCTCGCACCGCTCGCCTCCCTGGCCTCGGGCCTCCTGCACGGTGACCCGCCGCTGCTGTCCGCCGCGGACTTCGCGGACCTCGCGGGCCACTACGACCAGCGCGTCTGGCTCGTCGAACGGCTGGCCCAGCTGATCGAGGAACGCGCGGCGGGCACGCCGGTACTGATCGCGGTCGACGACCTCCACTGGGCCGACCCGCTGAGCCGCTTCGCCCTGAGCGTCATGCCGGCACGACTGCTCAGCTGCCCGGTCCTCTGGCTGCTCACGGGCCGCCACGACCCCGACCTGTACGGGCGGGGGCCGCGGACGACGACCCTCCCCCTGCGGCCGCTGTCCGACACGGCCCTGGCCGAGCTGGCACGGGACGTCCTCGGCGGGGACGTACCGGAACCGGTCGCGGAACTCCTCGACGGGGCGGGAGGCAACCCCTTCCTCGCGGCCGAGACGCTCGCGGGCATCGCGGCGGCGGGCACGGACGTGCCGGGGCCGTCGGGGCCTCCGGAGCCGCCGGAGCGGCTGGTCCTCGGCGTACGCGGCAGACTGGCCGACCTGCGGCCGGACACCCTCCACTTCCTGCGGATCGGCTCGGTCCTCGGCCGCGCGTTCACGCTCGCCGACGCCGCGGCCCTGTGCGGCCGGCCCGCCTCCGGACTCGGCGCCGAACTGGACGAGGCGATCTCCGCCCAGCTCCTCCACGACGACGGCGAACGCCTCCTGTTCCGCCACGACCTGCTCCGCCAGGCGGTGTACGCCGACCTCGCCCCCTCCGTACGCCGGGCGCTGCACCGGGAGGCCGCGAGCCGACTCGTCGCGGCGGGCCGGAGCTCCGTCGACGCGGTCCCGCACCTGCTGAAGAGCGCCGAACCCGGCGACCAGGAGGCGATCGGACTGCTGGACACGGCCGCCACGGACGTGCTGCCCGTGTTGCCCGACCTCGCCGCCGACCTGGCCGTGCGCGCCCTGGAACTCGTACCGCCCCATGCGCCCATGGTGTTCGACGTGGGAGAACGGGCCATCGTCGCGCTGACCCGCGCGGGCCGGTACACCCGGGCCCGGGAGACCGGCGACGCGCTGCTCGCCCGGCAACCACCCCTGGACGTCTTCGCCCGTCTGCAGTCCGTACTCGGCGACACGCTCTGGCACCTCGACGACGTCCACGAGCTGACCCGCCGCTCGACGACGGCCCTGGCAGCCGTCACCGACCCGGTGATCCGCGCCCGGCTGACCGCGCGGCAGGCCCTGGCCCGGTCCCGCGGACGCGACCTCGGAGCCGCTCGGGAGACGGCCGAAGCGGCGCTCGCCGAGGCGGAGCGGGCCGGTGACCGGGAAGCCCGGGTCCTCTCGCTCTGGGGCCTCGGCGAGATCGCCCTCAACGCCGGCGACTGCGCCGCCGCCGTGGCACACCACACGGCGCTCAGCGTCTTCGACACGGCCTTCCTGCCGGAGGGGGTCGTCGCCCGGATCCACAGCGACGACTTCGACACCGCACGGCGCCTGCTGCGGACGGCGGGCGACGCTCCCCTGCGCCCCGCCATGCTGATCTGGGCCCAGGCGACCCTGAACCTGGGGCTCGGCCGACTCGACGACGCGGAGGCCGACCTCGTCACCGCCGAGCGGCTCGAAGCGGACCTCCAAGTGCCCGGCAACCTGGTCAACATCCGCGTCAACCGCGGTCTGCTCGCGATGCTGCGCGGCGACCGCGAAGCCGTGCGGGAACACCTGGACGTCGTGCGGGCGACCGTGGCCGACCGGCCCAACACCGGCAACCACGCCACGCACCAGTACTTGGAGGCCGTCGTCGCCGACGCCGACGGCGACCACGCGGCAGCGGCCGAGCGGCTCCGATCCGTGCAGCGGGACCACCCCTTCCTGCGGTGGCGGCTCCTGCGCCCGCACGTCGTCCAGGCCGTGCGGATCGCCCTGCGCGCCGGGGACCGGCACCTGGCCGAGGACCTCGCGGCCCAGGCCGGCGAACACGCCACCCGCAACCCCACAGTGCCGACCGCCCGGGGGACGGCCGCCCACGCGGCCGCCCTGGCGCACACCGACCACGAACTCCTGGAGCGCTCGGTCCGCATCCTCCTCACCGGTCCCCGGCCGCTGCCCCTCGCCGCCGCGTCCGCCGACCTCGGGCGCGCGCTGCGCACCGCGGGCGACCCCGCCGCTACACCCGCCCTGACCAGGGCGCACGACCTCTACGCCCGGGCGGGGGCCGGCGCGGAGGCCGACCGGGTCCGGGCCGATCCGCGACGCACCACGAGCCGCTCCGGCCGGCGCGCCGCGGGCCTCGGGCCACGCCCCGACCACGGCTGGAACGCGCTCACGGCCTCGGAGCGCAAGGTCGCCCGGCTGATCGCCGCGGGTCACACCAACCGGTCGGCCGCGCAGGCCCTCGTCGTCTCCTCGCACACGGTCAACACCCATCTGGCGTCGATCTTCCGCAAGTTGTCGGTGCGCTCGAGGGTCCACCTGGCCCGGATCGTCCTCGCGGAGGACGACGCCGGAGCGGCCACCGGCCGCTGAGCGACCTCTGCGCCCCCGTGCAAGGCGCGGTGCGCCGTACGGCAACAGCGGGCGCCGGACCGGTCCTAGCGTGACGGGCACACACCCCGCCGCTTCGACGCGCGGACCAGTCGACCCGAACAGAGGAAGCAACCCATGCCGTACATCACCGTGGGCCAGGAGAACACCACCCCCGTCGAGCTGTACTTCGAGGACCAGGGAGCCGGGCAGCCCGTCGTCCTCATCCACGGCTTCCCGCTCGACGGCCACTCCTGGGAGCGCCAGAGCGCCGCGCTGCTCGAAGCCGGGTACCGCGTGATCACGTACGACCGGCGCGGATTCGGGCAGTCCTCCCAGCCGACGACCGGCTACGACTACG
This sequence comes from Streptomyces sp. NPDC028419, assembly GCF_055565515.1. NCBI lineage: Bacteria > Bacillati > Actinomycetota > Actinomycetes > Kitasatosporales > Streptomycetaceae > Streptomyces > Streptomyces sp. NPDC028419. The sequence continues at coordinate 31,048 of NZ_JBVHUE010000050.1, read as the reverse complement.
ACACCTTCGCGGCCGACCTGAACACCGTGATGGAGACCCTCGACCTGAACGACGCCGTCCTCGTCGGCTTCTCCATGGGCACCGGAGAGGTCGCCCGCTACGTCTCCACCCACGGCTCCGGCCGGGTCGCCAAGGTCGCCTTCCTGGCCTCGCTCGAGCCCTGCCTGCTCAAGAGCGACGACAACCCGGACGGCGTCGCCCCGAAGGAGTTCTTCGACGGCGTCGTCGCCGCCGTCGAGGCCGACCGCTACGCCTACTACACGGCCTTCTTCCACGACTTCTACAACCTCGACGAGAACCTGGGCACCCGCATCAGCGAGGAGGCCGTCCGCAACAGCTGGAACACCGCGGCCCGCGGGGGCTCCTTCGCCGCGTCCGCCGCGCCGGCGACCTGGTACACCGACTTCCGCGCCGACATCCCCGCCGTCGACGTACCGGCCCTGATCCTGCACGGCACGGCCGACCGCATCCTGCCGGCCGAGGGCACCGCGCGCCCCTTCCACGCGGCGCTTCCTTCGGCCGACTACGTCGAGATCGAGGGCGCCCCGCACGGTCTGCTGTGGACCCACGCCGAGGAGGTCAACACCGCCCTCCTCGCCTTCCTGGCGAAGTGAGGCCCCGCCGTTGAACCGCCGTTGACCCGCCGTTGAACCGCCGCTGAAACCGCCGTTGAACCCGCCGGGTGACGCCGGACTCCCCGGCGTCACCCCGGCCTCCCGGATCCCCGGCGCGGGAACCGGACGAGCTCAGGAGAGCAGACACCCCATGCAGTTCGGCATCTTCACCGTCGGGGACGTCACCCCCGACCCCACCAACGGTCGCACCCCGACCGAACGCGAGCGCATCAAGGCGATGGTCGCCATCGCGCTCAAGGCCGAGGAGGTCGGTCTCGACGTCTTCGCGACCGGCGAGCACCACAACCCGCCCTTCGTGCCCTCGTCGCCGACGACGATGCTCGGCTACATCGCGGCCCGCACCGAGAAGCTGATCCTGTCCACGTCCACGACGCTGATCACCACCAACGACCCGGTGAAGATCGCCGAGGACTACGCGATGCTCCAGCACCTGGCCGACGGCCGGGTCGACCTCATGCTGGGCCGCGGCAACACCGGTCCGGTCTACCCGTGGTTCGGACAGGACATCCGCCAGGGCATCAACCTCGCCAAGGAGAACTACGCGCTGCTGCGCCGGCTGTGGCGCGAGGACGTCGTGGACTGGGAGGGCACGTTCCGCACGCCGCTCCAGGCCTTCACCTCGACACCGCGGCCCCTGGACGGCGTGGCGCCCTTCGTCTGGCACGGGTCCATCAGGTCCCCCGAGATCGCGGAGCAGGCCGCCTTCTACGGCGACGGCTTCTTCCACAACAACATCTTCTGGCCGGCCGACCACACACGGCGGATGGTGCGGCTGTACCGGCGCCGCTTCGCGCACCACGGTCACGGCCGACCGGAGGACGCCGTCGTCGGCCTGGGCGGACAGGTCTTCATGCGCAAGAACTCCCAGGACGCCGTACGGGAGTTCCGGCCCTACTTCGACAACGCGCCGGTGTACGGCCACGGCCCCTCGCTGGAGGACTTCACCGAGCAGACCCCGCTGACGGTGGGCTCTCCCCAGCAGGTCATCGAGCGGACCCTGTCGTTCCGCGATGCGGTCGGCGACTACCAGCGCCAGCTGTTCCTGATGGACCACGCGGGCCTGCCCCTGAAGACCGTCCTCGAACAGCTCGACATCCTCGGCGAAGAGGTCGTGCCGGTGCTGCGGCGGGAGTTCGCCAAGGGGCGTCCGGCCGACGTGCCGCAGGCCCCCACGCACGCGTCCCTCCGGGCCGCCCGGGAGGTGTCCGCCGCGTGAAGCTGACCGTCGTCTCCGCGGGGCTGAGCACCCCCTCCTCCACCCGCCTGCTCGCGGACCGGCTGGCCGAATCGGCCCGCGACGCACTCGATGCCCGGGGGCACACGGCGTCGACCGAGGTCGTGGAGCTGCGCGAACTGGCCGGCGACATCGCCAACCACCTCGTGACCGGATTTCCACCCCCGCGACTGAGTGCCGCCATCGACGCGGTGACGGGCGCCGACGGCCTGATCGTCGTGACCCCCGTGTTCGCGGCCTCCTACAGCGGCCTCTTCAAGTCCTTCTTCGACGTGATCGATCCGGACTCCCTCGCCGGGAAGCCGGTCCTGATCGCGGCGACGGGCGGTACGGCCCGCCACTCCCTGGTCCTCGAACACGCCGTGCGCCCGCTCTTCGCCTACCTCCGCGCCGTCGTCGTCCCCACCGCCGTGTTCGCGGCCTCCGAGGACTGGGGCTCGGGCGGGGACGCGTACACCGACGGCCTGCCCGGCCGCGCCCGCCGGGCGGGCGCCGACCTCGCCGCGCTCATGGCGGCGCGCCCGGTCGGCGAGGAGCCGCAGGACGACGTCACCGCCCTCGAACGGCAACTCGCCGACCTGCGCTTCGACTGAGACGGGCGGCCGCGGGCCCGGGCGGCCGCGGGGCCGGCGGGGTGGCGCACATGGTTCATACTGATCCGCCGTATGAGCGTGAACCGAGTGACGACGAGGACCGAGCCCGAGGAGCCCGACGGCGGACGCGACGGCGTACGGACGCCCCTGCGCGGCAGGGACGCCGACATGGCGTTCATCGAGGCGCGGCTCGACGCGCTCGGCCGGGGCGAGGGCGGGATCATCCGCGTCGAGGGGCCCGTCGGCATCGGCAGGTCCAGGATCCTCGCGGAGGCCGCGGCAGCCGCGAGGCGGCGCGGGACGAGGGTGTTCGAGGGGGCCGCGGACCCCGACGACCAGTTCGTGCCGCTCGGCCCGCTCCTCGACGGCCTGCTCTCCGGCGAGCGACCGCTGTCGGGCGCCGGCCGCCTCAGGGACCTCGCCACCACACCCGGCCAGCGGTTCTGGCTGCTCCAGGAGCTGGGGGACCGCCTGCGGGAGACGGCTCGAAGCGGCCCGCTGCTCGTCGTGCTCGACGACCTCCAGTGGTGCGACGACCTGACCCTGCTCACCTTCAACACCCTCGCGGCCGGACTCTCGTCGTACGCCATCTTGTGGCTCGTCGCCGTGCGCGGCGGCAGCGTGCCGTCGGGAGTGCGCACGACCCTCGACAGGATCCGGCAGGCGGGCGCACACGAGCTGGCCCTGGGACCGCTGGACGACCGGACCACCACACAGATCACCGAGGACGTCCTCGGCGCCGCTCCCGACCCGGACGTCCTGCGCGTCGTCCGTCGTGCCGAAGGGGTCCCGCGGCTGCTGGTCGAGCTGCTCGGCCCGCTGCGGGAGGCGGTGACCATCGAGAACGGCACGGCCGGGCTGCCGGCCGGACCCCCCGGCCCACGGGAACTCCCCTCCGTCGTGCGCCGCCTCGCCCAGCTGTCCGAAGCGGCACGGGAGTTGGTGCAGGCGGCGGCGGCCGTGGGCGGCCCGGTCACCGTCGCGCTGCTGGCCGAACAGCTCGGCAGGTCCTCGGCGGCGCTCATCACGGCGGTACGGGAAGCCCTCGACGCCGATCTGCTCACCGAGAGCGGTGATCGCCTCGCCTTCCGCCACGACCTGATCCGCGAGGCGGTGGAAGCCGGCCTCCCGCTGTCCCTGCGTCGGGCCCTGCGGGGTTGGGCCGCCGAACCGGCGCCGGCGAGCGCGGCCACCCCCGTCGGGCTTCCCGGGCCGTCGGCCGGGCGCGCGACGGCGGATGCGGCGGAGGCCGGGGGAGCGGGGCCGGGAGACGCGGCGGAGGCCGACCGGCTGCGCACCGCCGCGGCGGAACTCGCGGCCACCGCTCCCGGACCCGCCGCGGATCGCAGCCTCAAGGCCCTGGAACTCACCGCGCCGGACGCCCCGGAGCGGCCGCGGATCATCGCCGAGACGATCCCGCTGCTGTGGCAGACGGGCCGGGCCGCCCAGGCGCGTGAGCTGGGGGCCTGCGCCCTGGCGACCGGCGGTCTCGGACCCGAGGACGAGGCACGCGTACGCCTGGCCCTGGCACGCCTCGCCGTACCGTTCGACTTCTCCGAGGCGGTCCGGCAGGCCCGCGCCGGGGCGGCGCTGCCCGGGATCCCCGTGGACGTGCGGGGGCGGCTGCTCGCCATGCACGCCATCGGCCTGTCGATGGCGGGCGAGCACGCGGCGGCCGAGCGGGTCTCCGCGCAGGCGTGGGACACCGCGGCGGCCGCGGGGGACCGCTCCGCCGAGGCGACGTTGACGACGGTCCGCTCGGCCGTGAGTTTCCACCGCATGGACCTGACCGAGGCGTTCCGGCAGGCCGAGCGGGCCGCCGCGCTGGCCGAGGCCCTGGGCGTCAGTACCTCCCTGTGGGTTCCGGAGGCGTTGTGGCACGCTCTCCTGTCGAACACCACCGGACGCACCGCGCAGGCGCTCGCCGCCGCGGAGGAGGGCATCCGGATCACCCGGGAGCAGGGCAGGACGGCGGCCACCGGCATGTGGCTCATGACCCGCTCCCGCATCCTTCTGGAGGCCGGACGGCTGACGGACGCCCGGGCCGACGCCGAAGCCGCGGCCGCGTCGATCGAGGACCTCGGCCCGGGCAACCTCGCCGACGTCACGCTCCGGTACGTGATGATGCGCGTCGCCCTCCACACCAACGACCAGCGGACCGCGCGGGCGTACGCGGCGCGGGCGAGGCGCATGCGGAGCGACGGCGCACCCGTCGTCCGGCACTTCGGCTCCTGGATGCTGGCGCTGATGGCCGACTTCGAGGGCCGGCCCGACCGCGCCATGGCCGAACTCGACGAGGTGATGGCCTCGCCCGCCGCGGACCGCCCGGCCTACGCCGGCCTGGTCGACCCCGCCGACGCCCCGGTCCTCGTCCGTCTGGCGCTGCGTGCCGGCGCGCACGAACGGGCCGCGCAGGCGGTCGCCCTGGCCGAGCGGCGAGCCGTGCTCAACCCCGACCTCACGTTCCTCGCCGCCACCGCCGCGCACGCCCGGGGGCTCCTCGACAACGACCTCGCCCCCCTCGTCCGCGCCGTCCGGCTGTACGAGGACTGCCCCCGGGTGATGGCCCGGGCGTCGGCACTGGAGGACGCCGGACGCAAGCTGGCGCTCACCCGCACGTCCGAAGCGGTGCCGTACTTCGAGACGGCCCTCGCGCTCTACGCGCGAGCGGGCGCCGAGCGGGACGTCGCACGCGTCCGCCGGCGCCTGCGGGCCGCCGGGATCCGACGCCGACCCTCGCCCGCCGGGCTCTCCGGCGCATGGCCGGAGCTGACGGCCGCGGAGATACGGGTGGTGCGGCTGGTGGCCCGACGGCTGACCAACCACCAGGTGGCCGAGCACCTCTCCCTCTCACCGCACACGGTGAGTTCGCACCTGCGCCGGGTCTTCACCAAGCTGGACCTCACCTCACGCGGGGAGCTGACCCGGCTGGTGAAGGAGCGTGACAGCGCAGAGTAGTCGCTTCGTATCCCCTGTGGGCGTCATGGCAATGGACGATTCGTGCGATGTGCCCACCTCGTCGCTTCCTCAGAATGATCAAGCGCCGCGGACTGGAGAAGTCCGCGGGGAACAGCTGATCGAGAGAGGAACAGCGCATGACCGCAAGGCCCCAGCGAGCCCGCCCCGGAAGTCCCGAGTTGCAGGCGCTCGTCGATGAGCTCGCGGAGCGGCTCGGCCGGTCCGTCGTCGTCGACGACCCGCTGGTCCGCATGGTCTGCACGAGCCGCCACTTCGGCGACGAGGACCCGGTCCGCATCGGAACCCTGCTGCAGGGCCGCGCCGACGGCGCGAGCATCCGCCACGTCCTCGCCCAGGGCGTGACCCGATGGTCCAGAGCCGGCTTCATCGACGGCCGTGACGATCTCGGACTGCTGCCCCGCTACGTCGTGCCCCTGCGCGAGCGCGGCCATCTCCTCGGACTGCTCCTGGTGGTCGTGCCCGACAAGACGCTCGCGGAGCACGAGACACGTGCCATCGCCCGCGCCGCGCAGGCCATGGCCGCCCAGCTGTACGGGGAGCACATCGCCACCGACACCCGCAAGGCCGACGAGCGGGACCTCGTGCTCGAACTCGTCGCCGCCGACGTCGCCGCCCGTACCACCGCACGGCGGCGGGGCAGGGATCTGGGACTGCTCGGAGCGGCCGAGCACGTCCTGGTCACCGTCGTCCAACTGAGCTGCGCGACCGAGCTCGTGCGACAGTCCGAGGCGGCCCTGTGGGGGGCGCTGGAGGGGTTCCGGCAGACGCGTTCGGCCCAGGGCCTCATCGCGATAGGGAAGGAACGGGCGACGCTGCTCCAGCTCCGGGACCGGCCGCCCGGCCCGGACGAGGTCGCCGCCCAGTCCGCTCGCATCCTCGACGAACTCCGCACCTTCCTGAGCCCGTCGGCGGACCCGGTCATCGGCGTCGGGGGGCGCCATCCCGGCCTGGACGACGCGTGGCTCTCGTACGAGCAGGCCCTCGTGGCCGCGCGCGCGGCCCGCCGACTCCCCACCCTGAAGAGCACCGGCGACTGGGAACTCCTCGGGGAACTCGCCGTGCTCCTCCAGCTCCCCGAGCACGCCCTGAACGCGTCCCTGATCCCGAAGCCGCTGCGCACCCTGGCCGGGGCGCACGGCGGCGACCGCCTGCGGGACACCCTGCGCTGCTTCCTCGCACACGCGGGATCGATTCCCCGGACCGCGGACACGCTGGGAATCCACCGCACCTCGCTCTACTACCGCCTGCGCCAGATCCAGGAGATCACCGGGCTCGACCTCGACGACGGCGCCCACCGGCTCACGCTGCACCTCGGCCTCAGGGTCGAGGAACTCCTCGCCCCGGCCGGCGGCGGAGCTTTCTGACCTCCTCATTCTGATCCCCTCATCCTCCTCGTCGCCGTCCTCGCTTCGACAAAACGAGGTGGATCCACGGCCCGATTCCTACAGCTCGCGGTGGTACGGGCGGTGGGCCCCATTCGATGATGTTCAAGGCGGGCGGGACCGAAATACCGCCTGTGACCAGGGGAGAAGCCATGAAGCAACTGATCACGACGGACGGCGCGCGGCTCGCGTACCAGGACACCGGCGGCGAGGGCGTCCCGCTGGTGATGCTGCACGGCTGGGGGCAGACGCAGGCGATGTTCCGCCACCAGATCGAAGGACTCGCGCCCGGCCGCCGCGTCGTCACCGTCGACTTCCGCGGCCACGGGAAGTCCGGCAAGCCGCACCACGGCTACCGCATCGCCCGCCTCTCCCGCGACGTGCTCGAACTCGTCGACCATCTCGGTCTCGACCGATTCGACGCACTGGGCTGGTCCATGGGCGTCTCGGTGTGGTGGAGCTTCATCGACCAGTACGGGACCGGACGGATCCGGCGCTTCGTCGCCGTCGACCAGCCCGCGGCGGTCGCCGCCGTGCCCTGGATGACCGAGCGCGAACAGCGGGACTCCGGCGCCCTCTTCGACGTGTCGGGGCTGCTGTACCTGGGCGCGGCCCTCGCGGGGCCGGAGGGCGACACGGTCCGCGCCGACTTCGTGCGGGGCATGTTCTCCGGCGAACCCGACCCGGCGGTGCTGGCCTTCGTCAGCGAGGAGATCCGGTCGACTCCCGCCCACGCGGGCGTGCCGCTGCTGTTCGACCACTGCGCGCAGGACTGGCGGGACGTGCTTCCCCGCATCGATGTGGCGACCCTGGTGATCGGCTGCGAGGGAAGCCATGTGCACCCCGACGCGCAGCGCTTCGTCGCCGACCGGATTCCCGGCGCCCGCCTGCACGTCTTCACCTCCGACGTGGCGAACTCCCACTTCCCCTTCCTGGAGAACCCGTCGGCCTTCAACGCCGTGGTGGAGAAGTTCCTGGCCGAGGAGCCGGCGCACGGCGCGTGACGGCGCCCTCCGCCCGCACGAACCCACGGCTAGTGCTGTGACCGGGAAGGTTCACCGAGTCGCGGCGCCCGGCACGGCACCTCGCCGCGTTGTCGGGTCACGACGGTACGTCCCGTACGAGTCGCGGTCCTCCGCCTTGCGATGCGTCCCCTCGGCCCTGCGGGCCTGGGGAGGCCCCAGGGCACCGAACACCACGACCCGGCAAACCTTCCCGGCCACAGCACTAGGAACCCCCATGACCCTCACACTGATGTCACGCGCGCCCGAACGGGTGCCTCGGCAAGCGCCCGATCCGGCCCCGCTCCGCCCCCGCTCGGGGTGGCTGGTCCAGATGCTCTCCGAGATGCCGGAAACGAACGACCGGACCCACCTCTACCTCGGCGTCCACGTCCGTGGCCCCGTCACCGTCGTCCACGGGCGGGCCGAGACCTTGTTGGAGCCGAACGACCTGGTCTTCTGCGACCCGGCCCGACGGCACCTGCTGCGGTTCGGCGAAGACTGCCAGATGATCTTCTTCCGGGTTCCCCGCTGCTACCTGGGCGTCACGGAGTCGGAACTGGACCAGGTGCTCGGCGTACCCGTACGCGGCGGGGAGGGGATCGGGGCGCTGGCGTCCGACTTCCTGACCGCGCTCGCCGCCCGGGCGCAGCTGCGCCGGCTCACGCTCGGGGACCGGCGTGCCAGGACGGCCGTACACCTCCTCTCCGTCCTGGTCATGGAGCTCCTCGACGCGGACACGACCGACGAGGCCGACGACGCGTCCGGGGCCGCCAACGAGATGCTGTCCCGCATCCACGGCCACATCGAGGAACACCTGAGGGACCCCGACCTCTCACCGGAGTCGATCGCCCGCGCCCACCACATCTCCGTCCGGTACCTGCAGAAGCTCTTCCAGAACGACGGCAGCACGGTGAGCCAATGGGTGCGCCAGCGCAGGCTGGAGTCCTGCCGGCTCGAACTGGGCCGCGCCCACCGCAGGATCACCATGGCCGCGGTGGCACACCGCTGGGGCTTCAGCAGCCCCTCGCACTTCAGCCGCTCGTTCCGCGGGGCCTACGGCATGAGCCCCAGCGAGTGGCAGGCGCTGGCGACCTCGGCCTTCGCCCCGACACCGAGAAGAGAGCCCGCATGACCAACCCCACCGTCGTCCTCGTGCACGGTGCCTTCGCCGACGCGACGGGCTGGATAGGCGTCATCGCGGAACTGCGGAGCAGCGGCATCCCGGTGATCGCACCGGCGAACCCGCTGCGGGGCCTGACGTCGGACGCCGCCTACCTCGCCTCCGTCCTCGCCCAGGTCGACGGCCCGGCCGTACTCGTCGGCCACGCGTACGGCGGCGCGCTGATCACGGTGGCCGGCGGCGCGGCGAACGTCGTGGGGCTCGTCTACGTGGCAGCCTACGTCCCGCACGAGGGCGAGAGCCTCGCCCAACTCCAAGGGAGCTTCCCCGAACCCCCGTTGACCGGCCACCTGAAGGAGTGGACGTACCCGCTCCACGACGGCGACCGCGCGGTCGAGGTCACCATCGAGGAGACGGCCTTCGCCTCCGTCTTCGCGTCGGACGTACCCGAAGAGGTCGCCGCCGCCCTGGCGGCCGCCCAACGCCCGCTCGCCACCGCCGCCCTCACCGAAACCGCCTCCGCGGCGGCATGGCGCACCAAACCCTGCTGGGCCCTGGTGACCGGCGCCGACCGCACGATCAGCCCCGAAGCCCAACGCTTCGGCGCCACCCGAGCCGGAGCCACCGTCGTAGAACTCCCGGACGCCTCCCACGCCGCCCCCCTGTCCGAGCCCACCCATGTAGCCGACCTGATCAGAACCGCCGTCCGAGCGACAAGCTGACACAAGCGGACGTGGCCGCTGAACCGGGCCACCACCAGACGAAGATCAGCCGCCTGGAGGAAGGCCGCGGAACCGACGACATCCGGGTCCTCCACGACGTCGCCCGGGCAGACGAGACCCCGGATCCGGAGCCAGCTTCCTCCCGCGCCATGGCGGAGGCCGAATGCTTCGGCGCCCCCCTCGTCCTCGCCGCCGGCGTCCGGCTCCCGGCGCACCGCCTGCCAGCTCACTGGCTCGTACGACCATCGCTCCCCGCACCACCTCGCCGTCCTCGGGCCGCGGAGATGGCCGCGCGGGACCGCCGTCGTACGCTGCCGGAGCTCCACCCCTCCAGCCGCCGACCGGGAGTAGCCGCGTGACCGAGCCGCAGTCCAAGCCCTTCCTGTACGTCGTCGTGTGCGCCGCCGGGATCGCCGGCGATGTCGGCAGACTGATCACCGCAGCGCAGGAACGGGGCTGGGAGGTCGGGGTGATCGCCACGCCGCAGGGTCTCGAGTTCCTCGACGCTCGGGCGATCGAGGAGCAGACCGGGTACCCGGTCCGGTCCGCCTGGCGCTCGCCCGGCGAGGCGCGGACCTACCCGCGGGCCGATGCCATCGCGGTCGCGCCGGCCACGTTCAACACGGTCAACAAGTGGGCCGCCGGCTTCGCCGACAACCTCGCGCTCGGCATTCTCTGCGAAGCCCCCGGCACGGGCATCCCCACGGTCTTGCTGCCCTATGTGAACACCGCGCTCGCCGCCCACCGGGGCCGAGCCGCAGTGAACGTGTCGCCATCGGTCTTCGGGGCGACCAGCCCACCCGACCTGAGGGAGCAACGTGGAGCAGCAGAACGCTGAGGGTCGACCGGCCATCGCAGCGGCCGTCGTGGTACACGAAGGCCGCGTGCTCATGGTGCGGCGCCGAGTCAGCGAGGGGCGACTCTCCTGGCAGTTCCCCGCCGGTGAGGTCGAGCCGGCCGAATCCCGGGAGGAGGCCGCTGTACGCGAGACCCTGGAGGAGACCGGCCTCGCCGTGAAGGCGCTGAAGCTGCTGGGGGAACGGGTTCACCCTGATACCGGTCGCCTGATGTCCTACACCGCCTGCGAGGTGGTCGACGGCCACGCGCACGTCGCGGACACCGACGAGCTGGCTGAACTCGCGTGGGTGGCCCTCGTCGAGATCTCTGAATACATCCCGTACCGCCTGTTCGAGCCGGTGCAAGAGCACCTCGACGTCGTCCTGGGGTGTGGACAGGGACTGATCGCGCGCATCGGAACAACACGCCAGACGGCAACGAGCACCGCGCCGAGCTCGGCATCGGAAGGCTGAGCGCCTGAGTTGACGGCGCGAGTCAGCTGGTTCATGTTGTTGCCGATCTGACCGAGGTGCCTGCGGGCAGCGAACAGCTCGACGACGTTCTCGCGACGCCCGGTGTGCTGGCCGCGGCGCTGGTGTGCGGGTCGTGGCCCGCCCTGAGGGCGGCTCGGGCGCGAAGCCGGCGACGGGTGACGCCGACGGCTCTGGCGGCGGTCGCGACGAGCGCGTGCTCGACGTCGAGGAGGCCGGCCGGCGGGCTTCGACAGGGAGAAATACAAGCGCCGGAACGAGGTCGAGCGCCCGATCAACCGGCTCACGCACTTCCGCGCCGTGGCTACGCGCTACGACAAGCGCGCCTTCGTCTTCCACGGCACGGTCACCGTGGCCTCCATCCGCCCGTGGCTCAGACCGTGATCGGGTGGAAAAGCGGTGGTCGTCTGATCGGCTCGCCTGCCACGATCTGGGTGTGACCACGTTGTTCCTGATGGTCGGCCTGCCAGGGGCCGGAAAGACCACGAGGGCTCGGCAGCTCGCTGCGGAGCACGGCGCGCTGCGCCTGACGCCCGACGACTGGATGATTCCCCTGTTCGGCGAGGCGGAGGCGGACGGGAAGCGCGACGTGCTGGAGGGGCGCATGCTCTGGCTCGCCTTGGAGGCGGTCAAACTCGGCACCAACGTCGTCGTGGACTACGGCTGCTGGTCACGGGACGAACGGTCTGCGATCCGCTGGCTGGCGGAGGCCGAGGAGGCGTGTTTCCGCATGGTCTACCTGCCGGTGGAGGACGAGACCCAACGCGCCCGTATCGCCCATCGCTGGGCGACCACCCCTGAGGAGACGTTGCCCATGTCCGATGCCGACATCCTTCACGGGCGCGCGCATTTTGAGGAGCCCGACGCGGCGGAGTTGGAGGGCCGCAGGGTCGCCGGTCCACCGCCCGGCTGGGTCGACTGGCGGGAGTGGGCCGCTCACCGGTGGCCATCGTTCGCGTGACGGCTGCGGCCCACGACAACTTGACGGAAGTCGTCCAGGGCGTACCGAACGGCAAGTTCCCCAGAGCGCGGTCGGTGACGACTGCGCCGGCGCCAAGTGCGGACGACGCCCTTGCCGCGCCTTCTCCCCAGATTCTCCTCACGGGGCCTTTGGGGGTACGGTCCGCGGTTCGCTTACGCTAAGTCGATCAAGATTCTGTGCTGGTTCGCTACAGCCAGTCCCGCTTCTTGAAGATGACGTACAGGCTGACGCAGACCACTGCCATCAGCAGGATCGCGAAGGGGTAGCCGGCGGCCCATTTGAGTTCCGGCATGGTCTCGAAGTTCATGCCGTAGATGGTTCCCACGAGTGTGGGTGCAAACAAAATGGCCGCCCAGGAGGAGATCTTCTTGATTTCCTCGTTCTGTTCGAAGCCTGCCTCGGCCAGGGCGCGCATTTCGGCGTTCTGTTGTTGGGAGACCAGGGTGGCGTTGACCGTGAGGATTTCGGTCAGGGCCTGGCGGAAGCCGTCGACGCGTTCGCTGGTGTGGGTCACGTGGTCCGCCACGTCGCGGAGGTAGCGCTGGAGTTCCTCGTCCGTGCCGTACTTCGCGAAGCCCGCCATCAGGCTGTGGAGCATGCTGACCAGGGGGCGGGTGGCGCGTTGGAACTCGACCATTTCGCGGGAGAGTTCGTAGATGCGGCGGGATACCTCGGGGTCGCCGCGGAAGACCTCGGTCTCGATCTCGTCCATGTCGTTCTGGACGCCCTCGACGACCGGGACGTAGCCGTCGACGACGACGTCGAGGATGGCGTAGAGGGCTGCCTCCGGTCCGAGGGCCAGGAGTTGCGGGGTCTCCTCCATTCGGCGGCGGACCGCGGGGAGGTCCGGGGCGGCGCCGTGGCGGACGGTGATCAGGAAGTCGGGGCCGACGAAGATGTGGAGTTCGGCGAAGTCGACCTCCTCCAGGGCGTCCACGTAGCGGGCCGCGCGCAGCACGACGAAGAGGGTGTCGCCGTAGCGCTCCAGCTTGGGGCGCTGGTGGGCTTCCAGGGCGTCCTCGATGGAGAGCGGATGCAGGTTGAACTCCGCTGCGAGTGAGTGGAGTTCGGTCTCCGTCGGGCGGTGCAGGCCGATCCAGGCCATGCCGCCGGGCTGTTCGCGCAGGCGGCGGAAGGTTTCGGCGAGGCTGGCGGGGGAGGCGATCCTGCGGCCGCCGTGGTAGACGGCGGAGTCGACCAGGCTCCGGTGGCCCGGGTCCGTGGGGGTGGGCTCGGGCGGACGCGGGGGCGTGGGGCGGCGGTGGTCCGGGCGCTCCGGCATCGGGGTCCCGCTTCCGTGAGGGGTGGAAGGTGTGCGTGCGCGTGCGTGCGTGAAGGATATGCGGAATATGCCGGGTATCGGTGTGCAAACCGGGTGGGTGGGGCGGTGGGTCTTCGCTTGCGGACAGGAGCTGTCCGCAAGCGAGGCTAGCGTGGGGCCATGGCCTCCACGACACCGCTCACGGCGGACCGCGCGCCCGTGCTCGACGCCCGCGCGCTCAACCGTGCCACCCTCGCCCGCCAGCTGCTCCTCGACCGCGCCGCGCGCAGCGCGCAGGATGCGGTGACGCACCTCCTCGGGCTCCAGGCGCAGAACGTGAAGCCGCCGTACTACCAGCTCCACGCGCGCCTCCTCGGCTTCCGACCGGCGGAGTTGGCCGGGCTGATGGAGTCGCGCCAGGTGGTCCGCATGGTGACGATGCGGTCCACGATCCACACGCACACCGCGGCGGACGCCCTCGCCCTGCGCCCCTTGGTGCAGCCCGCCCGGGACCGGGAGATCGGGAACTTCCGCAAGGGGCTCGTCGGGGTCGACCTGGAGCGCCTCGCCCGCATCGCGCGCGCCCACGTCGAGAGCGCGCCGCGCACGATGGGGGAGATCCGTACGGAGCTGCTCGCCGAGTGGCCGGACGCGGATCCCGCGTCCCTCGCGGTCGCCGCGCGCTGCAAGCTGCCCCTGGTCCAGGTCACGCCGCGCGGGGTGTGGGGGCGCAGCGGGCAGGTCCGGCTCACCACGCTCGACAACTGGCTCGGCCGTCCCGCGGACGACGTGTCCCCGCCGCCCGTGGAGGAGGTGGTGCTCCGCTATCTCGGTGCCTTCGGGCCCGCGTCCGTCAAGGACATGCAGATCTGGGCCGGGCTCACCCGGCTGCGCGGGGCCTTCGAGCGGCTGCGCCCCGAGCTCCTCGTCTTCCGCGACGAGAACGGCGTCGAGCTCTTCGACCTGCCGGACGCGCCCCGCCCCGATGCCGGTACGCCGGCCCCGCCCCGCTTCCTGCCCGAGTTCGACAACCTCCTCCTCTCGCACGCCGATCGCTCCCGCGTGATTCCCCCCGCGTTCAAGGGGCGTACCTGGAAGGGGAACCAGGCGCACTGCACCCTGCTCGTCGACGGATTCCTCGCCGGGGTGTGGAAGCGCACCGGATCGGGGCTGATCGTGGAGCTCTTCACCGAGATCTCCCGGGCGCAGCGGCAAGCCGTCGTGGAGGAGGGTGAGCTGCTGCTCCTGGGGATGGGGGAAGGCCCGGACGCGGGTGTGGACCCGGGTGTGGACTCCGGTGTGGACCCGGGTGCGGACGGGGTGCGCTTCGGGTCGTTCACGTCGCCCACATCGCCCACGTCGCTCACTGAGTGATCGTTCTCGCCACCGTCGCCACGGCTCCCGGACATGTCGCAGCCGCACCCGCGGTGGCCCGGGCGGTCCGTGCCAGACTCCCCCCTACGTGCAGTCGGCGTCCGATACAGGAGAGAACCATGCGCATTCCGATGACCGTCACGGACTTCCTCGACCGGGCGGAGTTGGGGTTCGCCGCCAGCCCCGGCGTGATCGACGAGCCGGACCAACCGGGCCCGCCCGTACCCCTGTCGACGTACGGACGGTTCGGCGAGCGGGTCCGGGCCTGGCAGGCGGGGCTGGACGCGCTCGGGGTGGGCGAGGGCGAGCGGGTCGCGGTGGTCAGCCACAACTCGGCCCGGATGCTGGAGCTGTTGTTCGCGGTGCCGATGAGCGGCCGGATCTGCGTGCCCATCAACTTCCGCCTCAAGCCCGAAGAGATCGACTACATGCTGCGGCAGAGCGGCGCGTCGGTCCTCTTCGTCGACCCGGAGCTCGACGCGGCGCTCTCGGGCGTCACGGCCCGCCACCGCTTCGTCTTCGGCGAGGAGACCGAGAAGCACGTGATGCGCTTCGGGGTCGAACCGCGCCCGTGGTCGCGGCCGGACGAGGACGCGACGGCGACGATCAACTACACGTCGGGCACGACCGCCCGGCCCAAGGGCGTGCAGCTCACCCACCGCAACATCTGGGTCAACGGGCTCACCTTCGCCCTGCACGCCCGGGTGTGGGAACGCGACGTCTACATGCACACCCTGCCGATGTTCCACTGCAACGGTTGGGGCATGCCCTACGTGATGGCCGGGCTCGGGGTCAAGCAGGTCGTCCTGCGCAAGGTCGACGGCGCCGAGATCCTGCGACGGGTCGAGGAGCACGGCGTCACGCTGATGTGCGGCGCGCCCGCCGTGTGGAACTCGGTGCTGGACGCGGCGGCGACCTGGGAGGGCGAGATCCCGGGACGGGACCGGGTACGGGTCATCTGCGCCGGTGCGCCCCCGCCGAGCCGGACGATCCAGCGCATGGGCGACGAGCTCGGCTGGGAGTTCACCCAGATCTACGGCCTGACCGAGACCTCGCCGCTGCTCACCTTCAACCGTGCGCGGCCCTCCGACGCGGACCTGCCCGCCGAGGAACGGGCGCGCAAGCTGTCGCGGGCGGGGTTGCCGGCGCTCGGGGTCAAGCTGAAGGTCTCCGACTCCGGCGAGGTCCTGGCCCGGTCGAACGTCGTGCTCGACGGCTACTGGGACAAGGCGGAGGAAACCGCCGCGGCCCTGGAGGACGGCTGGTTCCACACCGGTGACGGCGGCACGATCGACGCGGCCGACGGGCACCTGACGATCGCCGACCGGAAGAAGGACGTGATCATCACCGGCGGGGAGAACGTCTCCTCGATCGAAGTGGAGGATACGATCTTCAGCCACCCGGCGGTGGCCGAGGTCGCCGTCATCGGCGTGCCGCACGAGAAGTGGGGCGAGACGATCAAGGCGCTCGTGGTCCTCGTCGAGGGTGCGACGGCGCAGGAGGCCGACATCATCGCCCACTGCAAGCAGCGGATGGCCGGCTACAAGGCGCCGACGTCCGTCGAGTTCCGCACCGCCATCCCGCGCACGGCCACGGGGAAGATCCAGAAGTTCAAGCTGCGCGAGCCGTACTGGGCCGGTTTCGAGCGCGAGGTCAACTGACGATGGGCGGGTGAAACGTGGTGAGGAGTCGGACGGGCCGGGGCGCGGCCCGTCCGACTCCTCTCACCGGCGGCGGGCCGCGTCCCAGGAGCGCCACAGGGCCGCGTAGGCCCCGTCGGCGGCCAACAGGGCGTCGTGGCTGCCGAGTTCGACGATGCTCCCGCGGTCCATGACCGCGATCCGGTCGGCGTCGCGCACGGAGTCGAGGCGGTGGACGATCGAGATGACCGTGCGCCCTTCGATCAGCGCGGCGAGGGAGCGCTCGACGCGCCGCGAGGCGGTCGAGTCCAGCAGCGCGGTGGCCTCGTCGAGCACCAGGGCGTACGGGTCGGACAGCAACAGGCGTGCGAGCGCGAGCTGTTGGGCGTGCGATGCGGACACCGGCGCGGCGCCCGGCCCGATCTCGCTGTCCAGGCCCTCGGGCAGGGAACGGGCCCAGTCCCCCAGGAGTACGGTCTCCAGCGCGTCCCACAGCGCCGCGTCGGCCACCGGGTCCGGACCCGGCACCGGATCCGGACCCAGCACCGCCACCGGATCCGGATCCGGGGTCGCGCCGTCGCGGGCCAGGGTGAGGTTGTCCCGTACCGTGCCGGTGAAGACGTGCTGCTCCTGGGTCACGAGGACGATCTCGCGCCGCAGTTGACCGACCGGCAGCGTGGTGAGGTCGGCGCCGCCGATGCTCACGGTTCCCCGGGTGGGCAGGTGCACGCCCGCCAGGAGCTTGCCCAGCGTGGACTTGCCCGCGCCCGAGGCGCCGACCACGACGAGCCGCTCGCCCGGGGCGATCTCCAGGTCGATGCCCGCGAGCACCTCCGGGCCCGTTCCGTAGTCGAAGCCGACGCCGTCCAACCGGATGGCGTGGCCGTCGGTGGGCGCGGGCGGGCGCGGCTCCTCGCGGGGCAACAGCTCGACGCCGAGGATCCGGCGCAGGGCGGCGTTGCCGATCTGGAGCTCGTCGGTCCAGGTCAGCAGGTCGTTGAGGGGCTCGCCGAGGGCCTGGACGTAGAGCACCACCGCGGTCAGCTCCGCGAGGCCCACCTCGCCGCGCTGGTAGGCGAGGCCGCCGATCAGCAGGGTCAGGGCCATCGGGACCATGGTGGCGAGGTCCAGGCTGGGGAACCAGACGGTCTGGAGCCAGGTGGTGCGCTGGCGGGTGCGCACGACCCGGTCGACGGCCGCGCCGTGGCGGCGCACCTGGCGGGGGCCGAGCCCGAGGGCCTCGACGGTGGCGGCGCCCCGGGTGGTCTCGTGCGTGGCGGCCAGCACCTCGGCCTCCTCGGCCAGGAGGCGTTCGTACGCACGGGTGGCGCGCGGCCGGTACCACCAGGTGGACAGCGCGGCGAAGGGCACCCCCGCCAGCAGGCCGAGCGCGAGGAGCGGTGAAGTGAGCAGGATCGCCGCGATGGTGAAGACGAGGGTCACCGCGGCCAGCGCGATGCGCGGAACGGCCTGTCGGATGCTCTCGTTGAGGCGGTCGGCGTCGTTGGTGGCGCGGCTGAGGAGGTCGCCGGTGCCCACGGACTCCACTTCGGACAGTGGCAGTCCGAGGACGCGCCGCACGAAGTCCTCGCGGGTGCGGGCGAGGACGCGCTCGCCGAGCAGGGTGGCCTGGGTGCGGGCGGCCCGGGCGAGCAGGGCGTGGCCGACGAGGATCGCCACGAAGACGAGCGCGAGGGTGTCGACCCGGCCCGCGGTGGTGCCGTCCTTGACCGATTCGACGAGGTGGCCCAGCAGTTGCGGGCCGACGAGGCTGGCGACCAGGGCGGCCGCGAACAGGCCGAAGGTGAGGGTGAGGCGGCGGGCCTCGCCCCGGACGAAGACGCCGATCCAGCGGCGCACCGCCGCCCGGTCGGCGAGCGGGAGCCGCCGGGGCGCGCCGACGCCGGACCCGGATGCCGGGTCGGCGTCCGGGCCCCTGTCCGGACTCCCCCCGCCCCCGTTCGGGCCGGTGCCCGGGCGGCCGGCGTCGGGGCCGGACGCGGGGGAGCGGGTGGGCGCGGTGGTCATGAGGGCACTCCTGCGGGGCGATCGGGGGTGCCGGGGTCGGCGTCCTCGGTGGGGCTCGTACGGGTCGGGGTCCGGGCCGATGAGGGGGCCGGGGCCGGGCCCGGGGCCGGGGGGAGGGTCAGTTCGCGGTCGGCGACGCTCCGCCACAGCGGGCTGTCGCTGAACACCACGGTCGTCCGCCCGGCGCGCAGCGCCGCCACGCGGTCGACGATGCGCGCCTCCGTGTGCGCGTCGACGGAGGAGGTGGGGTCCTCCAGGACCAGCACGTCGGGGGCGGCGAGCAGGGCGCGGGCGAGGACCAGGCGCTGGCGCTGGCCGCCGGACAGGGTCCGCCCGCCCTCGTCCAGCCGGGCCTCCAACCCGCAGGGCAGGGCGTCGACGACATCGCCGGCATCGGCGGCGAACAGCGCACGCTCCAGGTGCTCCGGGGGTCGCTCCCGTCCGGCGGTGAGCTCCTCCCGGACGGTGCCGCTGAACAGGGTGTCGGACGGGCCCGAGCGCAGCACCCGTACGCGCAGCTCGTCCGGGTCGGTCCGGTCCAGGGGGACGCCGCCGAGCCGGACGGCGGTCGGTCCGGGGTGGGCTCCGGGGCGGGTGAGCCGGTCGGCGAGGTCGCCGGTGCGGTCGGCGGGGGCGGTGACCACGGTGAGCAGGCCCGCCCCGGCGGTGATGCCGGCGTCGGTGTCGAGGAGTTCGAGGGCGCCCGCGGGCAGCGGTTCGGGCTCCGTGGGGCGAACGGCCTGCGGGGTCAGGCGCAGCAGGGCGCAGACCCGGCCGGCCGCGACCTTGGCGAGGCTGAGGCTTTCGGCGGCCTCGGTGGCGGTGCTCACCGGCAGGGTGAGGAAGGCGGACGCGCCGTAGAACGCGACGAGTTCACCGGCGCTGATGGTGCCGCCCAGCGCGAGGCGGGCGCCGAGCCACACGATGCCCACCGTGACCAGTCCCGGCAGCAGGACGCCGGCCGCCTGGAGCCAGGCCTCCATCCGGCCGGCCGACTCGCCCGCCCGTCGGACCTGTTGGCTGGTGCGGCGGAAGCGTTCGGCGAAGCCCGCCTCGCCGCCGATGCCGCGCAGGATGCGCAGCCCCGCGACGATGTCGCCCGCCTGCGAGGTGGCGATGCCCATCTGCTCGCGCTGGGCCTCGTCGCGTTCCTGGAGGGGGCGCAGCAGGGGGCCGATGCCGAGCACGGCCGCGGGGACGCCGATGAGCACGGCGAGTCCGAGCACGGGCGAGGTGACGGTGAGCGCCACGGCCACCAGGACCGCGGCGACGACCGCGCCGATGGTGCGGCCGATGACCTCGAAGGCGTTGCCGATGCTCTCCACGTCGGCCGATGCCGCGGCGGCCACGTCCCCGGAACGGGCCTTGCCGCGCAGGGTGGCGCCGAGGCGGACGACGTGGCGCACCAGGACCCGGTGCGTGGTGGAGACGGCGTGCGCCTCGGCGCCGATGGCCGCCTGGATCAGCCCGGCGCCCGCGAGGGCCTGGACGAGGCCGAGGGCGAGGGCGAGCAGCGACCACAGGTAGAGGCCCGCGTGCCCCGAGCCCTGCCCGGCCTCGTCGATGGCCCGGCCGATGATCAGCGGGACCAGTGCGAGCGGGACCATCCAGACGGTGCCGAGCACGGCGGCGAGGACGAGCGGCCAGGGGCGGATGCGCACCAGCCACCACAGGTAGGCCCAGGGGCCGCGGGCATCGGCCTCGGGGACGGCGGAGGGGGAGACCGAGGCGTCGAAGAGCGGATTCCTCACAGGTGCCGGTCCCGGGTCGCGGCGCGGTCCACCTTGCCGGTGCGGGTGTGCGCGAGCGCGGGCACGACGACGATCACGTCGGGCACGAGCGGCGCCGGCACCACGCCGCGCAACCGCGCGCGCAGGGCCGCCCCCGCATCCGCCCCCGAGTCCGCCCCCGTGTCCGCGCCGTCGTCCGCCCCGGGGGTGAGGACCACGAAGGCCGCCAGGGTGGTGTGGGCGTGCTCCGTGTGGGCGTATTTGGTGTGCTCCGCCGCGGCGGCCGCGGTGACGCCCGGGAGGCGGCGCAGGGCTTCCTCGACGTCCAGCAGGTCCACCCGGTGGCTGCGGATCTTGACCTGGTGGTCGACGCGGCCGTGGAAGACGAGCGAGCCGTCGGGTGCCTCGGCCACCAGGTCCCCGGTGCGGTACCAGCGGTCGGTCCCGCCGCAGAGGTCCGCCGTGACGAACCGGGCGGCGGTGCGGCCCGGGTCGTCGAGGTAGCCCGTCGCCAACTGGGGACCGGAGAGCCAGAGTTCACCCGTATCTGGTGGCGCTTCCGGTAGGGCCACCACCGCCTGGCGCACCGACGGCAGCGGACGACCGATCGGCACCCCGGCCGGAAAGTCCGCCGCGGCTCCCGGGCCGGCGAGCACCGCGGTGTGGGTGACGAGCGCGGTCTCGGTGGACCCGTAGGTGTTGAGCAACACGGTGCGGTCCGCTCCGAGCCGGTGCCAGCGCTCCAGCATGTCGGGCCGGACGGCCTCGCCGCCGATCACGACGGTCTCGACCGTACGCGGCAACTCCCGCCCGGCGTCGAGCAGATGGCCGGTGTAGAGGTGCCAGTAGTCCACGGGCAGGTTGACCAGGGTCACCTCGTGCTCGGTCAGCACGCGGTCGAGGTCCGCCTCGCCGTCCTCGTCCAGCACGACGAGCCCGCCGCTGAGCAGGGTCGGCAGGATCTCCTCCAGGCTCGTGTCGCCGTCGGCGCGGTGGAAGTTGAGGGCGACGGTGTCCGGCCCGACGCCGTACCGCTCGCGCAGGTGGGGCAGGACCGCGTGCAGCGCCCCGTGCGGGACCGAGGCGGCCTTGGGGGCGCCCGTGGATCCCGAGGTGAACAGGACGTACGCCGGGTCATCGGCCCGTACGGGCTCCCCGGCCTCCCGCACGGGGGCGCCGGACCGGCCCCAGTTGGGCCGCACCACCCGGTCGACGGCGGGCAGGTCGCCGCTCTCGGCGGTGGCGACCAACTCCCGGCAGCCGACCGCCCGCAGCGCCGCCTCGGCATGGCCCGGCGGCCCGTCGGCCACGGGGACGTAGCCGCGGCCCGCCGTGAGGACGCCGAGCAGCGCCGCGATGTCGCGGACGCCGTGGTGGACGACGACACCGACCGGCGGCCGCGGCCCACCGGTGGGCCGGATGGCGAGGAGGTCGGCCACCGCCCCCGCCCAGCGGGCCAGTTGGGCGTATCCGACGGTGACCCCGTTGTCGACCACCGCGGGTCGGTCGGGATCCGAGCGGGCGATGGCGAAGAAGGGGTCGAGCACACTGGGCAAGGTCATGGCAGGCGTCTTCTCTTGTCCGTCCGGCGGCGGTTCGGCGGCGGTTCGGCGGGGCGGCTCGGGGGCGTTCAGCGGGGCGGCTCGGGCGCTGGGGCATCGGCCGCCGGGCCCGCGCCCGCGTCGGCGCCAGGGCCCGCGCCCGCGCCCGCGTCGAGGAGCGCGCCGAGCAGGGCGGTGAGGTGGGCCCGGTGGCGGGCGGCGAGCGCACGGACCGTGGCCTCCTCGTGCAGGGCGGTGGAGTACCACCATTCGACGCGCAGCCTCGCGTCGTCGGTGGTGGCGATCACCTCGATCAGGTGCGGCCGGACCCAGTGCGGGGCCGTGATGTCGCCGACCGGTTCGGGTGCCAGGTGGGGCAGCAGGCTCCCCAGGGGCAGGGAGTCGGCGTCGTCGCCCTCGAAGTCGAAGGAGACGTCGCTGGGCGGCGCGGACCGGAGCGCGGCGGCGATCCGCGGTCGGCCGTGCCGGGCGAGCGCCCCGTGGCCGACACCACCGCCCGGCAGCGCCGCGAGGTGGCCCACCGTCCGCGCGAGCCGCTCGGCCGGGGCGCCCGGAGCGAGGTCGAGGCGGACCGGCACGGTGGTCGTGAACCAGCCGGTGGTCCGGGCCAGTTGAACGTCGCCGACGCTCTCCTCGCGGCCGTGGCGCAGTACGTCGACCCGGACGGCGACCTCGCCGAGCAGCTCGGCCAGGGTCTCGCCGAGGGCGTGCAGCACCAGGTCACCGGGATGGGCGCGGTGGGCGCGCGCGGCCGCGTGGAGCCGGACGGTGAGGTCCGCGGGGAACTCCTCCAGGTGCGTGGCGGCCGTGGCCGCGGTGTTCGCGGCCCGCGGGTCGGCCCCGGGGCCCGGGGGAGCCGGGTGGTCGCTCGCCCGGTGGCCGCTCCGTCCCCGGTCGGCCGCCGGTCGGTCCAGGGGCAGTGCGGCCGGGGTACGGGCCACCTCGGTCCACCACGCGGCCTCGGCCTCCGCTTCGGGGGTACGGGCGTGGGCCGCGAGGGCCCGGGACCACTGCGGGTACGAGGTGTCCTCGGTCGGCCACACGTCCGGCCGGCCCGCTTCGAGGGCCGTGTACACCTCCTCCAGGTCGGCGAGGAGGACGGACCACGACACCATGTCGATCGCGAGCTGGTGTACGACGATCAGCAGGCGGCCCGGGCGGCCCGGCCCCGCGTCGAAGCGCACGAACCGGACGACCCGCCCCGCCCGCGGGTCCAGCGAGCGCTGCTCGACCGAGCACCGCAGGGTGATCGCGTCGGCGCGTGCGGCGCCGGCGAGTTCGCTGATGTCGACGGTGTCCAGCGCGTCGCCGAGGGCCACTTCGGGCGGGCCGTCGGTCACCAGGGCCGCGGTGTGCTGGAAGGGGCGCCGGGCGGGCCGTTGTTCGACGGCGAGGCGCAGCGACGCGTGGCCGGCGACGAGCCGTCGTACCGCCTCGGCGAAGAGCCCGGGGTCGACGTCGGGCCGGGTGGTGAAGAGCATGGCCTGGTTCCAGTGGGCGCGGTCCGCGCCCTGCTCCTCCCAGGCCGTCTCCTGGGGCGGGGCCAGCAGGACCGGGCCGTGCGCGCCGCCGGGCGCGGGGGTCTCGCCGCCGGCGCCGCGGCGGGCGGCCCGCTCGGCGACCAGGGCCGCGAGGCTCCGGGTCGTGAGTTCCGGGTCGAACAGCTCCCGCAGCTGCGTCCGCACGCCGAAGGAGGACTCGATGCGCCGGGCGAGCCGGATCAGGTCGAGGGAGTCCACCCCGAGGTCGCGCAGCGGCGCGCCGAGTTCCAGGCCCGCTCCCCGCTCCTGGGCCGGCTGCTGGCCCGTACCGGCGGTGAGCGCCACCTCCGCCATCCACTCCGCGAGCCGGACCAGCACCTCCCCGGCGGCCGCGCGGGGCTCCGCGTCCACCGCGACGGCGGACCCGTCCGCCGGGGCCGTCACGCGCCGGCCTCCCCGAGGGTGCCCGCGGGGCGGCGTACGAGGAACGGGCCCAGGGCGAGGGCGTCCAGCGGCAGTCGGTGGAAGGTGGCGAGGGCGTCGGCGGGGCCGCACACCACCGGCTCGTCACGGCCGTTGAAGGAGGTGTTCATGATGACCGGGGTGCCCGTGTGCCCGCCGACCGCACCGATGAGCCGGTGGTAGAGCGGGTCGACGGCGGCCGACACCGTCTGCGGTCGCGTGGTGCGATCGCTGTGGACGACGGCCGGCATGGCCGCGGCGCCGGCCTCGGTGACCGGCGTCGTGACGATCATGTACGGCAGCGGGGTCGCGGTGCCGATGAGGGCCTCGGCGGCCTCCTGCTGCATGCTCGGGGCGAACGGGCGCCACGCCTCGCGGTCCTTGATGCGGACGTTGACCCGGTCACGGGTGGATTCGGGCGAGGGCACCGCGACGAGGCTGCGGTGGCCCAGGGCGCGGGGTCCGCTCTCGGCGCGGCCCTGGAACCAGCCGGAGACCCCGCCCGCGGCGAGCACCCCGGCGGTGGCGGCGGCGATGTCCGCGGGCTCGGTGTAGGCGGTTCCGGAGGCGTCGAGGACGCGGCGGATCTCGTTGGGGGTCCACTGCGGGCCCCAGGCCACGGACCCGGTCATGGGCTGGATGCGGTCGCCCTCCTGCGCCGCCACCCAGACCGCGGCGCCGAGCGAGACGCCCTGGTCGCCGGCGAGGGGCTGCACGAAGAGGTCCTGGACCTCGGGCATGCGCATGATCTTGCCGTTGAGGGTGGCGTTGAAGCCGACGCCGCCCGCGATCAGCAGGGTCGTCTCGCCGGTCTCCCGGAGCAGGCCGCGGACCAGGCCCAGCACGGCCCGTTCCAGGGCCGCCTGCGCGGTGGCCGCGAGGTCGCGGTACTCGAAGGGGTCCCGGTCGGTGGCCCGCGCGAAGCGACCGGCGCGGGCGTCGAAGCGGCGCACGGAGCGGTTGGGGGCTTCGGGCAGGGCCTTCTCCAGGTGCTCCAGCCAGTGCCGGATGGTGGCGGTCTCCTCGTCCGTGGTGCCCCGCGAACGCAGGTCGGGCGGGACGACGCCGATGGTGAAGTCCTCGTCGGTGAAGCCGAACGCGCCGCCGAAGGTGAGGTCTCCGGGGGTGCCGTAGGAGGCCAGGCCCATCATCTTGCCGGCGTTGTCGGAGCCGAGACCGGCGTACTCGCAGACGGCGGCGTAGAAGTAGCCGAGCGACCAACCGGGGGTGTGGGCGCGCAGGGTCTTGATCTCGCCGTCGATGCCGACGGCGAGGGTGGTGCTCTCGTTCTCGCCCTGGCCGTCGAGGACCAGGATCGCGCCGCGGTCGCGCCCCGAGAGGTGGTAGGCGCTGGCGGCGTGTGCGATGTGGTGGTTGACGAAGGTCAGCCGGGGATCGCGGGAGCGCGGGAACAGGGCCTTGGGCAGGAGGTGTTCCAGGGCGTCGGCGTCGCTGGCGAACCACTCCAGAGCGCGGTCCGCGAACAGCGTGGGCAGGTCCCACCCGTGGGCGACGACGTCGATGTCGTCCAGGGTGAGACCGCCCTCCGCGAGGCAGTAGGCGGCCGCGTTCAGCGGTGCCTCCCCGTAGGCGTGCTTGTGACGGGTGAAGCGTTCCTCCTCGGCCAGGGCGACGACGTCGCCGTCCACGACGAGGCAGGCAGCACCGTCGTGGCTGGCCCCGGGCCAGCCGTTGACTCCGAGCACACGCATGGTCAGTCCCCAAAGGTCGGTCGGGCTCCTCCGGTTCCGCCTCGGGCCCCTGGCCCTGCGGCGTCCGGTTACGCCAACCGATCTTGTCGGGCCGCCGAGTTGTACACGACCTGTGCGGTTGTGCGGAGATCCGCGGCGAAGATCGCGGAGGCCGCCTTGAGGACCTCGTTGGTGTGCCGCAGCTCCTCGACCTCGCTGCGCAGACTGGCCAGTTCGGCCCGTTCGTCGGTGGTCAGCGCGTCCGCGGCCGGCGCGCCCGGAGCCGGCGCGTCACCGGTCGGCGCGTCCGCGGCCGTACGCCCTCCGCCCGCGCGGCCGGCGACGATGCGGCCGGCGACGATGCGGCCTTCGTCCGCGCGGCCCTGACCGGCAGGGCCTTGACCGGCAGGGCCTTGACCGGCACTGCCCTGACCGTGACGACCTTCGCCGCCGCGGCGTTCCACCCCCGGTTGTGCGGGGACGAGTCCCGTGCGTTCGGGCTGGCCGCGCGCGTGGGCGGCGACACCTTCCTGTTCGCGTCCGAGCGCGTACCAGCGCCGGGTCCAGTCCTCCAGATCACCGCCACAGGCGGCCACGTACGCGAGGGTCACCTTCAGGGAGGGCCGGTGGAGTCCGCGCGCGGCTTCGGAGAGGGTCGCCACCGAGTAGTGGGCGCGTTTCGACATGACCCGGTAAGAGGGGCTGCCGGCCTGCTTGCGCAGACAGCGCAATGCGTGCGCGAAACTCTCCAGCGGGCCGGCGTTGGGGTCCAGTAACCGTTCTGGCCTGGGCATTCTTCTCCCCTGGTGATCGATTGTGGCGAACGGAACGCGCGCTTCGTCGAGCCGTACAACGCGATCTGCGGGGTACGGCCCGGCGGTACAACCAGTCCGAGGTCCCGGAGGCGACAGGAGGAACTCCGCACCGGATCTCTCGGACATTGGTACATGCCGGTGACATATCGATCAAGTCATCATCTGGGGTATTCAGCCACCTCCAGCGCGGGTCGTCCGATTTCGACACCCCGCCCGGCGCCCCACCCCGTACATCGGCCCCAACGTCCGGCGACGGCTTCCGCTTCCCGCCGCACGCCACCGAGTTGTACAGGGTTGCACCCGGGCTGCGCCCCGTACAACCGGGCCTCGTGTACAACCGCGCCGCTCTGCAAGATCGGTTCGTGTCGAGCGACGAGCGACGAGCGACGGGCCACCTCGAATGAGGGTGGCGAACCGACGGGAACGGGTGGCGGGTTGGTGACGAAAGCACGCGGCCAGAAGGAGCCGGCAGCACGCGGCCGGACCGAGTCAGCGGCGCTCCAGGGCGTCTACGAGTACCGCAGCCGTCCGCTCGTGGAGCCGGACTGGCGGCGCTTCCCCGGGTGGCGCGACGTCACCGGGGCCGAGTGGGCGGACCCGCAGTGGCAGCGGGCGCACTGCGTGAAGGACGCGAAGGGACTGCGCGCCGTCGTCGGTGACCTGCTCGACGAGCGCTTCTACGAGGACTGGGAGCAGGACCGGCTGCACCGCGCGACCATGTCGGTGCTGCTGCCGCCCCAGATGGTCAACACGATGGCCCCGGAGGCGCCCGCCGCCCGGCCGGGCGAACTGACCAAGGCCTTCTACGACGACCCGGTGCGCCGCTACATGCTGCCGGTGTTCTCCGACCGGAACCCGGACTGGCCCTCGCACCCCATGGCCAGCCGCGACTCCCTGCACGAGCAGGACATGTGGGTGGTGGAGGGGCTCACGCACCGCTACCCCACCAAGGTGCTCGCGGAGCTGCTCTCCACCTGCCCCCAGTACTGCGGGCACTGCACGCGCATGGACCTCGTCGGGAACTCGACCCCGCAGGTTGCCAAGAACAAGCTCCAGCTCAAGCCGGTCGACCGGGCCGAGCGGATCCTGGCGCACCTGCGCTCCGCGCCGGGCATCCGCGACGTGGTGGTCTCCGGCGGCGACCTGGCCAACATGCCCTGGCCGCGGCTGGAACGCTTCGTCGACGGCCTGCTCGACATCGAGTCGATCCGCGACATCCGGCTCGCCAGCAAGGGCCTGATCGGCCTGCCCCAGCACTGGAACTCCCCGCCCGTACTGGCGGGCGTCGAGCGCCTCGCCCGCAAGGCCCGGTCCCGGGGCGTGCGCCTCGCGCTGCACACCCACGCCAACGCGGCGCAGCAGCTCACGCCCGGAGTGGCGCGGGCCGCCTGGGCGTTGCTCGACGCGGGACTGCACGACGTGCGCAACCAGGGCGTGTTGATGCGCGGGGTCAACGACAGCGCGCACGAGCTGCTCGACCTGTGCTTCGCCCTCATCGACCACGCCGGGATCACGCCGTACTACTTCTACATGTGCGACATGATCCCGAACGCCGAGCACTGGCGGGTCCCGTTGCACCGGGCGCAGTTGATCCAGCGTCAGATCATGGGCTACCTACCGGGTTTCGCCACCCCGCGCCTCGTGTGCGACGTGCCGATGGCAGGCAAGCGCTGGGTGGATCAGGTCGATTCCTACGACCGCAACCTCGGCGTCTCGCACTGGACCAAGAGCTTCCTCACCCCGCTGGAGGCGGCGGATCCGGACGCCCACAGCGGTTCCTACCAGTACTACGACCCCATCGACACGCTGCCGCTCTCCGGGCAGCGCTGGTGGCGCGAAGCCCGTCAGGGGTAGAGAAGGGAAACCCGCACAGCCATGAGCAGTCTCCGTCCACGGCATGAAGACCCCCCGGTGCTCGAAGAGTGGTACCGCCGGCACCTGGGCCCCGACATCCACGACATCAGCTCCAGCGGCGTCCACCCCTACACCTTCGCCGAGATCCGCGACCTGTGCCGGATCCCGGCCGCAGACCTCGACGAGATCGTCATGGACGACAGCGTCTCGCAGGGCGGCGCGGGCATCCGCCGGGCCATCGCCGACCGCTACGCCGGGGGCGACGCCGACCGGGTGCTCGTCACCCACGGATCCAGCGAGGCCATCGCGCTCACCCTGAGCACGCTGCTGCACCCCGGTGACCGGGTCGTCGTCCAGGAGGGCATCTACCACTCCCTCGGGCACTACCCGCGGGCGGCCGGCTGCGAGGTCGTCGCACTCCCCGCGGCCTCGGTCCGGGACGGCGAGATCGACCCGGACGTCCTGGTCGAGCTGGTCACCCCCGGCACCGCGGCCGTCATCGTCAACTTCCCGCACAACCCGAGCGGGGTCACGCTCTCCCCGCGCGGCCTGAAGGAGCTGACCGCGCGGACCGCCGCCGCCGGGGCCGTGCTGGTCTGGGACGCGGCCACAGCGGAGATCGCCCACCGCTGGGAGGTCCTGCCCGACCCCGGGGTCGACGGCGGGAACACCGTGTCGTACGGCACGCTCTCCAAGACCTTCGGCCTGCCCGGGCTGCGGGTCGGCTGGGCCATCGCCCCGAAGGAACTGCTCACGGCCACCTTCCCGTTGCGCGACCGCACCACCCTCTTCCTCTCCCCGCTCGTCGAACTCGTCGCCGAGCGGGCCGTGCGCCACGCCGACGTGCTCATCGGCGCCCGGGCGGCCGAGGCCCGGGGCAACCTCGCGCTCCTGACGGACTGGATGGACGAGCACGCGGAGCTGGTCCGCTGGACGCCGCCCGAGGGAGGGGTGTGCGCGCTGCCCGTCTTCCGCGAGCTGGAGCGGGCGGCGGCCGGCCCCGGCGAGGTGGAGCGCTTCTGCCTGGAGCTGCTCGCCCGCCACCGCACGCTGCTGGTGCCGGGCACCGCCTTCGGCTCCCCGCACGGAGCCCGCCTCGGCTTCGGCGGCCCGCAGGAGTCCTTCCGGGCCGGCCTCGACGGGCTGTCGCGCTTCCTGCGGACGCGGGGGGCATCGGGGTGAGCACCGCCATCGAAACCGACGTGCTCGGCCTGTGGGACCGCTCCGTGCGCGCGCACGCCGCCGCGCCCGCCCTGGTGACGCCGGACCGGGTGCTGACGTACCGGGACGCGGACCGGCTCACCGACGCGTGGGCCGCCGACCTGGTCGGGCGCGGGGCCGTCCCCGGCCGCCTGGTCGGCCTGGCCTTCTCCGACCCCGCCCGTACCGTCCTCGGCATGCTGGCGGCCCTCAAGGCCGGGGCGGGCTTCACCGTCCTGGACGACCGGCTCCCGGCCGCCGCCCGGGCCGAGCTGGTGCGTCGGACCGCCGCGGTGGTGTGGCTCGGCGACGGCCACCACGCCCCGGACGGCGCGCACGTACCGGCGGACGGCGGGTACGGGCCACCGGACGGCGGGTACGGGCCCACGCGGCCGGCGACCGCGGCCACCGGCGCGGACGTGGCGTACGTCCTGTTCACCTCCGGCTCCACCGGCCGGCCCAAGGGGACCGTGGTCGAGCGCGACGCCCTCGGCCGCTTCGCCGGCGCCGTCGCCGAGCGGCTGGAGCTGACCCCGGGCGACCGGTGGCTCCAGGTGGCCTCCCTCGGCTTCGACGTCCTGATCGAGGAGGTGTTCCCGGCGCTCGCCGCCGGCGCCGCCGTCGTGTGCCGCGCCGACACCGCGGCGCTGGACGCCGAGGAGCTGCACACCGCCATGGCCCGCACCGGGACCACCGTGGTCGAACTGTCCACCCAGTACTGGCTGGAGTACGCCCGCTGGCTCGACGGCAGCGGTGCGTCGACCCCGGAGGCCCTGCGCCTCGTGGTGGTCGGCGGCGAGCGGATGGACCCCCGGCCCTACCGGGCGTGGCAGGCCCGGCAGCCTGCGGCCCTGGCGCACGTGTACGGGCTCACCGAGTGCACCGTCAGCTCCACCTTCTACACCGGGCCGTTGCCGGCCGACGCCGAGGAGGTGCCGCTGGGCACCGCGCTGCGGGACGTGGAGATCAGCGTCCGCCGCGACGGCCGCCCGGTACCGGACGGCGAGAGCGGCGAGATCCACATCGGTGGCCCGCTGCTGGCCCGTGGGTTCCTCGACGACGAGGCGGCCACGGCGCGCCGGTTCGTGCCGGACCCGGAGCGGGGCCCCCGGGGCTGCGACGGTCGCCTGTACGTGACCGGTGACCTGGGGCGGATCGACGCCGAGGGGCAGTTGGTCTTCCTCGGCCGCGTCGACGACCAGGTGAAGATCCGCGGGCACCGGCTGGAACCGGCCCGGGTGGAGCGCGCCCTGTGCGAGGTGGCGGAGGTGGACCAGGCGGTGGTCTTCCCGGACCCGCAGACCGCGACGGCCCTGTGGGCGTTCACCGTGCCCGCCGCCGCGGCGGTGGCGCCGCTGCCCGGTGAGGCGGTCCGGCTGACCGGCGCCGAGCGGGACGCGCTGGTCGCGCCGCTGGCCGCGCAGCTGCCCGACTGGGCGGTGCCGCGGGTGCTGTACCGGGTCGCGGCCCTGCCGAAGAGTCCGCACGGCAAGATCGACAAGCGCCTGCTCGCCGCGTGGGCGGCGCACGGGGGCCCGGCCCTGGCCCCGGCCACCGGGTCGGACGCGGTGGCGGAGCCCCTGCGCACGGTCCTGGAGCACTTCCGCGAGGTCCTGGGCGCCCCCGCGCTCGGCCCCGACGACAACTTCTTCGACCACGGCGGGCAGTCCCTGCTCGCCATGCGGCTGCTCACCCGGCTGCGCGGGTCCTTCCCCGCCGCCACGGGGCTGCGCGCGAGCGCCCTCTTCGCGTCGCCCACCCCCCGACTACTGGCCGAGGCCCTGGCCGCCGACTAGGCGGCCTCCTTCAGGTCTTGCCGTTCCCCTCTCAACCCCTCCGGGGGGGGGGGGGGGGGGGGGGGGGGGGGGGGGGGGGGGGAGAGGGGGGGGGGGGGGGGGAAGGCCGTAACGCACTCCAGGAAGAAGTCCGTCAGGGCCGGGGACTTGGCGCGGACGGCCTCGACCGTCACGC
>NZ_JBVHUE010000049.1:34676-46371 GCF_055565515.1 Streptomyces sp. NPDC028419 | reverse complement strand
GCTGGGTTTCGCAGCGGTGGGGATTTTAGGCCACAGCCTCTGCCTCGCCTCTACCCCGCCACCCTCTTGCGGGGGTGGTCCCGCTCCCGGAACCCCGGCCCCGACGACGGGGGCGGAGGGCTGCGCCGGCGCCGGCGCGGCGAGTTCACGGGCGGTCGGCAGGACCACGGTGCCCGGTGGCAGCGCCGCCGCGCCCAGGGCGAGCGCGTGCAGCTGGAGGTTGGCCGGGCGGCCCGGGCTGCTGGCGAGCTGGTCGATCCAGCAACGGGTGTAACCGCTCACGGTGTTGCCGCTGCCGGCGAAGCCGGGCGGGGACACGACTCCGTAGACCTCGGCCGAGGAGGAGACGGGCAGTCCCGCGTACTCCTGGAGCAGCGGCCACGCCGCCTTGTCCGCGACCAGGTCGAGGAGCACCGTCGTCGACCCGGGGGGCCGGTCCCGGAGTTCGGTGCCCAGCCACTCCCACGGCAGGGCCGTGTAGCGGACGGACCCGGGCGTCGTGGCGGCCAGGGCCAGGTGCAGCCGGCGGCCGCGGCGGTCGAGCGTGAGCCGGCCCGACAGGTACACCAGCAGCGGGCCCCGGGTGCTCGCGGCCGCGCGCAGGCGCGTCAACACCAGGTTCGGATCGCGCGCCCCGTCGAGGTAGGTCGTATCGCAGGGCAGGCCGCTGTTCAGCAGTACCGAGGCCGGAACCACCCCGAGCGCGGCCAGATTGGCGCTCGGCGCCACCTGCACGGCGCGGCGGTGCACTGCCGTGCCTCCCGCTATGAGAAGGACGTGCCCCCGCTGCTCCAGCCCCAAGTTCTGCATGAGCAGACCGTACTCACTCCGGACGCGCGGCGCCCCGGCCGTTCGGTGTGTGAGCGCCGTCACGGTCCACCGCAGCCTGACCGACTTCGTCGAGGCCCTCCCCGTCGGCCGGGGACGTGCGTTCGTCTTCGCCACCAGCGGCCTCCCCGAGTTCCCCTGGGCCCCCTTCACCCGCCCCGCGACCCGGCTCCTCGAAGCCCGCGGCTTCACGGTGGAGGCCCCCTTCACTTGTCGCGCCCTCGACACCTGGGCACCCTTCGCGCTGGTCGGCGGCCTGAACAAGGACCACCCGAACCCGCAGGACCTCGCCGCGGCCCACACGTACGCCACCCACCTGAGGACCTGAGGACCTGAGGGCGGAACAGGCGGGTCCGCCGGTTCACCCGCACGCACCGGACGCGCCCCCCGGCCCGCCCGTAGGGGGCCGGGGGGCGCGTCCGGCGGGGGTTACGAGCCGATCAGGGGGTAGTGGTCGGAGAGGTTGGTGTAGGTGTAGGAGGTGCCCCAGCTGGAGACGGTCCAGGGGGCGGACTGCTCCTTGACCACGTTGTTGTTCCAGTTGGCCGGGCGGGCGTTGCCCTCGCGGTAGAGGACGTAGTCGAGGTCCTCGCGCGGGTCGGTCGGGTAGCGGTAGTTCGCTATCGAGTTGGTGGCCGTGTCGAAGGAGTACGGGTGGCCCGTGCGCGAGTCGGCGCCGGCCAGGTCCGCGTCCGCGAGCATGGAGGCGTACTCCGGGCTGCGCGAGTCGACGTTCATGTCGCCCGTCACGATGACCTGTTCGCCCGCCGGGATGTTCTTGGCGTCCAGGAAGGCGTCGATGTTCTTGAACTGGCGGCTGCGCATCTGGGCCGCCTCGCCCGCCTTGCAGCCCGAGTCGGTGGACTGCGCGTGGGTGCCCACCACGTGCACCTTGGTGCCGTTCACGTTCAGGACGACGTAGGCGAAGCCCTTGTTGGACCACCAGTCGGCGCCGCACGCGTCCTTGTAGATGTACTGCTCCTTGCGCAGGACCGGCCACTTGCTGAGGATCGTGATCCCGCCGTCCTCCGGGGTGGTGGAGGAGTACGCGCCGCTCGTCGCGTCCCAGCCGTCCTTGCTCCGGCCCACGATCGGGGTCTGGTAGGGGTACTGCGCGGCGGCGTTGGCCTTCAGCGCGTCCGAGGCGGTGTTGTCGAAGGCCTCCTGGAGGACGACCACGTCGTGCCCCTGGAAGAAGGACGCCTTCGGGATCTCGCGGGCCCGGAGGTCCTGGCCCCAGTTGGGGTAGAGGTTGGTGCTCATCAGGAAGGTGTTGTACGTCAGTACCTTGAGGCGCGGCGTCGCGTCCTGCGCGGACTCCGCGGCCGAGGCTCCCGGGGCGGCGGTGACGGCGAGCGCGACGGCCGTGAGGGCGCCGACGGCCGTGGCGGCGGCCTTGGCGCGACGGGTGCGGCGGGGCGTGCTGGGCAGCATGAGGACTCCATCGTTCCTGCGGGGGGAAGATCGGCTGCGCCATCACATCATCTGCAGTTACCTCTGGGTAACACCCAGGACAAGACTTTCCGACGGGGGAAGGGACTTCTCGCGCTCGCATACTTGTGCCATGAGTCCCACGCGATCCAAGAGCACCGGAAGTCACTCTGGCACCAGTGGTCACGTCGCTCCGCCGCCGCCCGGCGGGGTGCTGTGGACCATCGCGGGAGACGTGCGCGCGCTGCTGATGCTGCCGCCCGCCTTCACGATGCAGGTCGCCCACCCGGCGATCGGTGCGGGCGTGGACCAGTACTCGGTCTTCCGCAGCGACCCCTGGGGGCGCGGGGAGCGCTCGATCCGCTCCGTCCAGCTGTGGGTGTACGGCGGCGAGGCGGCCGTGGAGGAGGGGCGCCGGGTGCGGCGGCTGCACAAGGAGATCCGGGGCACGGACACCCGGGGGCGGCGCTACCACGCCCTCGACCCGGCCTGCTACTCCTGGGTGCACGCCTCCGGCTTCCCGGTCTACCTCTACGCCGCCCGGTACCTCTTCCGCGCGTTCACCCCCGCCCAGGAGCGGGCCCTCTACACCGAGTGGCTCCAGGTCGGTCGGATCCTCGGCATCCACGACCGGGACATGCCGGCGACCATCGAGGAGTACTGGCCGCACTACCACCGGATGTTGGCCGAGGAGATCGAGTCCACCCCGGTGGCCCGCGAACTGGTCGCCACCGACGTGCCGCTGCCCCGCCCCACGGGCGGGCCGCTACCGGTGCGGGTCCTCACCCGGCTCGCCTGGCCGCTGCTGCGCACCCTGTTCCTGCGCTTCCGCGCCTTCGCCACCGTCGGCTACATGCCGCCGGAGGCGCGGGCGGCCATCGGGCTGGAGTGGAGCCCGGCCCAGGAGCGCAGGCTGCGCCGCTTCAGCGCGGTCGTGCGGACCGTCGTACCGCTGCTGCCCGAGCGGCTGCGGTACCTGCCCGTGGCCCGGGAGGCCCGGGCGCGGTGGCGCGCCGCCGCCCACTGAGGGGCGACGGCGCGCGGCCGGCCGTACGGCGACCGTCAGGACGGCCGGGCGAGCTCAGCGACCGTGGCCGTGGCCCTGCCCCTGCTCGGTGTCGTGGACGTTGTTCGTCGCGGCGATCTTCTTCCACGACTTCGGCTCCGCCTTCGGGGCCGCGGCGGGCGCCGGAGCCGCGAGCGAGCGACCCGTCGCGCCCGGCGCCTTCGCCGCCGGGGCGGAGAAGGCGGGCTTGCCCGGGGTGTACAGCCAGGTCTCGAAGAGGTCGGCCAGCGGCTTGCCGGAGACCCGCTCGGCATAGCGGACGAAGTCGTTCACCTTGGCGTTGCCGTAGGCGCGCTCGGTCGGCCAGCCCTTGAGGATCTTGAAGAACTTCTCGTCGCCGACCTCGTTGCGCAGCGCCTGGATGGCGATCGCGCCCCGGTCGTAGACGGCCGCGTCGAACTGCTTGTCGGCGCCCGGGTCACCGGGCTTGACCTGCCAGAACGGGTCCTCGGCGGGCCGGTTCGAGTACGTCCAGTCGGCCAGCTCCTGGGCGGTCCCCTCGCCCTCCTTCTCCGACCACAGCCACTGGCTGTAGCGGGCGAAGCCCTCGTTGATCCAGATGTCCTTCCAGCCGTCGACCGAGACGCTGTCGCCGTACCACTGGTGGGCCAGCTCGTGCACGACGACCTGGACGTTGGCGCCGTTCGCGAACTGGCGCGGGCTGTAGAAGGGTCGGGTCTGGGTCTCCAGCGCGAAGCCGCTGGTCACATTCGGTACGTAACCGCCCAGCGCGTTGAAGGGGTACGGGCCGAAGACCCCCTCCAGCCATTCGGCGACCTCGGTCGTGCGCTCGACGCTCGCCCGCGCCGCGCCCGCGTTGTCGCCCAGGTCCACGCTGTAGGCGTTGAGCACCGGCAGCCCGCTCGCGGTCTTGTCCGTGGTGATGTCGAACTTGCCGATGGCGAGGGTGGCCAGGTAGGTGGCCTGGGGCTTGTTGGAGCGCCAGTTGTAGCGGGTCCAGCCGAGCTTCGAACTCTGCGACTGGAGCACGCCGTTGCTGATCGCCTGGAGCCCGTCCGGGACGTTGATCGAGACGTCGAACGTCGCCTTGTCCAGCGGGTGGTCGTTGCTCGGGAACCACCAGATGGCAGAGTCCGGCTCCTGCGCCGCGACCGCGCCGTCCGGGGTGCGCGCCCACGCCGACCAGCCGTCGACCTTGAACTCCGATGGCTTGCCCGCGTACTTGACGACCACCGTGGCCTGCTTGTTCTTCTGCAGCGCGGTCGCGGGGGTCACCTCCAGCTCCTGGGTGCCGGTCTTGGCGAACTTCGCCTTGACGCCGTTGACCCGGATCTCGCTCACCTGGAGGCCGAAGTCCAGGTTGAAGCGGGAGAGGTCCTGCTTGGCGGTGGTCAGGAGGGTGGCCGTGCCCTCCAGGAGGTCGGTCTTGGGCTGGTACTGGAGTCTCAAGTCGTAGTGCGAGACGTCGTATCCACCGTTGCCGCTGGCCGGGTAATAGGGATCGCCGATACCCGGGGCGCCAGGAACGGCGGTCGCCGCCGACGCCGGGATCACCAGCAGCAGGGAGGCGGCGAGCACGCTCGGGGCGATGACTTTGCGTCGCACGAAGGACTCCAAGGGGTAGGGGAGACGGTTCTCCTGAGCGGTGTTCAGCTCGGATCAGGGCTTGTGTGTTCGACCGTATTCACCCCTGCGCCCCACGTCATGTCCATGGCCCCTGCTGTCACACGATCGCCATTCGGACGTCACACCACGCCATCCGGACGACCCCCGGCCAGGTGGGGCGGGGCCGGTGGGCGACGAAGAACGGCCGGATCTCGCGGTCGCGGTCGCGGGGCCGGCGGGCGGCCGGCGCCGGCCTGGTGGGCGGGCTCACGGGCGGGCTCCAGCGACCCTGTTGTACATACCAATCAGTCGGTAGGGTGCTGGGTATGACGCTCTCCACCCTCCCGCCCTTCGCCGCCCGCCGCTGTTGGCACGCCGCCATCAATCCGCTGCACGCCACCATCTACTTCTCGCCGGATCTCGCCCGGGAACTGGCCCTCCTCGGCATCGAGGGCTCGGCCGCGCCCCTGAGCACCCGCAGCGCCGCCCTGGGCGCGGTCGGTCCCGGCACCGTGGCCGCGACCTTCTACAACTACAGCCACGCCCACCTCGCCCAGTTCCTGCCCGCGGTGTGGCAGAAGGCGGACCCCGAGCAGGTCCTCGCCGCCCGGCTGCGGGCCGTCGACGCGACCCTCACCCGACTGCTCGGCGCCGAGGTCCTGGCCTCCGCGGAGCTCGCCGAGGCGGCCGACCTGGCGATGCGCGCCACCGAGGGCTGCACCCGGCACGGACGCCCGCTCTACTCCGCCCACGCCGACCTGCCGGTCCCCGAGGCCCCGCACCTGCGCCTGTGGCACGCCACCACCCTGCTGCGCGAACACCGCGGTGACGGTCACCTCGCCGCCCTGCTCATCGCCGGACTCGACCCCGTCGAGGCGCTGGTCAGCCACAACGCCACCGGCCACGGCATGACCTCGAAGTGGTTGCGGGCCACCCGCGGCTGGAGCGCGGACGACCTGGCGGCCGCCGCCGACCGGCTGCGCGAGCGCGGGCTCCTGGGCGCCGACCACGAGCTGACCGAGGCCGGTACGGCGCTGCGCGAGCGGCTGGAGGCGGACACCGACCGGCTGGACGCGGCCCCGTACGAGCACCTCGGCGCGGCCGGCCTGGCCCGCCTGCACGAGCTGGGCGGCGCCCTCGTCGTCCGGGCCATCCGCGCCGGCGCCTTCCCGGCCGACCTCACCGGCAAGGGCTGACGCCGGCCGGGAACGGCCCGGCCCCGCCGGCCGATCGGCAGGGTTCCCGACCTCCGCCACCGCCACCTGCCACAATTGGCAGCTTCCAGTGCAGTGCGGCAGTGCAGACGAAGGCGGGACCGGAACGTGACGACGTCCATCGAAGGCAGGATCGCCGAGGAACTCGGCGTACGGGAGCGGCAGGTCAAGGCCGCCGTCGAGCTGCTCGACGGCGGCTCCACCGTGCCGTTCATCGCGCGCTACCGCAAGGAAGCGACCGAGCTGCTCGACGACGCCCAGCTGCGCACCCTGGAGGAGCGGCTGCGGTACCTGCGCGAGCTGGAGGACCGCCGCGCCGCGATCCTGGAGTCCGTGCGGGAGCAGGGCAAGCTCGACGACGCCCTGACGGCCATGATCAACGCGGCCGACACCAAGGCCCGGCTGGAGGACATCTACCTGCCCTTCAAGCCCAAGCGCCGCACCAAGGCGCAGATCGCCCGTGAGGCGGGCCTGGAGCCGCTCGCCACCGGGCTGCTCGCCGACCCCTCGGTGGACCCGGTCGCCGCGGCCGCCGCGTTCGTCGACGCCGACAAGGGCGTCGCCGACCCGGCCGCCGCGCTCGAAGGCGCCCGCGCCATCCTCACCGAGCGGTTCGCCGAGGACGCCGACCTGATCGGCGAGCTGCGCGAACGGATGTGGACCCGGGGCCGGATGGCCGCCAAGGTGCGCGACGGCCAGGAGGAGGCGGGCGCCAAGTTCGCCGACTACTTCGACTTCGCCGAGCCCCTCACCGCGCTGCCCTCGCACCGCGTCCTCGCCATGCTGCGCGGCGAGAAGGAGGACGTCCTCGACCTCACCCTGGAGCCCGAGGAGCCGAGCGAGACCCCCGGCCCCTCCACCTACGAGGGCATGGTCGCCCGCCGCTTCGGGGTCGCCGACCGCGGCCGCCCCGGGGACAAGTGGCTCGCCGACACGGTCCGTTGGGCCTGGCGCACCAAGATCCAGGTGCACCTGGGGCTCGACCTGCGCACCCGGCTGCGCCAGGCCGCCGAGGACGAGGCGGTCCGCGTCTTCGCGTCCAACCTGCGCGACCTGCTGCTCGCGGCGCCCGCCGGTACCCGCGCCACGCTGGGCCTGGACCCGGGCTTCCGCACCGGCGTGAAGGTCGCCGTCGTGGACGCCACCGGCAAGGTCGTGGCGACCGACGTGATCTACCCGCACGTGCCGGCCAACAAGTGGGACGAATCCCTCGCCAAGCTCGCCCGGCTCGCCCGCGAGCACGCGGTCGACCTGGTCGCCATCGGCAACGGGACCGCCTCGCGCGAGACCGACAAGCTCGCCGCTGACCTGATCGCCCGGCACCCCGAACTGAACCTGACCAAGGTGATGGTCTCGGAGGCGGGCGCCTCCGTGTACTCGGCCTCCGCCTTCGCCTCGCAGGAACTCCCGGACATGGACGTGTCCTTGCGCGGGGCCGTCTCCATCGCCCGCCGGCTGCAGGACCCGCTCGCCGAACTGGTGAAGATCGACCCGAAGTCGATCGGCGTCGGCCAGTACCAGCACGACCTGTCCGAGGTGAAGCTCTCCCGCTCCCTCGACGCGGTCGTCGAGGACTGCGTGAACGGGGTCGGCGTGGACGTCAACACCGCCTCCGCGCCGCTGCTCTCCCGGGTCTCGGGCATCAGTGGCGGTCTCGCCGAGAACATCGTGGCCCACCGCGACGCCAACGGCCCCTTCCGCAGCCGCAAGGCGCTCAAGGACGTGGCCCGGCTCGGCCCCAAGGCGTACGAGCAGTGCGCCGGCTTCCTGCGGATCCGCGACGGGGAGGACCCGCTGGACGCCTCCAGCGTCCACCCCGAGGCCTACCCGGTGGTCCGGGCGATGGGCAAGCAGGCGGGCGGCCAGGTGGCGGCGCTGATCGGCAACACCACCGTACTGCGCTCCCTGCGCCCCGCGGACTTCGTCACGGAGACCTTCGGCCTGCCGACCGTCTCGGACATCCTGCGCGAGCTGGAGAAGCCGGGCCGCGACCCGCGACCCGCCTTCAAGACGGCCACCTTCAAGGAGGGCGTGGAGAAGATCGGCGACCTGGCCCCGGGGATGATCCTGGAGGGCGTGGTCACCAACGTGGCGGCCTTCGGCGCCTTCATCGACATCGGCGTCCACCAGGACGGCCTGGCGCACGTCTCGGCGCTCTCGAAGACCTTCGTCAAGGACCCCCGCGACGTGGTCAAGCCGGGCGACATCGTCCGGGTGAAGGTCATGGACGTGGACATCCCGCGCAAGCGGATCTCGCTCACCCTGCGGCTGGAGGACGAAGGGGCGGACCGCGCGGCGGGCGCCCCGCGGCCCCGCCAGGAGCGCGGCGAGCGCGGTTCCGGCTCCCGCCCGCCGCAGCAGCGCGGCGGCGCCCAGGGCGGCCAGGGTGGCCAGGGTGGTCAGGGCCGCGGCGGCGCGGGCAAGGGCGCCGGCGCCGGCAACGGAGGCGGCGCGGGCAGGAACGGCAACGGCGGTGGCACGGGCGGTGGCGCCCGGGGCGCGTCCGGCGCCCGCGGTGGCGCGGGCGGCGGTCAGGGCGCCGGTAAGGGCGCTCCGGCGCCGGCCAACAGCGCGATGGCCGACGCCCTGCGCCGGGCCGGTCTGACCGGCCCGGACGAGCGCCGCGGGCGCTGACGCCCGACGGACGCCCGACGGACCCCGGCAGCGCCGGGGGCTGATGCGCAGGTCGCAAGCCCGGGCAGGAAGGACTGGCTGAATAACCCCCCTGCCCGGGGGCCTGCCTTGCCAACTCCGGCACCCGATCTGTAGGCATGTGGGAACGCCCGTTCGCCATTCGGCGCGCGGGCTTCCCTGATCCCCCCTCAGGACGTCATGCCCACATCAGCCCCTGCCTATCGACGCTGCCCGGGAAAGGGTCCGAAGAGGGAGCACATGCCATACCGGCAACTCAGCCTGCGCAAACGCTGCGAGACCATTCTCGGTCGTTTGGACTTGCCGCACCCGTTCTCCCTCGACGCCCTGTGCGAGCGGATCGCCGAGCAGCGGGGCCGGCCCATCCGGCTGCACCCGCTCCCCAAGGAAGCCGCCGAGTCCGGTGTGTGCGGCCTGTGGGTGGGCACCACGAGCATCGACTACGTCTTCTACGAGGCCCAGACCTCACCGCTGCACCGCGAGCACATCGTCCTGCACGAGCTGGGCCACATCCTCTTCGGCCACAACTCCCTGGAGGGCGAGGAGAGCGGCGCGCACGCCCCGGTCATCCTCGGCCGCACCAACTACACCAACCGCCAGGAGCAGGAGGCCGAGATGCTGGCCAGCCTGATCCGCACCAGCGCGGGGCTGCCCCCGGTCGACGAGGCCGCCGGGACGCTGGCCCGCCTGGAGTCCGCCATGGGGTACCGGCGGGTGCAGCATGGCGGCTGACCCGATCGCCGCCTTCGGGGATTCCCTGGCCGTGCCCAGCGTGGTGTGCCTGTGGCTCGCGGTGCTGCTGCGCTCCCCGGCCGCCGTCCGCTCCCCGCAACAGCGCGGACTGCTGCTCGCCGTCGCCACCGCCGCCGCCGCGATGACCCTGAACCTGCCCGACGTGGTCACCTACGCGATGCGCGATCCGCGGAACTCGCACACCGTCGGACTGGTCCGCAACCTCATCGGGGTCTTCTCGGCGGGCGCCGTCCTCTCCTTCGTCGCCGCGGCCACCAGCCGGGGCCACCTGCTGCGCCGGAGCGCCGCCGGCGCCACCATCGGCCTGCTCGCCGCGCTGGTCCTGCTCGACCTGGCCGCCCCCGGACACGGCACCCACACCATCCCGCCGCACGGCGATCCCGTCCCCTCCCTCGGGTACTGGCTCGTGCTCATCTCGGCGCACCTCGCCGCCAACGCCGCCTGCGTGGCCCTGTGCTGGCGCTACGGACTGCGCACCGAGAGCCGTGGACTGGCCGCCGGACTGTGGCTGTTCGGCCTCGGCACCGCGCTCGCCGGGGCGTTCTGGTTCGTCTACCTCTTGAAGCTGCTCTTCGGCGCCACCGCCGCCATGCCCTGGCTGCCGCTGCTGATGAACCTGCACGGGCTGCTGCGGGCCGCCGCCCTGCTCGTGCCCGTGCTCTTCGGGCTGCGCCGGACCGTCTCCGACGTCGGCACCGCCTGGCGCCTGTGGCCGCTGTGGCGCGACCTGGTCGAGGCGGTCCCGCACGTGGCGCTGACGAAGCCGCGCGCCGGGCGCGTGGTGGAGTTCCTGTGGCCGCCGGTCCCGCGCGACCTGCTGGTCTACCGGAAGGTGATCGAGACCCGCGACGCGATCCTGATCCTGAACGAGTACGTCGCCCCGGGCGTCCCGGAGCTGGCCCGCCACCACGTCGCGGGCGCCGGGGTGGCCGCCCCGCGCCGCGGCGCGGCCGCGCTGGCCTGCGTCCTCAAGGAGGCGCGCCAGGCCAAGCTCGACGGATCGGCCGGGCGGTCGCCGGACGGGGCCGAGCCGCTGTACGTCCCCTCCTCGGTGCACGGACCCACGGGCACCGTCGAGGGCAGCGACCTGGAGGACGAGAAGAGCTTCCTCGTCGAGGTCGCCCAGGCCTATGGATCCGCCGCCACGCGGACCTTCGCCCCCGAACTGCCCGAAACCGCCGGAAAGTGATGCGCACGTGAGCAACCGAACCACCGTTCTGATCACCGGAGCCAGCGCCGGGCTGGGGGCCGCCTTCGCCCGCGGCTTCGCCGCCAAGGGCTGCGACCTCGTCCTCGTCGCGCGGGACGAGGAGCGGCTGGACGCCCTCGCGAAGGAACTGGGCCGGGACTTCGGCGTGGTCGCCGAGGTGCTGGCCGCCGATCTGCTCGACCCGGCACAGTGCGCCGGTGTCGTCGCGCGGCTCGCGGACACCGTGCGGCCGGTGGACGTCCTGGTCAACAACGCGGGCTTCGGGCTCCCGGCGCCCTTCCCGTACAGCCCCGTCGAGGACGAGGAGCGGATGCTCGACCTGCTGGTCAAGGTCCCGCTGCGGCTGACCCACGCGCTGGTGCCGGGGCTGCGGGAGCGGCGCCGGGGGGCCGTGCTGAACGTGTCCTCGGTCGCCGGTCTGCTGCCCACCGGGACCTACGGGGCGGCCAAGGCCTGGATCACGGCCTTCAGTGAATCGCTGCGGGTGGACCTGGCCCCGTACGGGGTCCGGGTGCTCGCGGTGGTCCCCGGCTTCACCCGGACCGAGTTCCAGGAGCGGGCGGGCATGGACGTCAGCAAGCTGTCCGATGCGGTCTGGCTGGAGCCGGAGGCCGTGGTGGCCCAGGCCCTGCGCGACCTCGCCCGGCGGCGTCCGCTGAGCATCACCGGGCGGCGCTACCAGGCGTACGCCCTGGCCGTGCGGCACCTGCCGCGCACGGTGGTGGCGGCCCGGCTGGCCCGCAAGCGCCTGCCCCCGGCGGACGCGCACTGACGCCCCACCTTCCGGCGGGGCCGGTTCCGCGGCGCGCGGCCCAGCCCCCCGCCGCGGCCGCCCCCGCCTCAATCGCCGGCGGGGCTGGTTTGCGCCGCGGTGCCCCGTTCGGCGTCCGGGCCGTTGTCGCCTCCGGCGGCGCCTCAATCGCCGGCGGGGCTGGTTTGGGGTGCGGTGTTTTGTTCGGCGTCGGGGCCGTTGTC
>NZ_JBVHUE010000049.1:0-34578 GCF_055565515.1 Streptomyces sp. NPDC028419 | reverse complement strand
TCGCCTCCGGCGGTGCCTCAATCGCCGGCGGGGCTGGTTTGGGGTGCGGTGTTTTGTTCGGCGTCGGGGCCGTTGTCGCCTCCGGCGGTGCCTCAATCGCCGGCGGGGCTGGTTTGGGGTGCGGTGTTTTGTTCGGCGTCGGGGCCGTTGTCGCCTCCGGCGGTGCCTCAAACGCCGGCGGGGCTGGATTGCGGTGCGGTGCCCCGTTTGGCGTCCGGGCCGTTGTCGCCTCCGGCGGTGACTCGATCGGCGGCGGGGCTGGGGTGTGTGTTCGTGGTGCGTTGATCGCGGCGGGGGTAAAAACAGCCTCGCCGGCGTTTGAGGCGCCGCCGGAGGCATAGGCGGCCCGCGCCCCTGCACCGGGCAGACCGGCCGGCCCCCGGGCAGGGGTGGGGCCGGGCTAGGACTCCGTGACCTGGCCGTCGGCTACGCGGAGGCGGCGGGTCACCTGGACCGCGTCCAGCATGCGGCGGTCGTGCGTGACCAGCAGCAGGGTGCCCTCGTACGCCTCCAGCGCGGACTCCAGCTGCTCGATCGCGGGGAGGTCCAGGTGGTTCGTCGGCTCGTCCAGCACCAGCAGGTTCACCCCGCGGCCCTGGAGCAGGGCCAGCGCCGCCCGGGTCCGCTCACCCGGGGACAGGGTGCCCGCCGGCCGCAGCACGTGGGCCGCCTTCAGGCCGAACTTCGCCAGCAGGGTGCGCACTTCCGCGGGCTCGGTGTCCGGCACCGCCGCGCAGAAGGCCTCCAGCAACGGCTCGTCGCCGAGGAACAACCCGCGCGCCTGGTCCACCTCGCCCACCAGCACGCCC
The DNA here is from genome assembly GCF_055565515.1 of Streptomyces sp. NPDC028419. Lineage (NCBI taxonomy): Bacteria > Bacillati > Actinomycetota > Actinomycetes > Kitasatosporales > Streptomycetaceae > Streptomyces > Streptomyces sp. NPDC028419. The sequence goes on along the minus strand of NZ_JBVHUE010000049.1, from coordinate 33,769 downwards.
GAACCGAGCGTGGCCGAACCGGAGTCCGGCGCGAGCCGCCCGAGCAGCACCGCGAGCAGGGTGGACTTCCCGGCACCGTTCGCCCCGGTGATCGCCACCCGGTCCGCCCAGTCCAGCTGGAGGCTGGCCGGCCCGAAGGTGAACTCCCCGCGCCGCACGCTCGCTTCGCGCAGGGTCGCGACCACCGAGCCGGAGCGCGGCGCCGCCGCGATCTCCATGCGCAGCTCCCACTCCTTGCGCGGCTCGTCGACCACTTCGAGGCGCTCGATCGCGCGCTGCGTCTGCCGTGCCTTCGACGCCTGCTTCTCGCTGGCCTCGCTGCGGAACTTCTTGCCGATCTTGTCGTTGTCGGTGGCCTTGCGCCGGGCGTTCTTGACGCCCTTGTCCATCCAGCCGCGCTGCATCTGCGCGCGCCCCTCCAGGGCCGCGCGCTTGTCGGCGTACTCGTCGAACTCCTCGCGGGCGTGCGTGCGGGCCCGCTCGCGCTCCTCCAGGTAGGCGTCGTACCCGCCGCCGTAGAGGTTGATCTCCTGCTGGGCCAGGTCGAGTTCGAGGACCTTGGTGACCGTCCGGGTGAGGAACTCGCGGTCGTGGCTGATCACCACCGTGCCCGCGCGCAGCCCCTTCACGAAGGACTCCAGCCGCTCCAGGCCCTCCAGGTCGAGGTCGTTCGTGGGCTCGTCGAGCAGGAAGACGTCATAGCGCGACAGCAGCAGCGAGGCGAGGCCCGCGCGGGCGGCCTGGCCGCCGGAGAGCGCCGTCATCGGCAGGTCGAGGCCCACGGACAGCCCGAGGTCGGCCGCGACCTCCTCGGCCCGCTCGTCCAGGTCGGCCCCGCCGAGGTCCAGCCACCGGTCCAGGGCGGTCGCGTAGGCGTCGTCCGCGCCCGCGACCCCGTCCACCAGGCCCTGCGTGGCCGCGTCCAGCTCCGTCTGCGCGGCGGCCACCCCGGTCCGACGGGCCAGGAACTCCCGGATCGACTCGCCGGGGCGGCGCTCCGGCTCCTGCGGCAGGTGGCCGACGGTGGCGGTTGGCGGGGAGAGCCGCAGCTCACCGGTCTCCGGCGTGTCCAGGCCGGCGAGCAGGCGCAGCAGCGTCGACTTCCCGGCGCCGTTGACGCCGACGAGGCCGATGACGTCACCGGGGGCGACGACCAGGTCGAGACCGGTGAAGAGCGAGCGCGCGCCGTGTCCGGCGGCGAGTTCCTTGGCGACGAGGGTTGCAGTCATGATCCGTCGATCCTATCGGCCGTGCCCGGCCCGCCCGCCCGCACGTCGATGGCAGGAAAGGTGGGGAGAGCGACATTGCGGACGTCGCCGCGGCGCAAGACGATGGATCCATGCCCTCCGAACCCCGGCGCAGCGTGCTCGTCCTCCTCTACGACGGCGTCCAGAGCCTGGACGTCACCGGCCCGGTCGAGGTCTTCGCCGGGGTGGGCCGCTTCCCCGGCCGCGCGGGGTACCCGATCCGCACGGTGTCCCCGGGCGGCGCACCCGTGCGGACCAGCAGCGGGCTGACCCTGCTCCCGGACGGCCCGCTGGAAGGCGCCGAGCCGGGCCCGGGCACGACCGTGCTGGTGCCCGGCGGCCGGTACCGGGGGGACTTCGAGCCCCGGCTCACCGACTGGCTGCGCGCGCACGGCACCCGGCCCGACCGCCTCGTGGCCGTCTGCACCGGCGCGCTGCTCCTCGCGGAGGCCGGGCTGCTGGACGGCCGGCGCGCCACCAGCCACTGGAACGCCTGCGCGCGGATGGCCCGGGACTACCCGCGGGTGCGGGTGGAGCCCGAGCCGATCTACGTACGGGACGGCTACGTCGCCACCTCGGCCGGCGTGACCGCGGGCATCGATCTCGCGCTGGCCCTGGTGGAGGAGGACCACGGCCGGGACGTCGCCCTCGACATCGCCCGCCACCTGGTGGTCTACCTGCGCAGGCCCGGCAACCAGGCCCAGTTCAGCGCGCTGCTCGCGGCGCAGAGCGCCCAGCGGGAGCCGCTGCGCGAGGTGCAGCAGTGGATCACCGGGCACCCCGGCGCGGAGCTGACCGTCGAGGCGCTCGCCGCCCGCGCCCGGCTCTCGCCGCGCCACTTCGCCCGCGCCTTCCACGCCGAGACCGGCACGACTCCCGGCCGCTACGTCGAACAGGTCCGGGTCGAGCACGCCCGGAGGCTGCTGGAGGACACCTCCGAAGGCATCGCCCAGATCGCCCGGGCCTGCGGCTACGGCACCCCGGAAGCCTTGCGGCGCGCCTTCGTCAAGACCCTCGGCCAACCGCCCGCCGAATACCGGCGCCGCTTCGGCGCGCCCGCCTGACCACCGGCCCGACCGTCCGCACACCCACCCACGCACGCACCTACCCGCACACCCACTCACGCAGAGGACACCGCATGCAGATCGCCGTCCTGCTCTTCGACCGGTTCACCGCCCTCGACGCCGTCGGCCCCTTCGACACGCTCGGCCGCCTCCCCGGCGCCGAGACCGTCTTCGTCGCGGAGCGACCCGGGCCCGTGCGCAACGACTCGGGCCAGCTCGCGCTCGTCGCCGAGCGCTCCCTGGCCGACGTACCGGCCCCGGACATCCTGCTGGTCCCCGGCGGGCCGGGCCAGAGCGCGCAGATGGAGAACGAGGTCCTCCTGGACTGGCTGCGCACAGCGGACGCCCATACGCGGTGGACCACCTCGGTGTGCACCGGCTCGCTCCTGCTCGCCGCCGCCGGGCTGCTCCGGGGCCGGCGCGCCACCAGCCACTGGCTGGCCCTGGACCAGCTCCCCTTGTACGGCGCCGAGCCCACCGGTGAGCGGGTCGTCACCGACGGCAAGTACGTGACCGCGGCCGGGGTGTCCTCCGGCATCGACATGGGCCTGACCCTGCTCGGCCGGATCGGTGGGGACCGGCTGGCCCAGTCCGTCCAGCTCCTCACCGAGTACGACCCCCAGCCGCCCTACGACGCGGGCTCGCCCGAGAAGGCTCCCGCGGACCTGGTGGCCGAGTGGCGCGAGCAGAGCCGCTTCGTCATGGAGTAGCCGCGCCCGGAGCGGGGGCCCCGCCGACCGTCCAGGTGAAGGCGGGCGTGCGGCGCTCCAGGAAGGCGGCGACCCCTTCGGCGGTGTCGCCGCTGGCGCGCGCCTGGGCCGCCCAGTGCTCGTCCCGGTCCGTGCGCCCGTTCGCGAACTCCTTCGCCGCGGCCTGGGTGAGCCGCGAACGCCCGGCCAGGATCCGGGCGAACTCGGCGACGCGCTTGTCCAGCTGCCCCGCGGGCAGCAGCTCGTCCAGCAGGCCGGTCCGCAGCGCCCGGTCCGCGTCGATCAGCTCGGCGGAGAACAAGAGGTACTTGGCGGTCGAGGGACCCACCAGGGCGGCGAGGCGCCGGGTCGAGGACGCGGGGTAGACGATCCCGAGCCGGGCCGGGGTCACCCCGAAGGACGCCCCCTCCTCGGCGAACCGCAGATCGCAGGCGGCGGCGAGCTGGCTGCCGCCGCCCACGCAGAACCCGCGGATCGCGGCCAGGGTGGGCTTGGGGAACGCGGCGAGCGCCTCCTCGGCCCGCACCGCCAGGGTCTGCGGATCCTCCGCGGGCCCCGCGGGCGGCCGCGGCGCCCGCAGCGAGGAGATGTCGGCGCCGGCGCAGAAGGTGTCCCCGGCGCCGGTCAGTACGAGCACCCGTACCGCGGGATCGGCCGCGAGGCCCTCCAGCAGGTCCGGGAGCGCGCGCCACATCGCGGCCGTCATGGCGTTGCGCTTGGCGGGGTGCGAGATGACGACCGTGGCGACCCCGTCCGCGACGGTGTGCAGTAGCTGCGCGTCCATGCGCCGGATGCTATCCCGGGCCGTCGATCCTATGATCAAGGGAGTCCGGGGGGAGCCGGGGGGTGCCGACGAGGAGGCACGTCCATGACCGCAGAGCGCACCCGCCGCATCGACGAGCACGGACGGGAGAAGCAGGGCAAGGAGAAGCTGAGCCGGGGCTTCGGCCTCTTGGCGCTGCTCGGCGTGATCCTCGTACTGGCCGGTCTGGTCGGCCTCGTCTACACCGGGTTCGCCACCTTGACCTCGATGTTCCTCTTCGGCTGGCTGCTGCTCGTCGGCGGTCTGGTCGGGCTCCTCCAGGCGGTGCAGGCCCGCAAGAGCAACTACTTCTGGCTCGCCGTGATCGTCGCCGCGATCAACCTCGCCGCGGGGTTCGTGATCCTGCGCCGCCCCGAGGCGAGCGCCGAGGCGCTCACGATGTTCGCCGCGCTGCTCTTCCTGACCGGCGGGGTGTTCCGACTGGCGGGCGCCCTGGTCGTGCGCGGTGCGAACTTCGTCCTGACGCTGGTCCAGGGTGCCTTCGGGGTGCTGCTGGGGATCCTGGTGCTGTGGAGTTGGCCCGGCAGCAGTCAGTACGTGATCGGCACCTTCTTCTCGCTCGCCCTGCTGTTCGACGGGCTGAGCCTGGTGGCGCTGGGCCTGGGCGCGCGCCGGATCCTGGGCCTGGTCAGGGACGACGGCGGCGCGACGGCGGCGGCGACGGCCCCGGAGGCGGCGTCCACGGCGCGGGAGGCGGCCGACAAGCGGCCCGTGGAAGATCAGGAACAGTCGAACAACTGACTCCGCCATGCGTCACCGGTCAAAAAGTGTCCGAATCACGCTGACTTGTGGTCAGTGGAGCGGTCCGGACCAGCCCGGTCCCCACTCTTGACGCGTGGAGACGATCGAGCGTGAAGACGGGGGCCGGGAAATGGACGTCAGCGGGAGTGTCCCGCCAGTCGAGGGGAGCGCGCCGGACGACCCGGCCGGTCCCCTCGCCTACGAAGGTGTGTGGCGGTTCACCGCGCCCTCGCTAGAAGAATCCGTTCCGCAAGCACGCCGGGCGGTCCGCGACCTGCTCGGGCGGCAAGGCGTACCGGCCGATCAGGACCTGGTGTACGCGCTGCTGCTGATCGTCTCCGAGCTGGTCACCAACTCGGTGCGGCACGCGGCCCTGCTCTCGCCCGAGGTGGCGGTGGAGGTCGCGATCGGCCGCGAGTGGGTCCGGGTGGCGGTCGAGGACAACCACCCCTACCGGCCCAAGGCGCTGGAAGCGGACTTCGGGCAGACGGGCGGGCGCGGCCTGCTGCTGGTCCGGGAGGTCACGCGCGAGGCGGGCGGGGTGTGCGACGTCGAGCACACCTCCACCGGCGGCAAGGTCATCTGGGCCGCCCTGCCGCTCACCGCCGCGGGCTGACCGGTCCGTGGTCATCGCCCGCGGCGGCGGTGGGTGGGCGGAGCGGCTCTGGGCCTACCAGCCCGCGGCCTCGCCGGTCAGCTCGCGGATCGCCGGACGCGCGGCGTCCAGCACGGTCATGAACCAGGCCGAGAACGGCTCCTCGGCATGGCGCTTGACCAGTTCGTCGGCCGTGACGAAGGCGGTGTCGCCGACCTCTTCCGGGTCCGGGCGCAGCCTCGCCTGCGCGAGTCCCACGAACAGGTGGTTGTACTCCTGCTCGACCAGCCCCGACGCGGGGTCGGGGTGGTTGTAGCGCACGGTCCCCGCCTCCGCGAGCAGCGAGGGCGAGACGCCCAGCTCCTCGTAGGTGCGCCGGGCGGCCGCGGCGAACGGCGACTCCCCGGGGTAGGGGTGTCCGCAACAGGTGTTCGACCAGACGCCGGGGGAGTGGTACTTGCCCAGTGCCCGCTGCTGGAGCAGCAGTCGGCCCTGCCCGTCGAAGAGGAACACGGAAAAGGCCCGGTGCAGCAGGCCGGGCGCCTGATGTGCGGAGAGCTTCTCAGCGGTGCCGACGGTGTGACCGGACTCGTCGACCAGTTCGAGCATGATCGGTTCTTGAGTGCCGGCGCCGGTGGACGCGCTGTTCGCGGCGGTGGCTGGTGTGGTCGGCATACCCATCCTTCGCTTCGGACTTCGGCGTTCAGTCTGCCGCACAAAAGCGGCTTGTCCCCACTTCGGTGATCTGTGCCGGGCTGCCCCGCGCCGCGTGGTATGCGGCGCGGGGCAGCCCGCGGGGGTCGGACGCCTCAGACGCCGAAGGGGGCGGGATACGTGATCGTGCCCATAGGTACAGGGACGGAATCGTCCAGCACTAGAGCCATCATGGCGTCGTCGGGCACGTCGAAGGGCGCACGGATGCCGAAGCGCGACGCGGGGACGAAGCCGAAGCGCGGGTAGTACGCGGGGTGCCCCAGCACCAGAACGAGCGCTTCCGCGCGCTCCCGGGCCGCCGCCAGCACGGCGCGGACGACCGCGCTGCCCGCGCCGGAGCGCTGGAGGGCGGGAGAGGTCGCGACCGGGGCGAGCGCGAGCGCGGGGGAGCCGTCCACGGTGCAGCGGGTGAGCAGGGCGTGCGAGGCGATCGAGCCGTCGGGGGCTTCGGCGACGTAGGAGAGCCCGGGCAGCCAGGCGTCGTCGAGGCGCAGCGCGTCCACCAGGTCCGCCTCCAGAGGGGACTCGAAGGCGGCCAGGTTGACGGCGCGGACCGCGGCCACGTCGGAAGGGGCTTCCGGCCGGGCCGGCCAGCGTGGCGCGGCGCCCTGCCCGGTGGCGGCCTCGGCGGAGGTGGGGTGGAAGGAGCGGGAGAAGGAGTTGTCGGTCAACGTGAACCCTCGGAAAAGGGCTCCGGCCGACGCCTGGTGATCAGGCCCGGCCGGACACCCGGTGAATGGTGGGGTACCGGTGGCAGTCGCCCAGCACAGCGGCGATCCCTGTGACGGTCATCAACCCCACCTCTTTCCGGATAAGTCGACTCTTCTCACGCGAGGTCGCGTTAAGGCGTACTAGAAGGCGTTTCCTTATGATTCGTACACGCTAGCGATTACCCTAACATCCGGGCGGTTTGGTGAGCGTGGCACGATCGTCAATGATGATCCGAAAGGGCCCGCGCGCCCGGTAATCATCGGATTGTCGGGCCGCGAACGGGTGGTGAACCCCCGCTTCCATTCATCCGATAGCCTCTGCCGACGTGCCGCCGCCCCACCTGGTGGCCGTCCCGTGTGTACGTCGCAAGGAGTGAGTTCGTCTGCCGACCGCCATCCTCACCGGCCAGCCGGTCCCCGGCTCAGCACTCGCGGACGAGCTGAGATCGCTCGGCTTCGACGTCGAGCCCGCGACCGACCCGGCACGCGCCGCCGCCGCGCTGGCCGCCGTACCCGCCGACCAGCGGGTCGCGATCGTCGACAGTGAATTCGTCGGACACCTGCACGCCCTGCGCCTGGCCCTCACCGACCCGCGCTTCGACGCCTGCGCGGTACCGGGCGCGCTCGCCGTGCAGAGCGGCGCCCGCGCCGCGCTCACCGGGGCCGTCACGGCCGCCGCCGACGGCGGGGACGCGGACCCCGCTCCCTACGCCGACCGGCTCGCCGCGTCCGTCGAGGCCGCCGGCACCCCCGTCCACCGCCCCGAGCTGGGCAGCCTCGTCGCGGCCGTGCCCGCGGCGGGCGACGAGCGCCGGGCCGCCGAGGCCGCCGTGGCCGCCGTCGACGACGAGGCCGTCCGGCTGCGCACCGCCGTGAAGTCCCGCGACGGGTTCTTCACCACCTTCTTCATCAGCCCGTACTCGCGCTACATCGCCCGCTGGTGCGCGCGTCGGGGGCTGACCCCGAACCAGGTCACCACCGCCTCGCTGATCACCGCGCTGATCGCGGCGGGCTGCGCGGCGACCGGCGACCGCTGGGGCTACGTCGCCGCGGGCGTCCTGCTCCTCGTCTCCTTCGTCCTGGACTGCACCGACGGGCAGCTCGCCCGCTACTCGCTCCAGTACTCGACGATGGGCGCCTGGCTCGACGCCACCTTCGACCGCGCGAAGGAGTACTCCTTCTACGCGGGCCTGGCGCTCGGCGCGGCCCGCAACGGGGACGACGTCTGGGCCCTGGCGCTCGGCTCGATGATCCTGATGACCTGCCGCCACGTCGTCGACTTCGCCTTCAACGAGGCCAACCACGACGCGACCGCCGCTGCGACATCTCCTTCCGGGAGCCCCACCGCCGCCCTGTCCGCCAAGCTCGACAGCGTCGGCTGGACGGTCTGGGTCCGCCGGATGATCATCCTGCCGATCGGTGAGCGCTGGGCGATGATCGCGGTCCTGACCGCCGTCACCACCCCCCGCATCGTCTTCTACGCCCTGCTCGTCGGCTGTGCCTTCGGCGCGCTCTACACCACCGCGGGCCGGGTGCTGCGCTCCCTGACCCGCAAGGCGAAGCGGACCGACCGGGCCGCCGAGGCGCTGGCCGACCTCGCCGACTCGGGGGTGCGCGCCTGGAGCGACACCCGCCGGATCGCCCGCCGCAAGCCGACGCGTGCCTCGCTGTGGCTGGCCCTGGGCTTCTCGCTGCTGATGGCCGCGGGGGCCGTCACCCAGGACTTCGGCGACCCCCGGCTGATCATGACCGCCGTGGGGTACGCCTTCTTCGCGGGCGCGGCGGTCTCCTACCCGCTCAAGGGCGCCCTCGACTGGCTCGTCCCGCCGCTCTTCCGGTTCGCCGAGTACGTGACCGTCCTCGCGCTCGCCGTGAAGTCGGACGTCCCCGGAGCCCTTCCGGCGGCATTCGGACTGGTCGCGGCGGTCGCCTACCATCACTACGACACGGTGTACCGCATCCGCGGCGGCACCGGCGCGCCCCCGCACTGGCTGGTGCGGACGACGGGCGGCCACGAGGGCCGGGTCCTGCTGACCACGGTCCTGGCCACCGTCCTGGCGGAGCGCGCCACGGACTTCCCCGTCGCGCTCACGGCCCTGGCCGTGTTCGTGGCACTCGTGGTGCTCGTGGAGAGCATCCGGTTCTGGGTCTCCTCGGGAGCGCCCGCCGTACATGACGAAGGAGAACCAGCATGATCGGCCTTGTCCTCGCGGCCGGTGCCGGACGCCGCCTGCGTCCCTACACCGACACCCTCCCCAAGGCCCTCGTGCCCGTCGGCCCCGCAGGCGACGAGGAGAGCATCACCGTCCTCGACCTGACCCTCGGCAACTTCGCCGAGGTCGGCCTCACCGAGGTCGCGATCGTCGTCGGCTACCGCAAGGAAGCCGTCTACGAGCGCCGCGAGGCCCTGGAGGCCAAGTACGGCGTCAAGATCACGCTGATCGACAACGACAAGGCCGAGGAGTGGAACAACGCCTACTCCCTGTGGTGCGCCCGTGAGGTCCTGAAGCAGGGCGTCATCCTCGCCAACGGCGACACCGTGCACCCGGTCTCCGTCGAGAAGACCCTGCTCGCCGCCCGCGGCCAGGGCCAGAAGATCATCCTCGCCCTCGACACGGTCAAGCACCTGGCCGACGAGGAGATGAAGGTCATCACCGACGGCGAGCAGGGCGTGCGCCGGATCACCAAGCTGATGGACCCCGCCACCGCGACCGGCGAGTACATCGGCGTCACCCTGATCGAGCCGGAGGCCGCCGAGGCGCTGGCCGAGGCGCTGAAGACCACCTTCGAGCGCGACCCCGACCTCTACTACGAGGACGGCTACCAGCAGCTCGTCGACGACGGTTTCACGATCGACGTGGCCCCCATCGGCGACGTCAAGTGGGTCGAGATCGACAACCACGACGACCTCGCCAAGGGCCGGACGATCGCATGCCTGTACTGACGCGGCTCATCCCCTCGCCGGTCGTCGTCGACATCAGTCGCGGCGCCATGGACGACCTGGCCGGCCTGCTGGCCGACCAGCGGATCTCCGCGTCCGGGAAGCTGGCGATCGCCATCAGCGGCGGCTCCGGGGTGGCGCTGCGCGCCAAGCTGGAGCCCGTCCTGCCGCACGCCGACTGGTACCCCGTCGTCGACGGCACCATCGATTCCGCCGTCAAGCTGTCCGACGACATAAAGGGGCGCCGCTACGACGCCGTCGTGGGCCTGGGCGGCGGCAAGATCATCGACGTGGCGAAGTACGCCGCGGCGCGGGTCGGCCTGCCCATGGTGGCCGTCGCCACGAACCTCTCGCACGACGGCATCTGCTCCCCGGTCGCCACGCTGGACAACGACAACGGCCGCGGCTCCTACGGGGTCCCCACGCCGATCGCCCTGGTCATCGACCTGGACGTGGTCCGCGACGCCCCGGTGCGGTTCGTCCGCTCCGGCATCGGTGACGCGGTGTCCAACATCTCGGCGATCGCCGACTGGGAGCTGTCGCACAAGATCACCGACGAGCCCGTCGACGGCCTGGCCGCCGCCATGGCCCGCACCGCGGGCGAGGCCGTACTGCGCCACCCCGGCACGGTCGGCGACGACGAGTTCCTCACCGTGCTCTCCGAGTCCCTGGTGCTCACCGGCATCGCCATGTCGATCAGCGGGGACACCCGCCCGGCCTCCGGCGCCTGCCACGAGATCAGCCACGCCTTCGACCTGCTGTACCCGGGACGCTCCGCGCTCCACGGCGAGCAGGTCGGCCTCGGCGCGGCCTTCGCGATGCACCTGCGCGGGGCCACCGAGCAGGCCGGGCTCTTCGCCGAGGTGCTGCGCCGCCACGCGCTGCCCGTGCTGCCCGAGGAGATCGGGTTCAGCGTGGACGAGTTCGTCGCGGCCGTGGAGTACGCACCCCAGACCCGCCCGGGACGTTTCACCATCCTGGAGCACCTCAACCTGTCCGCCGCCGAGATCAGGGACGCCTACTCCGACTATGCAGAGACCATCCGTAGCTGAACTCCGGCCCGTCGTTCACCCGGCGGGCGTCAAGGACCGGGTCAGCGGCGAGCACTGGGGCGGGCGCCTCTACATGCGCGAGATCTCCCTGCGCATCACCCGCCTCCTGGTCACCACCAAGGTCACGCCGAACCAGCTGACCTACGTGATGACCCTCGCCGGTGTCCTCGCCCTCCCGGCGCTGCTGCTGCCGGGCGTCTGGGGCGCCGTCCTCGGCGTGGTCATGGTCCAGCTCTACCTGCTGCTCGACTGCGTCGACGGCGAGGTGGCCCGCTGGAAGAAGCAGTTCTCGCTCTCCGGCGTCTACCTGGACCGCGTCGGCGCCTACCTGTGCGACGCGGCCGTCCTCGTCGGCTTCGGCCTGCGCGCCGCCGACCTGTGGGGCGGCGGGCGGATCGATTGGCTGTGGGCCTTCCTCGGCACCCTGGCGGCGCTCGGCGCGATCCTGATCAAGGCCGAGACCGACCTCGTCGGCGTCGCCCGGCACCAGGCCGGCAAGCCCGTGGTCAAGGACGCGGCGGCCGAGCCGCGCTCCTCCGGCATGGCGCTGGCCCGCAAGGCCGCCGCCGCGCTCAAGTTCCACCGGCTGGTCCTCGGCATCGAGGCGTCCCTGCTGATCCTGGCGCTGGCCGTCGTGGACCAGGTCCGGGGCGACCTGTACTTCTCCCGGCTCGGCGTCGCCGTGCTGGCCGGCATCGCGATGCTCCAGACCGTGCTGCACCTGGTCTCCATCCTGGCCTCCAGCAGGCTCAAGTGAGCGCGCCGCTGCGGCTGGGCGCCGTGATCATCACCATGGGCAACCGGCCCGACGAGCTGAAGGCGCTCCTCGACTCCGTGGCCCGGCAGGAGGGCGACCCCGTCGAGGTGGTCGTCGTGGGCCAGGGCGTGCGGGTCACCGGCCTGCCCGACGGGGTCCGCACCGTCGACCTGCCGGAGAACCTGGGCATCCCCGGCGGCCGCAACGTCGGCATCGAGGCCTTCGGCCCCGGCGGCCGCGACGTGGACGCCCTGCTCTTCCTCGACGACGACGGACTGCTGGAGCGCACCGACACCGCGCAGCTGTGCCGCCGGGCCTTCGCCGAGGACCCGGACCTGGGGATCGTCAGCTTCCGGATCGCCGATCCGGAGAGCGGCGAGACCCAGCGCCGGCACGTGCCCCGGCTGCGCGCCTCCGACCCGATGCGCTCCTCGCGCGTGACCACCTTCCTGGGCGGCGCCAACGCCGTACGGACGAAGGTGTTCGAGCAGGTCGGAGCGCTTCCCGCGGAGTTCTTCTACGCGCACGAGGAGACCGACCTGGCCTGGCGCGCGCTGGATGCGGGCTGGCTGATCGACTACCGCGCCGACATGGTGCTCCTGCACCCGAAGACGGCCCCCTCCCGGCACGCGGTCTACCACCGGATGGTGGCCCGCAACCGGGTGTGGCTGGCCCGGCGCAACCTGCCCGCGCCGCTCGTTCCCGTGTACGTCGGGGTCTGGCTGCTGCTGACGCTGGCCCGCCGCCCCTCCGCGAGCGCCCTCAAGGCGTGGTTCGGCGGGTTCAAGGAGGGCTGGGTCACACCGTGCGGTCCCCGCCGTCCCATGAAGTGGCGGACCGTATGGCGGCTGACCAGGCTCGGTCGGCCCCCCGTCATCTGACGGCGCCGACCACCCGTCACCCGACGACAACGCCGGGTCTGGGAGCATGGGTGCCTATCCCTGGCACTCGGCGCCCCGGCCCGACGCCCCCTGCCGCATCTTGAAGACGAAAGTTTCAACTTGTGAGTGACACAACCCACGACGGCGCCCTCGCCACGAGCAGGCCGCCGTCAGCCGACGAAGGCCTCACGGCCGCGGAGCTAGCCAAGAAGTACGGCCTGTCCGTCAGCGGTGCCCGGCCCGGGCTCGGCGAGTACGTCCGGCAGCTCTGGGGACGTCGCCACTTCATCATGGCCTTCTCCCAGGCCAAGCTGATGGCCCAGTACAGCCAGGCGAAGCTCGGCCAGATCTGGCAGGTGGCGACCCCGCTGCTGAACGCCGGTGTCTACCTGCTGATCTTCGGCGTGATCCTCGGCGCGTCCAAGGGCATGACCCTGAAGGAGTACATCCCCTTCCTGGTCATCGGGATCTTCGTCTTCACCTTCACCCAGAGCTCCGTGATGGCCGGGGTCCGGGCGATCTCCGGCAACCTTGGCCTGGTGCGCGCCCTGCACTTCCCGCGCGCCTCGCTGCCGATCTCCTTCTCGCTCCAGCAGCTCCAGCAGCTGCTGTACTCGATGATCGTGGTCGTCGTGATCACCATCGGGTTCGGCAACTACCCGCGGCCGTCCTGGCTGCTGGTGGTGCCCGTGCTGGTGCTCCAGTTCGTCTTCAACACCGGGCTGGCGCTGATCTTCGCGCGGATGGGCTCGAAGACCCCCGACCTCGCCCAGCTGATGCCGTTCCTGCTGCGCACCTGGATGTACACGTCCGGCGTGATGTTCTCCATCGAGGCGTTCCTCAAGGGCAAGCCGCAGTGGATCTCGGACGTCCTGCAGTGGAACCCGGCGGCCATCTACATGGACCTCATCCGGTACGCGCTGATCGACAACTACACCGCCGCCAAGCTGCCGCCGCACGTCTGGGCCTTCGCGCTCGGCTGGGCGGTCGTCGTCGGCGGGCTGGGCTTCGTGTACTTCTGGAAGTCCGAGGAGCGTTACGGCCGTGGCTGACACCACCGTGGGGCAGGTCCCCACCGTCATCGCGGACGACGTGCACATCGTCTACCGCGTCAACACCGGCGGCGGGGGCAAGGGCAGCGCGACCGCCGCCCTGAGCAAGATAATCCGCCGCCGCAAGAACAAGGGCGACACGCCCAGGGTGCGCAAGGTGCACGCCGTGCGCGGCGTCTCCTTCACCGCGTACCGCGGCGAGGCCATCGGCCTGATCGGCTCCAACGGCTCCGGCAAGTCCACCCTGCTGCGGGCCATCGCCGGGCTGCTGCCCTGCGAGTCCGGCAAGGTCTACACCGACGGGCAGCCCTCGCTGCTCGGCGTGAACGCGGCGCTGATGAACGACCTCACCGGCGAGCGCAACGTGATGCTCGGCGGCCTCGCGATGGGCATGTCCCGCGAGGAGATCAAGGAGCGCTACGAGGGGATCGTGGACTTCTCCGGCATCAACGAAAAGGGCGACTTCATCTCCCTTCCGATGCGCACCTACTCCTCCGGCATGGCGGCCCGACTGCGCTTTTCCATCGCCGCGGCCAAGGACCACGACGTCCTGATGATCGACGAGGCGCTCGCCACCGGAGACCGGAAGTTCCAGATCCGCTCCGAGGAGCGCATCCGCGAACTGCGCAAGGAGGCCGGCACGGTCTTCCTCGTCAGCCACAGCAACAAGTCGATCCGCGACACCTGTGACCGGGTGCTCTGGCTGGAGCGCGGCGAACTCCTCATGGACGGACCGACCGAAGAGGTCGTCTCCGCCTACGAGAAGGAAACCGGGCGCTAGCCGGTATCCCCCGGGCGACACGCCGAAGGCCCCCGCCGTGCTGAGCGGCCGGGGCCTTCGGCGTGTCGAGGCGGACTCGGGGCGGACTCGCGATGTCCTCTACCTACCCGCTCCGCGGGGGTGCGCGGTGGGGATATTTCCCCGGCTGTGACATCTCGTAATGGGGCGAATACCCGATAGCCCCCGGCGCCGTTGTACAACGTAAGCTGGACCGGTCCTGAATCACGGTATGCGGGCCGGATTCCCCGCAGGTGAACGGCCCGGCGCACCCCGGGTAAAGTCCGGCGGCGTGTCCGAAATAGGATGTATTGGGTCGGCAGTGTAGAACGGGAGATGTGACGGCAATGGCTACGGGAATTCTCCGGCCCCCAGGCGTTTTGGCCGTCCCCGCCCCGGGCGGCGGGCGGTGACCCCGGGGCAGCGCACCCGTCCCCGGGAGGACGCCGACCCCGCGCGCGCCACCCTCCGCAAGGCCGCCGCGGAGAACTTCCCCGTCGCGCCCGCCTTCCTGCCCCGCGCCTGGCGCGACGGCCTGACCGCGGTCTACGGCTACGCCCGCCTCGTGGACGACATCGGCGACGGCGACCTCGCCCCCGGTGGCCGCGACGCCGCGCTGCTGGGCCTCGACCCCGAACGGGCGGACGACCGGCTCGCCATGCTGGACGCCTTCGAGGCCGACCTGCGCCGGGTCTTCGCCTCCTCGGGCGAAGGCCCGCGCCACCCGCTGCTCCAGGCCCTGCGGCCCGTCGTACGCACGCACGCGCTCACCCCCGAACCCTTCCTCGGGCTCCTCGAAGCCAACCGGCAGGACCAGCGGGTGGCGCGCTACGAGACGTACGAGGACCTGCTCGCCTACTGCGAACTGTCCGCCAACCCGGTCGGCCGCCTCGTCCTCTCCCTCACCGGAACCAGCACCCCCGAACGCGTGCGCCACTCCGACCAGATCTGCACCGCCCTGCAGATCGTCGAACACCTCCAGGACATCACCGAGGACCTGGACCGGGACCGGATCTACCTCCCGGCCCAGGACATGCGCCGCTTCCACGTCACCGAGGCCGACCTGCGCGCCCCGGTCGCGAACGCGTCCGTCCGCTCCCTGGTCGCGTTCGAATCCGAACGCGCCCGCCGCCTCCTGAATGAAGGCACCCCCCTGGTGGGTAGCGTGCACGGCAGACTCCGGGTGCTGCTCGCCGGCTTCGTGGGAGGCGGGCGCGCCGCCCTGAACGCCGTGGCAGCCGCCGGATTCGACGTGGCACCCGGCCCACCCAAGCCCACCAAGAGCGGCCTGCTCCGCGAGGTGGCCGCCGTCCTGCGCACAGCGCCGAGAAAGAGGTGAGCCCGAACGTGGAGGGCCCCACACACGCGTCCGCACCGTCCGCCCCGTCGGCACCGGTACTCGCCGCCTACAGCTACTGCGAAGCCGTCACCGGCTCCCAGGCGCGCAACTTCGCGTACGGCATCAGGCTGCTGCCCACCGACAAGCGGCAGGCGATGTCCGCGCTGTACGCCTTCTCCCGGCGCGTCGACGACATCGGTGACGGGACGCTCCCGCCCGAGGCCAAGTTCGCCCGGCTGGAGGAGACCCGCGCCCTGCTCGCCCGGGTCATCGACGGCGCCGTCGACGAGGACGACACCGACCCGGTCGCCGTCGCCCTCGCCCACGCCGCCCGCCGCTTCCCCATCCCCCTCGGCGGCCTCGACGAACTCATCGACGGCGTCCTGATGGACGTCCGCGGCGAGAGCTACGAGACCTGGGACGACCTCAAGGTCTACTGCCGCTGCGTCGCGGGCGCCATCGGCCGGCTCTCCCTCGGCGTGTTCGGCACGACGCCCGGCGCGCCGGACGCCGCACGCGCGGGCGAGTACGCCGACACGCTCGGCCTCGCCCTGCAACTCACCAACATCCTCAGGGACGTTCGCGAGGACGCGGGCAACGGACGGACCTACCTGCCCGCCGAGGACCTCGCCAAGTTCGGCTGCGCCGACGGCTTCCACAGCGACCGGGCCCCCGCCGGAGCCGACTTCGCCGGACTCGTCCACCACGAAGTGCGCCGCGCCCGCGCCCTGTTCGTCGAGGGCTACCGGCTGCTGCCCATGCTCGACCGGCGCAGCGGCGCCTGCGTCGCCGCCATGGCCGGGATCTACCGGCGCCTCCTCGACCGGATCGAGCGCGAACCCGAGGCGGTGCTGCGCGGGCGCGTCTCGCTGCCCGCCCGCGAGAAGGCGTACGTCGCCGTCCGCGGCCTCTCGGGCCTCGACGCCCGGACCATCTCGCGCCAGAGCACCCGGAGGCGGACCTGATGGGAAGCGGCGCAACCCCGAGCGGCGCCTCAGCGTCTGTCGGGGCGAACAAGGAGGATCAATGACCGCGGACCGAGCGGTGGTCATCGGGGGCGGCCTCGCCGGAGTGAGCGCCGCGCTCCAGCTCGCCGACGCCGGCATGCGCGTGACGCTGCTGGAAGGCCGCCCCCGGCTCGGCGGCCTCGCCTTCTCCTTCAAGCGCGGCGACCTCGACGTCGACAACGGCCAGCACGTCTACCTGCGCTGCTGCACCGCCTACCGCTGGTTCCTGGACCGGATCGACGGCGCCGACCTCGCCCCGCTGCAGGACCGGCTCGACGTACCCGTCCTCGACGTCGCGCACCCCGGCGGGCCGCGGCTGGGCCGACTGCGCCGCAGCGCCCTGCCCGTCCCCCTGCACCTCGCCTCCTCGCTGGCCCGTTACCCGCACCTCTCCCTCGCCGAGCGGGCGAGCGTGGGACGGGCGGCCCTCGCGCTGCGCCGCCTCGACCCGGCCGACCCGGCGCTCGACGGGCTGGACTTCGCCACCTGGCTCGGCCGCTACGGACAGTCCCCGCGGGCCATCGAGGCCCTGTGGGACCTCGTCGGCATCGCCACCCTGAACGCCACCGCCGCACAGTCCTCGCTCGGACTGGCCGCCATGGTCTTCAAGACCGGACTGCTCTCCGAGAACGGCGCGGCCGACATCGGCTGGGCCCGGGTACCGCTCGGCGAACTCCACGACACCCTCGCCCGCAAGGCCCTCGACGCGGCCGGCGTCCGCACCGAACTGCGCGCCCGCGTCACCGACATCACCCGCACCCCGGAGGGCGGTTGGAGCGTCGCCACCGAGGACCGCGACATCGACGCGGACACCGTCGTGCTCGCCGTCCCGCAGCGCGAGGCCCACGGGCTGCTGCCCCCCGGCGCCCTGGAGGACCCCGACAAGCTCCTCGACATCGGCACCGCGCCCATCCTCAACGTCCACGTCGTCTACGACCGCAAGGTGCTCAAGCAGCCCTTCTTCGCGGCGCTCGGCTCCCCGGTCCAGTGGGTCTTCGACCGGACCGACAGCTCCGGCCTGGCCGACGGCGGCCAGTACCTGGCCCTGTCCCAGTCCGTCGCCCAGGACGACATCGACGAACCCGTCTCGGTGTTGCGCGCGAAGTACCTGCCCGAACTGGAGCGGCTGCTGCCCGCCGCCCGCGGTGCCAAGGTCCGCGACTTCTTCGTCACCCGGGAGCGGACGGCCACGTTCGCCCCCACGCCCGGTGTCGGCCGGCTGCGACCGGCGGCCCGCACCGACGCGCCCGGGCTGTACCTGGCCGGCGCGTGGACCGCCACCGGCTGGCCCGCCACCATGGAGAGCGCCGTACGCAGCGGACTGAACGCGGCCCACGCCGCGCTCGCCGCCCTCGGCCGCCCCCGCGAACACCCGCTGCAGGAGGCGGCATGACGATCACCAGCACGACCGGTACCGCACGTACAGGAACCAGAGGAGAGCCAGTGAACCCGGGGAACCCGGCTGTCGGGAGCGCCGAGCAGGCCGAGGGCGCAACGAGCGCCGCGGGCGCGGCCCGCGGCGGAGCGGAGCGCACGGACACCGTCGCGCTCCTGGAGCGCGGCCGCGCCCTGTCGACTCCCGTCCTGCGCGCGGCCGTCGAGCGGCTCGCACCGCCCATGGACACCGTCGCCGCCTACCACTTCGGCTGGATCGACGCCCAGGGCAACCCGGCCGACGGCGACGGCGGCAAGGCCGTGCGCCCCGCGCTCGCGCTGCTCTCCGCCGAGGCGGCGGGCGCGGCGGCCGAGGTCGGCGTCCCCGGCGCGGTCGCCGTCGAGCTGGTGCACAACTTCTCCCTGCTGCACGACGACCTGATGGACGGCGACGAGCAGCGCCGCCACCGCGACACCGTGTGGAAGGTGCACGGCCCGGCCCTGGCGATCCTGGTGGGCGACGCGCTCTTCGCGCTCGCCAACGAGCTCCTGCTGGAACTGGGCACGGTCGAGGCCGGCCGCGCCGCGCTCCGACTGACCACCGCCAGCCGCAAGTTGATCGACGGTCAGGCCCAGGACATCTCCTACGAGCACCGCGAGCGCGTCAGCGTCGAGGAGTGCCTGGAGATGGAGGGCAACAAGACCGGCGCGCTGCTCGCCTGCGCGGTCTCCATCGGCGCGGTGCTCGGCGGCGCCGACGACCGCACGGCCGACAAGCTGGAGGAGTACGGCTACCACCTCGGCCTCGCCTTCCAGGCCGTCGACGACCTGCTCGGCATCTGGGGCGACCCCGAGTCCACGGGCAAGCAGACCTGGAGCGACCTGCGCCAGCGCAAGAAGTCCCTGCCCGTGGTCGCCGCGCTCGCCGCGGGCGGCCCGGCCTCCCAGGAGCTCGCCGAACTCCTCGCCGCCGACGCGAAGAGCAACGACTTCGAGAACTTCTCGGAGGAGGAGTTCGCGGCCCGCGCCGCGCTCATCGAGGCCGCGGGCGGGCGCCAGTGGACCGCGGACGAGGCCCGCCGCCAGCACGTGATCGCCGTCAAGGCGCTCGACGACGTGGACATGCCCCAGCAGGTGCGCGACCAGCTCGTCGCCCTCGCCGACTTCGTCGTCGTGCGCAAGAGGTGATCGCCACCCGAACGCGGATATGACGCGCAAGTCGCCGGCCGGAGCCGCTTCCCACGGGTAGCGCGCACCGGCCGACGGCGGACCCCAGCACAGCAGAGGACACTGCCACGTAAGGGGAAGCCATGACAGCGACGACCGACGGCGGTGCCGGGGACTGCGGCACCGACTCGGACAGCGACACCGCACCACCGCCGCGCCCGGAGCGCGGCGCGCCGCCGGGCCGGGGCGCGGGCGCCGGACGCGCCGGGGCGCCGGCCACCGACACGCGCGTCCGGGAGGCCGCGGACCGGGCCACCCGCAACCTGCTGGACCGCCAGGACCCCGAGGGCTGGTGGAAGGGCGACCTGGAGACCAACGTCACCATGGACGCCGAGGACCTGTTCCTGCGGCAGTTCCTCGGCGTCCAGGACGAGGCCACCACCCGGGCGGCCGGGCTGTTCATCCGCGGCGAGCAGGGCCCCGACGGCACCTGGGCCACCTTCCACGGCGGCCCGTCCGACCTGTCCGCGACCATCGAGGCGTACGTCGCCCTGCGCTTCGCCGGCGATGATCCGGGCGAGGCGCACATGGCCCGCGCCTCGGCCTGGATCCGGGCCCACGGCGGGATCGCGTCCGCCCGGGTGTTCACCCGGATCTGGCTCGCCCTGTTCGGCTGGTGGAGCTGGGACCACCTGCCCGAACTCCCGCCCGAGCTGGTGTTCCTGCCCAAGTGGGTGCCGCTCAACATCTACGACTTCGGCTGCTGGGCCCGCCAGACCATCGTGCCGCTCACGATCGTCTCCGCCCAGCGGCCGGTCCGCCCGGCGCCCTTCGCCCTCGACGAACTGCACGCCGACGCGCGGGACCCGTATCCCGCGCGGCAGTTGGCCCGCCTGGCCAGTTGGGACGGCGCCTTCCAGCGCATGGACCGGGCCCTGCACCTCTACCGCCGGTTCGCGCCGCGCCGGTTGCGCAAGGCCGCCATGGACGCGGCCGCCCGCTGGATCATCGAACGCCAGGAGAACGACGGCTGTTGGGGCGGCATCCAACCGCCCGCCGTGTACTCCGTCATCGCGCTGCACCTGCTCGGCTACGACCTGCGCCACCCGGTGATGCGCGCGGGACTGGAGTCCCTCGACCGGTTCGCCGTGTGGCGCGAGGACGGGGCGCGGATGATCGAGGCCTGCCAGTCCCCGGTCTGGGACACCTGCCTCGCCGCGATCGCGCTCGCCGACGCGGGAGTCGCGCCCGATCACCCCGCCCTGGTCAAAGCCGCCGACTGGATGCTCGGCGAGGAGATCGTCCGCAGCGGCGACTGGGCCGTCAAACGCCCCGGACTCGCCCCCGGGGGCTGGGCGTTCGAGTTCCACAACGACAACTACCCCGACATCGACGACACCGCCGAGGTCGTGCTCGCCCTGCGCCGGATCCACCACCCGGACCCCGCGCGGTTGGAGGCGGCCGTGGCCCGCGGGGTGTCCTGGACCCTCGGCATGCAGTCCCGCAACGGGGCCTGGGGCGCCTTCGACGCCGACAACACCAGCGTGCTGCCCAACCGGCTGCCGTTCTGCGACTTCGGCGAGGTCATCGACCCGCCCTCGGCGGACGTCACCGCCCACGTCGTGGAGATGCTCGCCGTCGAGGGCAGGTCGGGAGACCCCCGGACCCGACGCGGCATCGACTGGTTGCTCGCCGAACAGGAGCCCGGTGGGGCCTGGTTCGGCCGCTGGGGCACCAACTACGTCTACGGCACGGGATCGGTGGTCCCCGCGCTCACCGCCGCCGGGACACCGCTCACCCATCCCGCGATCCGGCGCGCGGTGGCCTGGCTGGAGACCGTACAGAACGAGGACGGGGGCTGGGGCGAGGACCAGCGCTCCTACCAGGACCCCTCCTGGGCGGGGCGCGGAGCCTCCACCGCCTCGCAGACCGCGTGGGCCCTGATGGCCCTGCTCGCGGCCGGGGAGCGCGAGACCGCGGCCGTGCGACGCGGGATCGCCTACCTCGTGGAGACCCAGCGGGCCGACGGCTCCTGGGACGAGCCCTACTTCACCGGCACCGGCTTCCCCTGGGACTTCTCCATCAACTACCACCTCTACCGGCAGGTCTTCCCCCTGACCGCACTCGGCCGCTACCTCTACGGCGAACCCTTCGCCGACGGCGCGGCCGCCCGCGCGGGAGGCCGGGCGACCACGGGCCAGGCCCCGGCCGTCGCGGACGGGGAACCCAGATGAGCGCGGCCCGGGCCGACGGACCCGGGGCCGACGCCCCCCTCCTGATCGCCTGCGCCCTGCGCATCGAGGAGTTGGCCCTGCGCAGCGGCCGACACCGCGGCGCGCCCGCCGGGTACGCCGTCCTGCGCAGCGGCATGGGGCCGCGCGCCGCCGAGCGGGCCGTGGCCCGCTCGTTGGAGGCACCCCGGATGCGCGGGGCGGCGGTCCTCGCCACCGGGTTCTGTGCCGGGCTCGTCCCCGGCATGCACCCCGGCGACCTGGTCGTCGCCGAGGAGACCCGGGACCCGCGCGGCGCCGTCGACTGCGTCGCCACCGAGCGCCTCGCCGAGGCGCTCGCCCGGGCGGCACCCGGCCGGACCGTCCACACCGGCCCCCTGATCGGCTCCGACCACGTCGTCCGCGGCCAGGAGCGCGCGCACCTGCGCGCCACCGGCGCCATCGCGGTCGACATGGAATCGGCTGCCACCCTCTGGACCGCCGCCCACACCGGCGACGGCACCGGGCCCCGCCCGGTTGCCGCCGTCCGGGTGATCGTGGACGCTCCGGAGCATGAGCTGGTCCGCATCGGCACCGTACGCGGTGGAATATCGGCTTTCCGTGTATTGCGTGCCGTACTGCCCGCATTTTATGAATGGCACCGTTCTTCGCTGCTCCCCAGGAGGTGAGCCAGATGGCCATGCCGTTGCGACAGTCCATCAGGGTCGGGACGTATCTCATCGAACAGAAGCTCCGCAAGCGTGAGAAGTTCCCGCTGATCGTCGAGCTGGAGCCGCTCTACGCCTGCAACCTGGCCTGCGAAGGGTGCGGGAAGATCCAGCACCCGGCCGGGGTGCTCAAGCAGCGCATGCCCGTGGCCCAGGCGGTCGGCGCCGTACTGGAGTCCGGCGCCCCCATGGTGTCGATCGCGGGCGGCGAGCCCTTGATGCACCCGCAGATCGACGAGATCGTGCGTCAGTTGGTGGCGAAGCGGAAGTACGTCTTCCTCTGCACCAACGCGTTGCTGCTCCGCAAGAAGATGGCGAAGTTCACTCCCTCGCCCTACTTCGCCTTCGCCGTCCACATCGACGGCCTGCGCGAACGGCACGACGAATCCGTCGCGAAGGAAGGGGTCTTCGACGAGGCGGTCGAGGCCATCAAGGAGGCGAAGAAGCGCGGGTTCCGGGTGACCACGAACTCCACCTTCTTCAACACCGACACCCCGCAGACCATCATCGAGGTGCTCAACTACCTCAATGACGACCTCCAGGTCGACGAGATGATGATCTCGCCCGCCTACGCCTACGAAAAGGCCCCCGACCAGGAGCACTTCCTGGGCGTGGAACAGACCCGGGAACTCTTCCGCAAGGCGTTCTCGGGCGGGAACCGGGCCCGCTGGCGGCTGAACCACTCGCCGCTCTTCCTGGACTTCCTGGAGGGGAAGGCCGATTTCCCCTGCACCGCGTGGGCCATTCCCAACTACTCGCTCTTCGGCTGGCAGCGCCCCTGCTATCTGATGAGCGACGGGTACGTGCCGACGTACCGGGAACTGATCGAGGAAACCGACTGGAGCAAGTACGGCCGCGGAAAGGACCCGCGCTGCGCGAATTGCATGGCGCACTGCGGGTACGAACCCACCGCCGTCCTCGCCACCATGGGCTCGCTGAAGGAATCCCTGCGGGCGGCCCGCGAGACGGTGGGGGGCAACCGGGAGAAGCGGCCGTGACGGCGGCCACGGGGGGCCCGGGCAAGGAGTTCGACCTGGGCTCCCTGCTGGCCGAGCGGGGCGGTGAGCGCTACGAACTGCACGCGCGCCACCTCAACCACCAGCTGCCGCGGATGCTCCACACCATCGGCTTCGACAAGGTCTACGAGCGGGCCGAGGGCGCCCACTTCTGGGACGCCGAGGGCAACGACTACCTCGACATGCTGGCGGGCTTCGGCGTGATGGGGCTGGGCCGCCACCACCCGGTCGTCCGGCAGGCGCTGCACGACGTGCTCGACGCGCAGCTCGCCGACCTCACCCGCTTCGACTGCCAGCCGCTGCCCGGGCTGCTGGCGGAGAAGCTGCTGTCGTACAGCCCCCACCTGGACCGGGTCTTCTTCGGCAACAGCGGCACCGAGGCCGTGGAGACGGCGCTCAAGTTCGCGCGCTTCGCCACGGGCCGGCCCAGGATCCTGTACTGCGACCACGCCTTCCACGGGCTCACCACCGGCGCGCTGTCGGTGAACGGGGAGGCGGGCTTCCGGGACGGGTTCGCCCCCCTACTGCCCGATACGAAGATCGCGCTCGGGGATCTGGCGGCCCTGGAGCGCGAGCTGGCGCGCGGTGACGTGGCCGCCTTCGTCGTCGAACCGATCCAGGGCAAGGGGGTCCTCCAGGCCCCGCCCGGCTTCCTGCGCGCCGCGCAGGAGCTGCTGCACCGGCACCAGGCGCTGCTCATCGCGGACGAGGTGCAGACCGGCCTCGGCCGGACCGGGGAGTTCTACGCCTACCAGCACGAGGCGGGGGTGGAGCCGGACCTGGTCTGCGTGGCCAAGGCGCTGTCGGGCGGCTACGTGCCGGTCGGGGCGACCCTGGGCAAGGACTGGATCTTCAAGAAGGTCTACTCGTCCATGGACCGGGTGCTCGTGCACTCGGCCAGCTTCGGTGCCAACGCGCAGGCGATGGCGGCCGGGCTCGCGGTGCTCTCCGTCATGGAGAACGAGTCGGTGGTGGCGAACGCCCGCGCCATGGGCGACCTGCTGCGCGGGCGGCTCGCGGCGATGGTGGACGAGTACGAGCTGCTGCACGAGGTGCGCGGCCGGGGGCTGATGATCGGCATCGAGTTCGGCCGCCCGTCCTCGCTCGGGCTGCGCAGCCGGTGGACCATGCTCCAGGCCGCCCGCAAGGGGCTCTTCGCGCAGATGGTCGTCGTACCGCTGCTCCAGAAGCACCGGATCCTGACCCAGGTCTCCGGCGACCACCTGGAGGTGATCAAGCTGATCCCGCCGCTGATCGTGGACGAGGCGGACGTGGACCGCTTCGTGGGCGCCTTCCGGGAGGTCATGGACGACGCCCACGGCGGGGGCTCCTTGATGTGGGACTTCGGCAGGACCCTGGTCAAGCAGGCCGTCGCGAACCGCTGACGGCCCGGCCGGGCCCGGCCGGTCAGGCGGGTCGGGCCGGTCGATCGAGGTAGTGGTCGCGCAGCCGGTCGAGGGTCTCGGGCGTGAGCCCGAGGCCCTCGGCGAGGTAATGGTCGAGGCTGCCCCAGATCTCCTCCAGGGTGTCGAAGGCCGCGAGCAGGTACTCGGCGCGCGCGTCGAACAGCGGGGCGAGCAGCTCCATCACCTCGGGGGAGCGGGCCTCGGCGGACTCGCTGCTGCGACGCACCTTGTAGCGCCGGTGCGGGGCGTTCGACTCCAGGTAGTCCGCCACGATCGCCTCGCGCTCGACGCCGAGCGCGAGCAGGGTGATGGCGATCGACAGACCGGCCCGGTCCTTCCCGGCCGCGCAGTGCATCAGCACCGGCACCTCGCCCTGGACGAGCGCCTGGACGACCTGGCGGTGCTCCGCGGTGCGGTTCGTGACGATCTCCCGGTAGGAGTTGGCCATCCGCAGCGCGGCCTTGCCCTCGCCGAGGACCTGGCGCAGCTGGTCGAGGTCGCCGTCGCGCACCATCCGCCAGAACTCCGTACCGTCCGCCGGGTCGGAGAGCGGGAGGTTGACGTTGCGGACCCCGGGCAGCTCGACGTCCGGGCCTTCGAGCGCGTGATCCGCGGCGTTGCGGAAGTCGAAGATGGTGTGCAGCCCGAGCGAAGCGAGGAATTCCGTATCGGTTTCGGTGGCATGTGCCAGATGTCCGCTTCGGAAGACCTGTCCCGCTCTGACCCTCCGTCCGTCCGTGGTCGGGAGTCCGCCCACGTCACGGAAGTTGCGCACTCCGGTCAGCTCCGGCTCCGTGGACGGGGCCTGGGGTATCTGCTGGGTCACGGGGACTCCTCCGTATCGTCGCGGCATGTCCGAATTACACTAGTTGAGCGCAACTTGCCATAAGGGACGGGGAGATCGGATCGCCCCCGTGAGCAGGATCATACGGTCACCGTGAGTGTGTGATCACGAAAGTCGAATTGCCTTGTGGGGGCGGCCGTTGTCGTGGCGGATTCGACGGAGGGTGACCGGAATTCCGTCGATCCCTCACCCGGGCCTTTCCCGTGGGGAATTCGCGGCTTGTTCCGGGGGGCCGGACGGAATACCTTCGCGTCGACCCGGATGGACCGCCTAATCCTGCCACCATCCGAAACCGCACCCGACGATCCACACGCCCGGCAGGAGCGGGGGAACCAGGTAAGCCGCCGTCACCGGAATGGATCTTTTCCTCCGGACGGCTCGGGGTGAAGCCGTACGCGTACGGCCGGACATCTCCAGTCCGAACCCGACAGCTCACCTCGCAGGCGACGGAGAGGAATTCGCCATGCCCGCAAAGGGAAAGCACCGCCGCCCGAAGTCCAGCCCGATAGCCCGCGGACTCGTCGTCGCGGGCACCGGGAGCGCGGCGCTCGCGCTGCCGCTGATGGGTGCCACGGGCGCGCACGCCGCGACCGGCTCGACGGCCGCGACCGCTGCGACGGCCGGCCCGGCCACCGCTGTTGAGACCCAGGCGCCCCCGGCTCAGGCGCCGGCCGCCGCGTCGCCGACCTCCTCGGTCTACACCGTGGTCCCGGGCGACTACCTCTCGAAGATCGCCGCGGAGCGGCACCTGAGCGGCGGCTGGCAGCAGGTGTACGCGGACAACCGCGAGGCCGTCGGCTCCGACCCGTCGCTGATCCACCCGGGGCTGAAGCTGACCCTGGGGGCGCGGGCGCAGGAGCAGGCCCCGGCCCCGGCCGAGGAATCCGCTCCGGTCGAGGAATCCGCTCCGGCGGCGGACGCGGGCTCGGATGAGGGCGCGAGTGACGCGGGCGCGAGCGACGAGAGCGCGAGCGACGAGGGTACGGACGACGAGGGGACGAGCGGCAAGCCCGCGCAGGGCACCGGCAGCGGTACGGGCAAGGGCTCCGGTTCGGGCACCGCCTCCGCCTCCGGCTTCGCCGCTCCGGTCTCCGCCTCCATCACCACCCAGTACCGGGTGAGCGGCAGCATGTGGTCCAGCGGTCACCACACCGGTGTCGACTTCGCCGTGGGCACCGGCACCACCGTCCGCGCGGTCGGCGCGGGCACCGTGGTCTCCGCGGGCTGGGGCGGCGCGTACGGCAACGAGGTCGTCATCCGGCACGCGGACGGCCGCTACTCGCAGTACGGCCACCTGTCCCAGCTGTCGGTGTCGGCCGGCCAGAGCGTCGGCGGCGGCCAGAGCATCGGCCTGTCCGGCTCCACGGGCAACGTCACCGGCCCGCACCTGCACTTCGAGATCCGCACGGGCGCCGGCTACGGCACGGACATCGACCCGCTGGCCTACCTCCGCTCGAAGGGCGTGAACGTCTGATCGGCGACAGCCGTTCGGCACGAGGAGGGGCCGGGACCCGAGGGGGGGCCCGGCCCCTCTTTCCCGTACCCGCATGTCCCTGACACGGGTCTCACTTATTCCATACCCACCGGGTGGTATAGATCACGGTCCGTCAAGGGGTGGCTACGGTGGCGTAGGTCACGCCCTGGGGTGAAGGATGTCTTCTCGTGGCAGCGACGACAGCGATGACGACAAAGACGACGGCGAAGACGACGACGAAGACGAAGACGAAGGCAATGAAGACGGCATTCCAGGGCTTCGGCTCGTACGCGGCGATCGGGGACAGCTTCACCGAGGGCGTGGGGGACCCGGGCCCGGGGGAGATCTTCGTGGGCTGGGCCGACCGGCTCGCGGTGCTCCTGGCCGATCAGCGCGACGAGCACGACTTCCGGTACGCCAACCTCGCCGTGCGGGGCAAGCTCCTGGACCAGATCGTGGCGGAGCAGGTGCCGCGGGCCAAGGAGCTGGCGCCCGACCTGGTCACCTTCTGCGCCGGGGGCAACGACATCATCCGGCCCGGGAGCGACCCCGATGACGTGGCGGAGCGGTTCGAGGCGGCCCTGGCCGACCTCGTCGGGTCCGTCGGTCAGGTGATGATCACCACCGGCTTCGACACCCGTGGCGTGCCGGTGCTCAAGCACATCCGCGGCAAGGTGGCGACGTACTCGGCGCACGTGCGGTCCATCGCCGACCGGTACGGATGCCCGGTGCTCGACCTGTGGTCGCTGAAGTCCGTCCAGGACCGGCGGGCGTGGGACGACGACCGGCTGCACCTCTCGCCCGAGGGACACACCCGGGTCGCGCTGCGCGCCGCCCAGGTGCTGGGGCTGGACGTGCCCGCCGACCCGGACCAGCCGTGGCCCCCGCAGCAGCCGCGCGGCTCGGCCGAGGTGACCCGGGACAACATCCAGTGGGCGCGGGAGTACCTCGTGCCGTGGATCGGCCGGCGCCTGCGCGGCGAGTCCTCCGGTGACCACATGGAGGCGAAGCGGCCGGACCTGCTGCCGCTGTAACGGGGCCGGCCGGGGGACAGGAGGCCGACGGGCGGGAAGCGGAATCCTTCGGGGCCGGTGCGCGTTGGCATGGTGGTACTACGTACGACCCGCCCTGCCCACTTCCTCTCTGGAGGCGCCTTGACCGGCTCCGGCCCCGGCTCCCGTCCCTTGCGTCCACGGCTGCGCGCCATGCGGCCCGAAGCCTTCGGCGCGGATCCGTCCGGCGCTCGGCTGGAGCGGATCCTGCGCTCGCCGAACTTCGCCGACGGCGTCTTCCAGAATCCGGTCGGGGCCAGGACCAGGCCCTCCGGCTCGATGCTGGAGTTCGCCAAGATCTACTTCCACAAGGAGCAGCGCGTCCGGCGCAATCCCGGCGCGCCGGTCCCGGTGCATCCGACCACGCTGGCCGACCTGGCGAAGCCGCCGGTCAGCGGCCTGCGGCTGACCTGGATGGGGCACTCCAGCGTCCTCGCGGAGATCGACGGCCGCCGGGTGCTGTTCGACCCGGTGTGGGGCGAGCGGTGCTCTCCCTTCCCCTTCGCCGGGCCCAAGCGACTGCACCCCGTGCCGGTTCCGCTGGCCGCGCTCGGGCCGGTCGACGTCGTGGTCATCTCGCACGACCACTACGACCACCTCGACCTGCCGACGATCAAGGCGCTGGCCCGTACGGACACGGTCTTCGCGGTCCCGCTCGGCGTCGGCGCGCACCTGGAGCACTGGGGCGTCCCGGCCGACCGGCTGCGCGAACTGGACTGGAACGAGACCACCAAGGTCGCCGGCCTGTCGCTGACCGCCACCCCGGCCCGGCACTTCTGCGGGCGCGGCCTGCGCAACCAGCAGTACACGCTGTGGGCGTCCTGGGTCGTCGCGGGCGACGAGCACCGGATCTTCCACAGCGGTGACACGGGCTACTTCCCCGGCTTCAAGGAGATCGGCGCCGAGCACGGCCCCTTCGACGCGACGATGATCCAGATCGGCGCCTACTCGGAGTACTGGCCGGACATCCACATGACCCCGCAAGAGGGCATGACGGCCCACCTCGACCTCCAGGGCGGCGCCCCGCACGGCACGATGCTGCCGATCCACTGGGGCACCTTCAACCTGGCCCCGCACCCGTGGGACGAGCCGGGCGAAGGCACCCTGTCCGCCGCGGGCCGGGCGGGCGCGGCGATCGCGCTGCCGGTGCCGGGCCGACCCTTCGAGCCGGGAGCGCCGGACGCCCCGGCCGAGCCGTGGTGGCGCCCCTTCGTCTCGACCTCGACCCCGACCTCGACTCCGGTCGCCGGCTCCGGGACCGCGCCCGGGACCGCGGCCGGACCGTCCGCCGCCCGCACGGCGCCGCCGGCCGCGGGCCCGACGGCGAACGAGGGCCCGAAGGCCAACGAGGAGCCGGAGGCCGTGGGCAGCTGACGCTGAGCCGCAGGTCGGGCCGGTCCGCGGGCGTCGAGGGCCGGCGGGGCAGGGGGCTCGCGCGGGGCCGGGGGGCGCTGGGGCGGCGCCCGAAGGGGTATTCGGGCTGTCGTGCGAGCGCTCCTTCCGGAGCGGGACGCACCCCGGTGAAGTTCCCCAACTGGCCGCCTGCGGCACGAGGGCGCGGTCTAGCGTGGGTACCCGGTGATCAACACCGGGTCCCGGTACCGCGGGGGCCCGGGCCCCCGTACCGTACCGAGGACGCCGATGTCCGGACTCCGCGCCGCCCGCCCCCGCCACTCCCCGTCGAGACACGCCGTCACCGGTCCGGCCCGGCAGATACGGCCCCAGCTGATCAGGGCAGCCGTACTCCCCACCCTCGCGGCCGGCCTCAGCGGCGCCGCGGCGGTGATCTTCACCCTCCAGCTCGGCGGCGGCGCGGGCGCGCGCGACGCCCGGCTCTGGCCGGTGCTCACCGGGTGCGCCCTGCTGGTCGTCGGCGCGCTCGCCGCCGCCCTGCTCGGCGCCCAGCGCGCGGGGAAGGCCGTACGGGACCGCTGCGAAGCGCTGCGCCGCTCCAGCGTGCGCGGCCGCCAGGAGCTCGGGACGGTCGCGGACCGGCTGGAGCGCGGCGAGACCCCGCCCCGCCCGCCGCGCGCCGGCGCCGCGGGTCCGGCGGTCGCGGGCGGTGGCGCCGGCCACGAACACGTGGACGAGTTCTGGCTGCTCTCGCAGGAGTTGCGCGGCGCCCGCGAGCAGGCGCACGCCACGCTGGTACGGCTGGCCGGGCCCGCCGCGCCCTCCGACAGCGACCAGAAGGTCGAGGTCTTCGTGAACCTCGCGCGCCGCCTCCAGTCGTTGGTGCACCGCGAGATCTCGCTGCTCGACGACCTGGAGGACACGGTCGAGGACCCGGACCTGCTCAAGGAGCTGTTCCACGTCGACCACCTCGCCACCAGGATCCGGCGCCACGCGGAGAACCTCGCGGTGCTCGGCGGCGCCGCGTCCCGGCGGCAGTGGACCCGCCCGATCGACCTCAGCGAGGTGCTGCGGTCCGCGGTGGCGGAGGTCGAGCAGTACACCCGGGTGAAGGTGGTGCCGCCGGCGGGCGGCACGGTGCGCGGGCACGCCGTCGCCGACGTGGTGCACCTGCTGGCCGAGCTCGTCGAGAACGCGACGGTGTTCTCCGCCCCGGACACCGATGTCGTGGTGCGCGCCGAGCGGGTCACCGCCGGGATCGCGGTCGAGGTCGAGGACCGTGGCCTCGGCATGCCGCCCGAGGAGCAGCGCCGGATGAACGCGCTGCTCGGCGACCCCGATCAGATCAACGTCCGGCGGCTGCTGGCGGACGGCCGGATCGGCCTGTTCGTGGTCTCGGCGCTGGCCCGCAGGCACGGGATCGCCGTCGAGTTGAAGTCCAACATCTACGGCGGGGTGCTCGCCGTACTGGTGCTGCCGCAGGAGCTGTTGGGCGCGGAGGCGCCGGGTGCGGCCGATGCGGCGGGGGGCTCGCGGGCCACCTCGTGGGGGACGGGCGGGGCGGGTGGGGCGGCGTACGCGCCTCCGCTGGAGCCCGTACGGACGGCCGGGGTGGTGCCGCTCGCCCTGCCGGTCCCGGTCCCGGTCCCGGTCCCGGTCCCGGTCCCGGATCCGGATCCGGATCCGGATCCGCTCCCCGAGCCCGAGTCCGAGCTGGAGTCGGAGCCCGAGCCGGAGCGCGAGCTGGAGCTGGTGGTCGAGCCGGAGGTCGAGGCGGAGCGGCGGCCCGAACCGGTGCTGATCACCACGGCGTCGGCCCCGGTCGTGGGCATCGGCACCGCCGTGGTGCCCGCGGCCCGGGGCGCGGGCGGCCGCCCGCCGTTGCCCCGGCGCCGGGCCCAGGAGCACCTCGCGCCGCAGCTGCGCGAGGCGCCCGTACCGCGCCGTACGGACCTCCGCGCCGCGGACGGCGAACCACCCCTGCACGATCCGGGCCTGATGGCCGCCTTCCAGCGGGGCTTCGGCCGCGCGCAGGCGGACCACCCGTCATGACGGCCTCGTGAACCACCGCGTCAGCTCTCACGCCCACACCCACGTCCCGCAGCGAGGAGAACCTCCGATGACAGCCGAAGTGGCCACGAAGATCACGCAACTCTCCGATTTGGACTGGCTGTTGAGCGGCCTGGTGCAGCGGGTGCCCTACACCCGCAGCGCCGTGCTGCTCACCTCGGACGGCCTCGTCACCTGTGTGCACGGCCTCGACGCCGACGCCGCCGACCACCTGGCGGCGCTCGCGTCCGGCCTCTACTCGCTCGGCCGCAGCGCCGGATCCCGGTTCGCCGAAGGCGCCGAGGTCCGGCAGGTGGTCGTCGAGCTGGACTCGGCGCTCGTCTTCGTCTCGGCGGCCGGTGCGGGAACGTGCCTGGCGGTCCTCGCCGATCGGGAAGCCGATGCCGGCGTGCTCGGCTACGAGATGGCGATGCTGGTCAAGAGCGTACGTCCCTACCTGGCGGCCCCGCCCCGGCGCCCGGCCGCCGCTCCGGAGCGATGAGGCGGCATGCCACGGGGGCACGCGCGTCGGTTCCGTACCCGGTGGGGGTCGTCCGGGACACGCCTTGGCTCGACGACACCGCGGGCCGGGTGATGCGCCCGTACACCGCGAGCGGCGGCCGGACCCGCCCCGCCGCGACGCTCGACCTGCTGTCCCTGGTGAGCGCCACCGGGGTGCGGCCGTGCGCGCCGCTGGGTCCGGACCACAGCCTCGCGCTGCGGCTCTGCGCCGGCGCGGCGGCCGTCACCGTCGCCGAGGTGGCCGGGCAGCTGCGGCTGCCCGCGGTGGTCACCAAGGTGCTGCTGTCCGACCTCATGGAGCACGGGGCCGTCGCGGCCCGCGCACCCCGCTTCCCGGGCGCCCCCGGGGGCGCGGGCGTCGCCGCCGACGACCAGTCCCTGCTGCGGGCGGTGCTCGATGGCCTACGTCGCCGGCTGTGAGGGGGGCGCCCCGGGCGGGGCGTCCGGGGCGTCCGGAGCGGGCGCGCCGCTGACGCTGAAGATCCTGGTCGCGGGCGGGTTCGGGGCGGGCAAGACCACCTTCGTGGGCGCCGTGAGCGAGATCGAGCCGCTGAGCACGGAGGAACTGCTGAGCGGGCTGAGCGAGGACGCCGATCCGCTGGACGGCGTCGAGGCCAAGACGGCGACCACGGTCGCGCTGGACTTCGGCCGGATCACGCTGGACGCCCAGCGCGTGCTGTACCTCTTCGGCACGCCCGGTCAGGAGCGCTTCTGGTTCCTCTGGGAGGAGCTGTGCGCGGGCGCGCTGGGGGCCGTCGTCCTCGCCGACACCCGGCGGCTCGCCGACTGCTTCGCGGCCGTCGACTTCTTCGAGCGGCGCGGGATCGGTTTCATCGTGGCCGTCAACGAGTTCGACGGCGGCCACCGCTACACGACCGACGAGATCCGCGGGGCGGTGGGCCTCGCGCCGGAGGTGCCCGTCGTGCGGTGCGACGCGCGGCTCACCGGTTCCGGCACGGGGGCGCTGGCCGTCCTCGTCCACCATCTGCTGTCCAGGGCCACGTCTTCTGACTCGGGGGAACCGCCATGACCTACTACGAATCGACCGGACACCTGCTGCTCACCCCGGTGGACCGGGAGGCTCCCGCGCGCGTCCTGCGGCTGCGCGAGCTGGGCCTGGGGGAGCGGGTGGACACGGAGCTGGACGCCTTCGCGCGACGGATCGCGACGACGCTGGGAGCGCCGTACGCGGGGGTCAACTTCATCGGCGAGGAGCGGCAGTTCTTCGCCGGGCTGCACCACGGCGGCGACGCCCCGGCGAGCGGGTACCCGGCCCGGGTGCTCGCCCGCGACCAGGGGTACTGCCCGCACGTGGTGGTGCGGCGGAGGGCGCTCGTCCTGGAGGACGTCCGGGACTTCGCGCGCTTCGCCGGGAACGCCGTGGTCGACGAGAGCGGGGTGCGCTCCTACCTGGGCGCGCCGCTGACCGACCGGCGCGGGGTGGTGCTCGGGACGGTGTGCGCGGTGGACGTGGTGCCGCGCCGCTGGGGGACGGAGGGCCTGGCCACGGTCAAGGCGCTGGCGGCGGAGCTGGTCTCGGTCTTCCACGCGCGGGAGGACGGCCTGCGGGCGGGCTGAGGGGGAGGGGCGGGGCGCGGGTGCGGGGCGGTTGTCGGTGGCGGGGTCTACCGTCGAACGCGAGGGTCCGGCACCGGACCCGGCACCGCATCCGACCCCGTTTCGGCCTCGGCCGGAGAGGAGCCGTGGGGATGGCCACGACCCTGACCGCGCAGGACGTCCGCACGATCGCGCTGGCGCTCCCCAACAGCACCGAGAAGCCGGCGTGGGGCATGCCGACCTTCCGGGTGGGCGGCAAGATGTTCGCCGCCCTCGCGGAGGACGACGCCTCCGTCGGGGTGAAGTGCCCGAAGGAGGAGCGCGCCGAGCTGATCGCCGCCGAGCCCGCCAAGTTCTTCATGCGGGCGGGTCACGACGACAACTACGCCTGGCTGCGGGTCCGTCTGGCGGCGTTGGACGGGGCCGCCGAGCTGCGCGCCATCCTGGTCGACTCCTGGCTCCAGGCGGCCCCCGAGCGCCTGGTCCGCGCCCACCCTGAGCTGGGCGGCGCCGGCCGGGAGCCCTAGGTCCTGTCGTCAAAGTGCCGTCGTCGGCCGCGGCGGGAGGAGAACTGCTGGGAAGGGACGAGGGGGTGTTGTTTTGAGG
>NZ_JBVHUE010000048.1:21259-50520 GCF_055565515.1 Streptomyces sp. NPDC028419 | reverse complement strand
CCCCCCCCCCCCCCCCCCCCCCCCCCCCCCCCCCCCCCCCCCCCCCCCCCCCCCCCCCCCCCCCCCCCCCCCCCCCCCCCCCCCCCCCCCGGGCCGGTGTCGGTGCCGTGTGAACGGGGCGTACCAGTGGGGCGTGTGTGACGCTATAACGGGCACATGATCTTCCACATCGCTGCGCTGCCAGGTCGGTCGGCGGCGCCCGAACGTCCTTGTGAACCAACGGTCTTGGCGACGCCCGGGGCTCCGTGCGGTGGCGCGGAGTCCCGGGTCGGCGCGGGAATGGCATCGTGGCGCCCGAGCCGTCACCCCTGCGAGTGACCGCGCGCGTCACCGCATCGCCGGCCCCGTCCCCGGGCCGCCACCCGAACCCGCCGCACCGACAAGGAGTGCCCGGATGACCCACGCCCGCCCCCACACCGACCCGGACGCCGACCCCACCGGCCCCGAGACCGTACGCAGTTGCCCCTTCCGTCACGACGTGGCGCTGGAGCCGGACCCCGCCATGGCGCGGTTGCGGACCCGGGCGCCGATCACGCGCATCGCCATGCCGTACGGGCAGGGGGACTGCTGGTTGGTGACCCGGTACGCCGACGTGCGCACCGTCACTTCCGACCGCCGCTTCAGCCGGGCCGCACTCGTCGGACGGGACTTCCCGCGCACCACCCCGGTGCCCGGCGTGGCGGACGGGTCGATCAACCTCATGGACCCGCCGGTGTTGAACAGGGTCCGCCGCCTCGTCATCGGCGCCTTCACCATCCCGGCGGTGGAGGCCGTGCGGCCGTGGGTCCGCACGACGGTCGACGGCCTGCTGGACGCGATGGCGGCCGCCGTGGCCGAGGAGGGGAGCGCGGACCTCGTATCCCACCTCGCCCATGAGATCCCCCTGTTGACGATCTATCAGCTGATGGACGTGCCCGAGGAGGACCGGCCCCGGCTGCGCGCGTGGGCCACCGCCATGACGTCGATGCACCCCGACGGGCGGCCCGCGGCGGTCGCGGCCGAGGCGTGCCTGCGCGCGTACTTCGCCGCGCTCTCGCTCGCCCGCCGACGGCGTCCCGGCAGCGATCTGATCAGCGCGCTCGCCACCGCGCGGATCGGGGACGAGACCCTGTCGGAGGACGAACTCGCCGTCCTGACCATGCTGCTGGTGGTCACCGGACACGACACCACGGCGCACGCCATCAGCAACATCGTGTACACCCTGCTCACCCACCCGGACCGACTCGACCAGTTACGGGCCCGTCCCGGACTGCTGCCGCAGGCGCTGGAGGAGTTGCTCCGCTTCATCCCGTTCCGCCAGGGGGTGGGCACCCCTCGGGTCGCGCTGGAGGACGTCGAACTCGGCGGGGTGCTGATCCGGGCCGGCGACACCGTCCAGGTCTCCTACCTGACGGCGAACCGGGACGGCTCGGTGTACGACCAGCCGGACGGGATCGACTTCGAACGGACGGAATCCGCACCGCACATGGCCTTCGGCTACGGCGGTCACCACTGCCTGGGATCGCACCTGGCCCGCATGGTCCTCCAGGTCTCCGTCGCGGCGCTGCTGCACCGCTTCCCCGGTCTGCGGCTCGCGGCGCCGGCCGAGGAGGTCCGCTGGAACGTCGGATCCCTCTGGCGCCACCCCCTCGAACTACCGCTCACCTGGTAGGGATCCGTCGGCCGGGGCCCGCGTCGCGAGCCGCCCGGGCGGGGTCCGTCAGTGGGGCGCGCCGGGTGCGGTCCAGCGCTCCACGTCCCGGGTGAGCGAGTCCAGCCAGGCGAGGGCGGCGAAGAACCGGGGCGGGGCGAGGTCCGGAGCGGCCGTGCCCGCACGCACCGCTTCCGAGGACGCCGGGTCGGGCGCCCCGCGCAGCAGCGCGGCGACCGTGCTCGCGCGCTCGCGCAGCCATACGCCCTCGGGCCCGGCCAAGGGGCGGCCGCCGTGGCCGAGCAACCGCCGCGATCCCCAGAGCACGTGATGGCCCGTCAGGATGGCGGCCTGCCAGTCCGGTGCGGTTCCGGCGGCCGGTCGGGGCTCGCTCTGGTGCTGTGCGAACGCCGACTCGGCGAGCGACACGGCGAGTTGCAGCGGGCGGTCGTCGGGGACGGTCCCCGGCCCGCCCGCGGCCACCCCCGCCGTGGCGGTCTCGACCGTATCGGCCGCCCGCGCCAGCATCAGGGCGACCGCCCGGTGGAGTTCCTCCCGCGCGCCCCGCGGCCAGGCCAGCAGTCCGAAGACGGTGCCGATCAGGCTGCCGATGACCACGTCCATGATCCTGACCTCGGCCAACCGCCAGGTCACGGGCGCCAGCTGCGCGAAGACGAAGGACACCACCAGGGTGAACATGCCCTGGGACCAGCCCACGCCCCGCACCGGCCCCACCGTGAAGGCGATGAGCATGACGAAGGGCAGGGCCACGGCGTACACGGTGGTCCGCCCGCCGACCAGGGTCAGGAGCGCCGCGGTCACCAGGGCGCCGACCAGCGTGCCGGTGAGGGCCAGCCGTACGGTCGCCCGGGTCTGCGCGGCCGTGGTCCGGGTCAGGCTGAGCACGGCGAGCATCGCCCAGAAGCCGTGGGGAAGCGACTCCACGCCCGCGACCGTACGGGCCGCCGCCAGGGCGAGGCTGATCCGGACGGCGTTCTGGAAGTGGACGGACCGGGGCCCGGCGTGCGCGGCCAGCCGGTGCCACCACAGCCGGGGGGCGCGCTGCCCGGCGTACCAGAAGCGGCCGGGATCGGTGTCGGCCGGCGGGTCGCCCCGGCGGCCCCGCACGGCCAGCTCGGCCGCCGTGGAGAAGGTCAGCGCGGCATCGGCCGCCTCCAGCGCCGCGGCCCGGCGCAGGCCCCGGGCCGCGGTCGTGGGCAGCTCGTCCGCGCCCCCGGCCGACGCCCGCGCCCGTACGAGCCGCAGCGCGTCGCCGGCGTCGGCCGTGCGGGCCGGTTCGGTCGCGGCGGCGGGGCCGCGCAACAGCGCCGCGGTCCCGGTCGCGGACCGGGCCAGCGCGGGCAACAGCTCCGGTTCGGGGTCCGGCGGCCGCTCGCCCGGCGGCGGCGCGGGGAGGTGCACCAGCCGGCCGAGGAGCGTACGGGCGGCCAGCCCCGCGTGGGCGAGGGCGCGGTCCCGCAACCCCGGCCCCGCGGGACGCTCGGCCTCCGTGACCCGGAAGGGCCGCAGGGACTCCCCGGCGGCCAGGGCGGCCCACGCCGAAGCGGGGGAGAGCCGGTACGGCTCGCGGCCCAGCTCCTGCGCGCAGCGGGCCGCGGTCACGGCGGCCCGGGCGGCCAGTTCCCGGTAGGCGGGGGCGCGCGGCTCGGGCAGGACGAAGGCTTCGGCGAGGACCAGCAGCGCCAGCCCGAAGGTCACTCCCGCGAGCCGCTCGACCAGGGCGTCGGGTGCGTAGGGCGGGAAGCACGGCAGGATGTAGAGCAGCTGCAGCCCGGGAGCGGCTCCCGCCGCCCGGGGGCCGGCCGCCGCCGCGAAGGCGAGCAGGAAGCCGATCACCAACATGCCGGCCACCGCGCTCCAGGTCCGCACCGCGAGGTAGCTCCCGACGGTCACCAGCGCCCAGGCGACGGGCGCCGTCCGCACCAGGGCCGCCGCCCGCTGCCGCCCGGTGCCGGGGACGTGGGAGAGGGCGGCCATCGAGACCACCCCGAAGAGCGCGTACGTCGCCGCGACGGGCCGGTCCAGCCCGTACAGGCACACGAAGAACGCGGCGCACGCGGCGAGCGTGGTCCGCAGCGCGCGCCGCGTCGTGCCCGTCGGCCCACCGTGGACGCCCATGACTCCAGCATCGGACCACCTGCCCGGAGCCACCACACACGGGGGTCGGAGCGCCCCCGCGGCGCGGCTAGGCTTGGCCCATGACTGTGCTCGTGTACGAAGACTTCGGTACCGGACGACACCGGGAAGCCTCCCTGATCCGGCACGCCCTGGGCAGCGTCCACGACGAGGAACTCGTCGCGGGCCTCGCCGGGGGCGTCGGCTTCATGTACTTCGTCTTCGAGTACGAGGGCCGCACCCCCATCGCCACCATCGTGGCCCAGGCCCACCCCGAGCCCTGGGTGCAGGTCGCGCTCGGCCGCCTGGGGGTCCCGTACGACGCCACGCGCGCGATGAAGCCCCGTTGGGGCCGGGTCCGGGCGGCGCTGGACGAGGGGCAGCCGGCGTTCTGCGTCGTCGACCGCTCCTCCCTGCCCTGGCACGAGGCCGATCCGGACGCCGAGATGACCGGCGCCGACCCGCACACCGTCGTCATCGCCGGCTACGACGGCGACGAGCTGCTGATCGAGGACGGCGCCGACACCCCGTACCGGATCGACCGCGAGGAGTTCGGGGCGGCCTGGACGGCGCACCGCAAGGGGCGCCACCAGCTGATCGTGCCCACCGGGCCGCCCGAGGGGGAGCCGGACGTGGACGGGGCGATCGCCTCGACCGTCGGCCACTTCACCGGGCCCGTCCTGGGCAACCAGTTCGACGTGAACTTCGGCTTCTCCGGGATGGAGAAGTTCGCCGCCCAGCTGCGCGACCGGACCACCGCGACCGGATGGGAGCGCCGGTTCGGCGGTTCCCCCGAGGCCCTGCGCGCCGGCACCGGGCGGCTCCACGCCTGCCTGGAGGAGGAGTGGACCGCCCCGGGGGCGACCCGGCCGCTGTACGCCGACTTCCTCGACCTGGTCGGGCGCCCCGAGGCGGCCGGACTCTTCCGCGAGTCCGCCCGCCACTGGTCGGAACTGGCCGAGCTCGCCCGGGACGCCGACGCCGGGGCGGACGCGCAAGGGCGCGGCGCGCTCTTCGAGGCGTTGGCGCAGCGGGTGGACCGCTGCCTGGAGCTGGAGGGGCAGGCAGTCCGGGCGCTGGCGAAGTAGCGGCTCAGCCGCTCTTCTTGGGGACCAGCGGTTTGTGGCCCGGGTACACGTGGTCGGGGGTCACGATCTGCGTGACCGCCTCGCCGAAGAGCGTGCTCGGCTCCTGGCCCTTGGTGTCCACGTCGGTGTTGAGGACGATGACCATCGTGGCCTGGGCCTGCGGCAGGTAGACGGTCAGGGTCTCGTAGCCGGGCAGCGAGCCGTTGTGGCCGATCCAGCCCTGCACGTCGAAGATGCCCAACCCGTAGCTCGCTCCGGGAATGTCCATCGGGGTGGTCTTCAGCCGCTCCGCCTGGGTCGCGGGCGTCAGCAGGGTGCCGGTGGCGAGCACCCGCGCCCAACCGCGCAGGTCCTGGAGGTCGGAGATCATCGCTCCGGCGGCCCAGGCCCAGGAGGGGTTCCAGTCCGTCGCGTCCTCGATCTTCCCCGAGAGCGTCTGGTCGGTGTAGCCGTGCGCGTGCGGATCGGGCAGGCGCGCGTCCGTCGGGAAGAGCGTGTCGTGCAGCCCCGCGGGCTCCAGCACGTCCTGCGCGATGACGTCGTGCAGCGGACGCCCGGTCACCTTCTCCACCACCAGGCCGAGCAGCACCAAGTTGGTGTTGGAGTACTCGAACTTCGCGCCGGGCGCGAAGTCCACCGGGTGCTTGAAGGAGTAGTCCAGCAGCTGTTGGGGCTCGAAGCTCCGGGTGGGGTCGCCCTCGAACGCCTTGATCAGGCCGGGGTCGAGGGTGTAGTTGAACAACCCGCTGCGCATGCCGGCCAGTTGGCGCAGGGTGATGCGGTCGCCGTTCGGCACGTCGGAGACGTACGTGCCGATGGGGTCGTCCAGGCCGACCTTGCCCTGGTCCACGAGTCGCAGGAGGGCGGTGACCGTGAAGGTCTTGGTCTCGCTGCCGATGCGCACGCGGAGATCGCTGCGCATCGGCTCGCCGGTCACCTTGTCGGCGACGCCGAAGCCCTTCACGTAACTGCCCTTGCCGGGGGCCCACAGTCCCACGGTCGCTCCCGGTACCCCGGTCTCGCGCATGACCTCGCGCACGGCCGCGTCCAACTGCGCGGCGACGGCCGCAGTGAGCTGCGGGAAGGCCGCGCCCGTACTCGGTGAAGGGGCCGCGGAAGAGGAAGCGGAAGCGGAGGCGGAGGGTGAGGGTGGCGGGGCGGTGGCGCCGTACGCCGAGCCCGAAACCGCCGGGACGACGAGCACGCCCGCCGCGGCGGCGGCCGCGCAAGCCCGGCGCAGCCGGATGTGGGTTGGCTTCACCGTACGATCTCCTGTCGTCCGAGGACCCAGGTGAGAGAACACAGCCACACCACCGTAGGCCCGCCCCGCGCCCGCCGCGAGGCGGGACGGAACGGGCCCGTGTCCGCCCGGCGCGCGCGGCGCCGGGCGGGGTGAACCGCTATCGGGTCAGGGGGTCGTCTTGCCGACCTCCAGGTCCGCCGTCGGGTCCTTGACCTTGCCGCCGGGCGGGCCGGCGGCCGCGCTCGTGTTGTTCGCGGTGTTGGGGTCGTGGGTCAGGGCGTCGACGGTGGCGGTGTTGCGGATGTCGGAGCCGTTGCCGGTGTACTCCGGATCCAGCTTCACCTTGATCACCCAGGTCATCGAGGCCCCGGGCGCCAGGCTCGGCAGCGGGCCGCAGGTGACGGTCCGTCCGGAGGTGCACGTGGCGTCGCCCGAGACGAAGCTCAGCGCGGTCGGCAGCGTGTCCGAGACGGTGATCTGCTCGGCCTGGGAAGGGCCGTTGTTGGTGACGGTCAGGGCGTAGTCGAAGGTCTCGCCCGGGGCCACGGGGGCGCTCTGGACGGGCTTCTTGGTGATGGCGAGGTCCGCGGCGGGATCGGTGACGTGCCCGCCGGGCACGGTCGCGGTGCTCTTGTCGTTCTCGCTCGCGGGGTCGATGTTGTCGGCCGTCACCTGGGCGGTGTTCTTCAGGTCGCTGCCGTCGCCGCTGTACGCGGGATCCACCTTGACGGTGAGCAGGTACTCGACGGTCTCGCCGACCTTGAGCGGGGCCGTCCGCCTGCAGGACACCAGGTGTCCGGCGACGGTGCATCCGCTGGGCGAGGAGGCCACGTACGAGAGGCCCTCGGGGAGGTTGTCGGAGAGCTTGACGTTGAAGGCGTCGGCCGAGGGGCCGTTGTTGGTGATCCGGATCCGGTAGTCGAAGGTCTCGCCCGGCACCGGCGGCTTCGTGCCGACGGCCTCCTTGGTCACGCCCAGGTCCGCGGTCGGCTTGTTGACCTTGCTGCCGGGCAGGCCCGCCGGGCTGCTCGTGTTGTTCTCCGGCTTGGGGTCCTTGGTCCGGGAGGTGGCGGTCGCCGTGTTGCGGATGTCGGAGCCGTCGCCGGTGTAGCCGCTGTCGAGGCGGACGGTGAACCGCCAGGTCCGGGACCCCGTGGGATCCAACACGGCCACCGGGCCGCAACTGACCGTGCCGTCCGTGGCCGAGCAGCCGTCGGGGGAGGAGACGAAGGCGAGCTGCGCGGGCAGCTTGTCGGTGATGGTGGTGTCGAGGGCCCGGGAAGGGCCGTCGTTGTGCGCGGTCACCACGTACTCGAAGGTCTCACCCGGGGCGATCGGGGTGTCGGTGGCGGGCCGCTTCGTGGTCCACACGTCGGCCTGCGGCTCGGTGACCCCGCCCGGCGGGAGCACGGCGTGCGAGGTGTTGTCGGCGGGCTCCGGGTCCTTGGACGCGGAGGAGGAGGTCGCCGTGTTGCGCAGGTCGCTGCCGTCACCGGCGTAGGCGGCGTCCAGCTTGACCTTGAAGGTCCACACCACCTCGGCGCCGGGGACGAGCCGGGCCAGCGGGCCGCAGGTGACGGTCCGTCCGGACACCGCGCAGGGGTCGGCCGAGGACACGAAGGTCAGGCCGTCGGGCAGGGTGTCGACGATCTTGACGTTGCGCGCGTCGGAGGGCCCCTTGTTGGTCGTGCTGATCGCGTACTCGTACTCCTGGCCCGGGACGGTCGGCCCGGCGCCGAGCGGCGTCTTGACGGTGGCCAGGTCCGAGACCGGATCGAAGGGGCCCGGCGGCAGCACCGGATCCGGCTTGTTGTTGCCCGGATCGGGGTCGGTGGCGTCCGAGGTGCCGGTCGCGCTGTTGCCGAGGTCGCTGCCGTCGCCCTGGTACGAGGGACTCAGCCGTGCCTGGAAGGTCCAGCTCTTGGACTGCCCGGCGGCCAACTGCGGCTCGGGTCCGCAGGTGACGGTCTGGCCGACGGCCGTGCAGCCGTCGGAGGAGCCCACGAAGGAGATCCCGGCCGGGAGCTTGTCCGTCGCGGTGACGTTGCGGGCCACCGACGGGCCCTTGTTCTTCGCGGTGAGCGTGTAGGTGATCAGGTCACCGGGGGCCTTGGCACGCCGTGCCGTCACCTCGACCGTCTGCCCTCCCCCGGGCAGTGCGGCGGCCGCGGCAGCGGCGGGGACCGGTCCGGTCCACAGGGCCGCGGCGCAGAGCAGTGGGGCCAGGGCCCACACCGCCGGCCGCCGGCCTGGTGTCGTCGTCATCGCGCATCGTTTCCGTTTCGTGCGGGGGAGGGACTGGGAACGGGGACCGTACGGAGCGCGCTGCGCGCGGTACGGGAGTCGAGGGGGGGAGCGGGCGGGGGAGCGGGGTCGACAGGATGGGGCCCGGTCAGCCCGCTACGGCCCGTTTGGCCAGCTCGATGTCGGCGCTCGGCGCGCGGACCCGCCCCCCGGGCGCGCCGTCGGAGCCCTGGTTGTCGAGCGGGTTCGGATCGGCGGTGTCCGACCGGGCGGTCGCGGTGTTGCGCAACGTCGTGCCGTCACCGCTGTACGCCGGGTCGAGGCGCACGGTGAAGGTCCACGAGCGGACCCCGCCCGGGGCCAGCGTCGCCTCCGTGCCGCAGGTGACGTCGCGGCCGGCGGCGGTGCAGCCCCCGGCCGAGGAGACGAAGGCGAACGCCGCGGGCAGCGGGTCGGTGACCAAGACCTGGCGGGCCACGGACGGTCCCGCGTTGCGCACGGTCACCGTGTAGGTGAAGGTCTCGCCGGGTGCGACGGGGGGCCGGCTCTCGGCGGCCTTGGTCAGCGAGAGGTCCGCCCGGGGCGCCGCCACTCCGCCGGGCGGGGCGGCGGCCGCACTCGTGTTGTTCGCCGGCTGCGGGTCGGTCACGGCGTGCTGGACCGTCGCGACGTTCCCGAGGTCCGCGCCGTCGCCCGCGTAGGCCGCGTCCAGCCGGACGCGTACGGTCCACGAGGCGTCCGCCCCGGCATTGAGGGCGGCGCGGACCGGGCAGGACACCTGCTGGCCCGAGGCCGTGCACGCGTCGGGCGAGGAGACGAACCGCAGCGGCGCCGGCAGCGTGTCGGCGAC
The DNA here is from genome assembly GCF_055565515.1 of Streptomyces sp. NPDC028419. Taxonomy (NCBI): domain Bacteria; kingdom Bacillati; phylum Actinomycetota; class Actinomycetes; order Kitasatosporales; family Streptomycetaceae; genus Streptomyces; species Streptomyces sp. NPDC028419. Next base: position 41,329 of record NZ_JBVHUE010000048.1, on the reverse strand, counting down.
CTTGACGGAGGTCGTGTCGGAGGGCCCGAGGTTGCGCGCGGTGATCTTGTAGTCGAACTCCTGGCCGGGGGCCACGGGCCCGGACCCGACCCCTTCCTTGAGCGCGGCGACGTCGGCGCGCGCCGTCACCACCGTGTCGGGGGCGGTGGCGCTGTTGTCGGCCGTATTGGTGTCCGTACGGTCCGCCGGGGCGGTCACGGTGGCCGTGTTGGTCAGGGTGACGGGCTGCGCCGGCGCGGTGCCGGTGATCGTGTAGGTGACCGAGCCGCCCCGCTTGAAATCGGCCGTCGTGTCGAGGACGTTCCCGCTGCCGGAGGCCCGGCCGCAGGTGCCGCCGGTGCCGGCGCGGCAGGTCCAGGTGACGCCGGTCAGCCCGGGCACCGTGTCGCGCACGGCGGCGCCGGTGACCTCGTTGGCCTGGCTGTTGGAGACGGTGAGGGTGTAGGTGACCGGCCCGCCGCCCGCCGGCACGCTCGTGGGGGAGCCCGATTTCGCGAGGGTGAGGTCGGCCGGCACATTGATCTTGAGGTCGTCGATCTCGTGCACGTTCGTCGCGCCGCCGGTGCTCCCGGAGAAGCCCACCTTGAGCGTGTCGGGCAGCTTCGGTTGGCCGGTGATCCCCGTGACGTCGAAGTCGGTGATGAGCTGGGTCATGGCGGTGTCGGGGCCGCTGTCGGACCACACCGACAGCAGCATCTTCGTACCGCTGGGCAGCAGGGAGAGGCGCACCGTGCGTTCCTTGGCGCGACTGCCGGTCTCCACGGTCTTGCCCGGCCCGTCCACGGCGGTGGCGAAGCGGTAGCCCGTCGACGCGTTGCCGCCGCCGCGCACCACGATCTTGTTCGCCTGGTTGCCCGGTCCGCCGTTGCCGACCACGTCCGAGGAGAAGTTGCCGAACTCGTCCAGCCCGATGCCGAGGTAGGCGCCCGGAACGCCCGAGGTCGTGCACCGGGCCGACACCGGGCCCGAGCAGGCGTAGCCGAGGCTGCCGCCGGACGGGCCGACCCCGTCGGACGCCGCGCCGTCGGTCAGGTAGAACGACAACCCGTCACCCCGCTTGCCCTCGAAGGCCGTTCCGCCGTAGGTGGCGTACCGGAACTCGGCGAGGATGCCGAGGCTGGAGGAGAAGGAGTCCTTCATCTTCCAGGTCCCGGACTGCGAGCTGCTCGCGGGCGTCAGGCGCAGCCAACCGCTGCCCGGATAGCTCGCGTTGCCGCTGTTGGTGCCCAGGTTGGTGGAGCTGTCGAAGGTTTCGTTGACGGGGAAGGTGAGGGCCCGGGGGCCGCGGCCGTCCGCCGGCGCGCGGGTCACGGCGACCGGGTCCGGGCCGGGCACCGGGGCCGCGGCCGCTGCCGCCGGGGCGAGCGGTGCCAGCAGCGCGGCGGCCCACAGGACCGGCACGGCGGCCCGCCGCCACCGGCCGGGTCGGCTCCGGGTGCGGGTCCCGCGCCGGCCCGGGCTCGGGGTCGGACTCCAGGGCACTGTCATTCCTGTGGGTTCCTCGTCTGCTCGCGCGGCGGTGGTCCGCGGGGGGCGTCGATCCGGGGGCGGGCCAGGGGGCACGCCCGGCGTCAGGTCCGGGACCGCCTGCGGAAGGCCGTGCGCAGCGCGGCGCCGCCGGCCACCAGGGAGGTCGAGGCCCACAGCAGCCACGGCGGGACGGCGGCTCCGGAGTCGGCCAGGTCGCCGCGGCCGCCGTGCTGGTCCTCGCGGCCGTGTTCGCCCCGGCCGCCGTGGTCCTCGTGCCCGCCGTGCTCGTCGTCGCGCCCGTCGTCACCGTCACCGTCGTCGTCGTTGCCGTCGTCATCGCTGTCGTCGTCGTGGTCGCCGTGGTGGTCCTTGCCGCCGTCGGAGATCAGGCAGAGCCGGCCACCGCCCGGTCCGGTGGTGTCCGGCGCGTTGGCGTTGTCCGACAGATCGGGATCGAGGCTCGCGCTGGTGACGCGCGCGACGTTCTGGAGGGGCGTGCAGATGCTCGCCGGAGGGTTGGCCCGGTCCGTGGCGCCGGCGCGCACGGTGATCCGGAACTCCGCCGTCTCCCCGGCCGCCAGGCGCGCGAGCGGTGGGCACACCACCCGTCGGTCCTGCCCCTGCTCGCTCACGCAGTCGTCGGGCGAGGAGAGCAGGGTGAGCGAGGAGGGCAACAGGTCGGTGACGACGACCTGCCGGGCCGTGCCCGGGCCCTGGTTGCGCACCGAGATCAGGTACGTGAACTTCTCCCCGGGCCGCACGTGCTCCCGACCCTTGGCGAGCTGGGCCGTCTTGCGCAGCGAGAGGTCCGCGGTCCGCGTGTTGGGCGGCACGTTCAGGCCCGTCAGGGACGTCATGTTGTTGCGGGAGTCGGGGTCCGACGTCGCCGCGTCGACCACCGCCTCGTTGACGATGTCCGCACCGTCCCCGCGGTAGTCGGCCGCCAACCGCACGGTGATCACCCAGGCGTGGGAGGAGCCCACCGACAGCGTGGCCAACGGCCCGCACACCACCGTCGTACCGCTCGCCGTGCAGCCGTCGCGGGAGGAGACGAATTCCAGGGAGGCGGGCAGCCGGTCGGTGACGCGGACCTGGCGGGCGGTGGAGGGCCCGCGGTTGGTCACCGTCACGACGTAGTCGAAGGTCTCCCGCACCGCCGAGGCGGAGCCCTCCCGCTGCTCCCGGGCCCCGGACGCGCCGGGCCGCAGCGCGCCCGACACCGCGATGTCGGCGCTCTCCGCTTCCTGCACGGCGGCGGGGGCCGCCGCCCGCGCGCCGGGGGACGGCGGCGGCGCCGACGGGGACGGCTGCGCCGCGACCGCGGGCGTCAGCGGCAGGAACCAGCAGGCCGCCACCGCACAGAACGCGGTGCGGCTCCGTCCGTACGAGCCGCCGGGCCGGTTCTCAAAGACGCGTCGCATCGCACACCCTTCAGAGGATCCGTCTCCCCAGGGGTGGAGCGGTGCGGTCAGCTATTCACATAAATGGCGTCAGCAAGGCACTTTTCGTGATCATTTATGGCTAATGGGTGATCAGATTCAATCCGTTGGAGGACGGATGAGGGGCGGTACGGCCCCCGCGCGCGGGGGCCCGTACCCGGCCGCTCCCGTCAGGCGGCGGGCTTGCCGGGCTGGTCGTGGGTGGAGCAGTGGATGCCGCCGCCGCCCGAGGCGATCGTGTCGATCGAGAGCGGTACGACGTCCCGCTGGGGGAAGTGCTCCCGCAGGATCCCGCGGGCGCGGTCGTCCGCCTTGGCGTCCCCGAACTTGGGCATGAAGACGGCGTCGTTGGCGACGTAGAAGTTGGCGTAGGTGGAGACGAAGTCGTCGCCCTCGCCCCTGATCCGGTTCAGGTCGGGCTGGGGGAGGTCGACGATCTCGAAGCGCCGGCCGCGGGCGTCCGTCGTCTTCGACAGGACGGACCGGGCCTGGTCGGCGGAGCGCGACCAGGAGTCCGGCGGGGTGCTGGGGTGGGCGCGGTCCAGCAGCACCACGCCCGGTTCGGTGAAGCGGACGAGGCTGTCCACGTGGGCGTCGGTGATGTCCTCGCCGCGCACGCCGGCGAGCCAGACCACCTTCTCGACGCCCAGGGTCTGCTTGAGCTCCGCTTCCAGGGCGTCCCGGTTCTTGCCCCAGTTGCGGTTGTCGTTGACGATCGAGCTCTCGGTGATCAGCAGGGTTCCCTGGCCGTCGGTCTCGACGGAGCCGCCCTCGGCGACGAAGGGGGCCTGGACCCGGGGGATCCCGTACTTCTGGAGCACGGCGCGGCCGACCGCCCCGTCGTTCTTGTGCTCCTGCTTGTTGCCCCAGCCGTTGAAGTTGAAGTCGACGCCGATGACCTTTCCGCCCTCCTCGACGAAGACGGGCACGGTGTCGCGCGCCCACAGGTCGTCGACCGGCAGCGGGATGACCTCGACCCGGGCACCGCAGGCGCGCTGGGCGGCGTCCACCTGGTCCGGGCGGGCCATCATGACGACCGCCTCGTAGTCGCCGATGGCCCGGGCGATCCGGGCGATGTCCTCGCGGACGTAGCGCAGGTCCTGCTTCCAGACCGAGCTGAGCGCCGGCCAGGCCATGAAGGTGCGGGTGTGGCTCTCCCACTCGGCGCCCATGCGGCGCTTGCCGTTGCCCGCGGCGGTCAGGGAGGGCGCGGCGAGGGCTTCTGCGCGGGCTCCGGTCGTGGCGGGCCCACAGGCCGCGGAGCCCAGCACGACGGCGCCGATTCCGGAGAGGGTGCGAAGGACGGTCCGTCGGGTGGGGGGCGGGAAGGGCACGGGGGACTCCGATCGTGGGCTGGCGGCAGGTGCATCCGGCCTGGGCGGGAGCGTGGTACGTCGTAGGCGGACAAACCGGTCTCTACGGACAAGGGTGCGCGCTCCGCGCCACAACGGCCGCTCGGTACGGAGAGTGATGCGACCACGGGCTGTCACTCTGGCACTGACTGAACATTCAGTCAACCCGAGGCTTCTGTCGAGGAGTGTCGCCGGGGGGTCCTCGGGGGCGACGGGCGGCCCGTAGCGGCGCGCAGCTGCCGGAGCTCCCCGAGGGGCGGGTGCAGAAGCCCTGAGGGGCGCGTGTGGCCTGGTGTTCCGTCGGTAACGGTCAGTGACCAGCGGCTGGCTATGGCCCCGCCCGGCGGGGCGTCCTCACCCGCGGGCGTCGGGAACCCGTCGGGAGGAGGGCTGGACCTCAACCGCGGTTGAGTTCCTAGGGTTCCGGTATCAAGCGATCTTGCAGCGCGAACGGAGTTCCGTCATGGAGTACTCGCACGACGATGCCGAACTGGTCAAGCAGCCCATCGGCTACTGGAGCTGGGCCGCCTACGACGCGGTCGTCACCCGCACCCGGGGCGCACTGGCGCAGCTCGGCACCACGCAGCCGCAGTGGTGGGTGCTGGCCCAAGTGGCCGGCGCCGAGACGGCGAAGAGCCGTACGGAGGTCATCGAGACCCTGCGGGGCTACCTCACCGTCGGCGCGGAGGCCGTGTCCGAAGAGATCGACACGACCATCGCCCGGGGGTGGGTCACGCAGGACTCCGCAGGTGTCCTCGGGCTGACGCCGCGGGGCCGGACCTTCTTCGACCGGGCCGCCGCCCTGCAGGGCGAGCTGTGGACCGAGCGCCACGAGGGGATCTCGGACGAGGAGTACCGGACCACGCTCAAGGTGCTCCAGCGGTTCATCCACAACGTGGGCGGCCGGGCCTGGCACCACTAGAGCAGACCGGTGCCCCGGTCGATGCCCGCCAGGGCCGCGTGTGCGGTGCGGGTCAGTTCCTCGTCGCGCGGGACGTCGCCCCCGTAGCGGCGGGGTGAGGAGGTCACCGCGAGCAGCGCCGGCAGGGCGGCCGAGGCGGGGCGCCCGATGGCGCCGAGCGCCGCCACCGTCCGCAGGGCGAGCGGGGTGACCTCGTGCTCCGCCAGCGGTGCCAGCTCCGGCAGCAGGACCTCGACGGCGCGGGTCGCGGCACCGGTGATCCGCCACCACGCCTCGGCCGCGCCGACCCGGCTCCACTCGCCGGGACAGGCCATCAGGGGCGGTACCGCGTCGGCGTACGCCGTGGCCAGCGGCCCCAGGTCGGCCAGGTGGCGCAGCACCGGTCGGCCGGGGCCGACCCGTACCGCCGCGCCGCACACCCGCAGGGCCAGCTCCGGATCGCCCGTGACGCGCCAGTGCGCCCACGCGGCGCTCTGCGCGCCCCGCCACAGGGGCCCCGCCCACGGGGTGTGCGCGGTGGTCGCGAGGGCCGCGAGCACTCCGGCCGTGCCACCGGCCGCCGGTCCGATCCGGCCCAAGGTCTCGGCGGCCGGCCGGGCGTGGCAGGTGTCCAGCAGCCCGGTGAGCTCGGGCACGGCGGCCGCCGCGGCGGGACCCCAGCGGGCGAGGGTCCGTAGGATCTCGGGCACGTCACGGGCCCGCGAACCGGCGGCGAGCTGTCGGCGCAGGACCGGCAGCAGCCGCGGAGCCCACCGCTCGGGGACGGAGTCGACCTCCAGGAAGCGGTTCCCCTGGACATCGGCGTACCAAGGAAGCGCCCGGTCGTCGCCCAGGGCGACCAGCGCGCGGATCGCGGTGTCGACGTCGTAGGTGCGGGGGCCGCAGAGCCAACTCCGCTCGACGTAGCGGACCAGCCGGTCGGCGTAGGGCGCCGCGGCCCCGCCGCCCCGCAGGAAGACGTCGAGGGCCGCGGTCGCCGCTTCCGGCTCGTCCAGCGCCGCGGTGACGGCCTCCCACAGCTCCGGCGCCGGGTCCCGCCAGTACCGCAGCCGCGCACCGGCCGCCATGACGGCCGCCCTGCGGGGTTCCCGCCCGGGCTGCCGCGCCAGGGCCCGCACCAGTGTCGCGGCCTGCGGTGGATACGGCGCGAGCAGCCGACCGAAGCGTTCGGCCGGCGCGTACCCGGCGGGCCACCACGGCACGTCCGGCAGCGCGCCCGTCCCGATCTCGATGAGGGTACGGGCCACCGCGCCGCCCGTTCCCGGAGCCCCGCCGGGCGCGCCCGCGGTCAGGGTGCTCTGCGCCGCCGCGAGCCGCACCAGGGGCTGGTGGTGCTCCAGCCACGGCCGGAGCCACGCTTCGGTCTCGGTCTCGGTCTCGGTCTCGGTCGAGGTCGAGCCAGCCGCGGCCCCGGCCGGCGCCGGCGACGGGCTCGACAGGACGCCCACCGCGAGCAACTGGGACGCCAGCGCCGTCGGGTCGCCCTCCACGGCGGCCTGCCGGCGCAGCGCACCCGGAGCGGCGGGGTCCGCGCAGCGGATGGTGCGCAGGACGTGGGCCGCCCCCGCCCGCACCCGCGCCGACCGGTGCGCGACCAGGGGGAGCACGTGGCGCCCGCCGTTCGCGAACACCGTGAAGGTCATGTAGTGCACGCCGGCCGAGCTGCGGCAGGCGCCGTGACCGCGCCGGGCGAGGAAGTCGAGCACGCGGACCAGGCGGCGATCGTCGAGGTCCGGGAGCAACTCGAAGAGCCGGGCGGCCGCGTGGGCGAAGAGCGGGTCGTCGGTCCGCCGGCCCAGGCGCTCCTCCAGCCGGGCCCACGCCTCGCGCCGTCGGCCGGGGGTGACCAACCTCCGCAGCAGCCGCGGCACCTCAGCCCGACCGGCCGGCACCCCTTCCAGCACGTGCCAGGGCACCCCGGCCCCCGTCGGTTCATGGGGCGAAGCCTCAGCTCCGCGGTCGGCGAGGCTCACCGGACCCGGCGGTGACGGCTCACCAGGCGGGGCGCAGGGGACCCGGCGGGGTGAGCCGGGCCAGGTCGGCGACCAGGGCGCCGAAGCGCTCCTCGCCCAGGGACTCCCGCCACGGTGCCACCACGGCCCCGGCCGCCGCGTCGGCGGCGCGGGTGGCGGCCAGGCCGGTCCCGGTCAGCGCCAGGAGGCGGGCGCGGGCGTCGTGCGGGTGCGGATGCCGCTCCACGTACCCCTTGCGGACCAGCTCCTCGACCAGTTGGGCGGCGGCCTGTTTGGTCACCCCCAGGTGCTCGGCCAGGTCGGCCGTGGTGGCGCCGCCCGCGGAGATGCGGGCGAAGGCGAAGCCGTGTGCCGGGCGCAGGTCCTCGAAACCCTGCTGGGCCACGCGGGTGTGGATCTCCTGCACCAGGTGTCCGGAGAGCGTGAGTACGAGGGCGGAGAAGGCCAGGGCGTCATCCATGGCCTTGACTATAACTCGGCAAGCTGCTTGTCTAAATGGACAAGCTACTTGTCCACATGGAGGTCGCAATGCCGTTCATCCACCGTGACGAGGCCGTGGTGCACGAGATCCACGGCGGTCGTTTCGTCTCCTACGTCCGCACCGACACCGGGAGCGAGGACCTCGCCGCCTGGCGCGTCGAAGTTCCGCCCGCGATGGTGGGTCCGCGCCACACGATCAGCGCCGAGGAGACCTTCTACGTTCTGTCGGGGCGCCTGCGCCTCACCATCGACGGCGAGAGCGCCGAACTCCGGGCCGGCGACGCGGCGGTGGCCCCGGCCGGCTCCGAACTGGGCGTCGCCAACACCACCGAGGAGAGCGCCCACATGTGGGTCACCACCCGGGTGGGCCTCACCGCCGAGCTGGCCGACGGCGGCACCATCACGCCGCCCTGGGCCCAATAGCGGCGCGGCCGCGGCCGATTCAGCCGGGCAGGGTGAACAGCCGGACGAGCACCACGGCGAGGGTCCCCGCGGTGAGCAGCGCGCCCAGCACGGTGAACAGGAGGTCGACTCCCTTCCCCTCCCACCCCTGGATCGTGAACCGGCTCGGGTCCCGCGGGTCGTAGCGCACCAGGACGGTGGCGCCCACCCCGGCGCCGGGTCCGACGGAACCGCGCCCGAACCTCGACTCGTACTCACAGGCGCGCCCGTCCGCGGTCGTCCAGGCCGCGACGGGGAAGTGGTACGTGGCCCCCTCCTCGCCCCGCCTGACCGCGTGCCGGACGATGTGGGCCCTGGCGGTGACACCGGTGCGCCGCAGCGCGGCGGTGCGGCGCAGCCCGTACGCGCCGACGGCGAGGAAGGCCGCGCCGAGCACCAGCGGGATGAGCGAGAAGAACCATGCACGTTCCATGTGTGGTGCGACGCGCGCGCGGGGGCGTTGGTTGCGCTCCGGGCGGCGGTGGTGCGCACCGTCACGTCCGCGTGCGGCGGTCCCCGGGCCTGCCCATACTGGACGGATGAGGCGTACTCGTACGGTCATGGTGTGCATCGCCGGCGTCCTGGGCGCCGCCCTGCCGGCCGCAGTCCCCGCGGGAGCCGCAACCGCCGTAGCCGCCGCGGCCGAACCGGAGAGCTGCGTCAGCTCGCCGGGACCGGCCCGCGGCGACGCCGCCAAGGTCCTCGCCATCGCGCAGCAGGCGCGGCGGGAGCTCGGCCTGAACGCGGTCGTCCTGCGCGTCTCCGCCGGCGATCGGGAGGTGCTCACCACGGCCCTCGGCGAGTCGATGACGGGCGTTGCGGCCGAGCCCTCGATGCACTTCCGGACCGGATCCGTGGCCATCGTGTACATGGGCACCGCGTTGTTGCGGCTCGTCGAACAGGGCAGGGCCTCGCTCGACGACCCGGTGTCCCGGTGGCTGCCGGACGTCCCGCACGGCTCGCGGATCACCCTGCGGATGCTCGCCGATTCGACGTCGGGACTGCACGACTACGTCACGGACCCCACCTTCCTCGCCGCGCTGGAGGCCGCGCCGTTTCGCGCGTGGACCCCGGCCGAGGTCATCGCCATCGCGACGGGCAAACCGCTGCTGTACGAGCCGGGGACCAACTGGAGCTATTCGCACGCCAACTTCGCGATCCTCGGCGCCGCGCTGGAGAAGATCGGCGGCGTCCCGCTCGACCGGCTGCTGGCGGAGCAGGTGATGGTCCCGCTCGGGCTGACCGGGACCACCAACCAGAGCACCCCGCAGATACCGGAACCCGTGCTGCACGCCTTCACCTCGGAGCGCGGCACCTACGAGGAGTCCACCTTCTGGAACCCGTCGTGGACCACCGCGCGCGGTGCGGTGCTCGTCCAGAACATCTGCGACCTCGACCGCTCCGCGCGGGGCATCGGGACCGGGAAGCTGCTCTCCGCGCAGTCCTTCAAGACCCAGCTCGACCCGGGCACCCTCGGCCTCGGCCACGCGACGTCCACGTGCCCGAAGACCGTCTGCCTGCTGACCAACACGGCGGCCCACCACTTCGGCCTGGGCCTGATCGTGGTGAACGACTGGATCCTGACCAACCCCTCCTTCTCCGGTTACGCGGCCATCCAGGCGTACCTGCCAGCGCAGAAGCTGTCGGTCTCCGTCACCGTGACGAAGGGCCCCAAGAGCCCCGAGGGGAACTCGGCCCAGACCATCGCCGAACGCATCTCCGACGCCCTCGCCCCCGAGCACCCGCTGAAGATGCGCTGACGCGGGACGGACCCGGAGCCCTCGACGCGCGCCGGGCCGGCTACCGCGGTGCCACGGCCCCGGAGTCGGGGGACCGCCGGAGCGCGGACGCGTCGACGGCTTCGAAGTCCGAGCCCTTGAAGCCCTTGAGGGCGTCGAGTTGGGCATTGTCCCAGCGGGGGTCCTCGTCGCCCGAGAGGTACCAGGCCGAGCCGTTGTCCGCGACGATGGCGCCGTACGTCTTGAGCGCCTCGGCCACCGCCTCGGCCTGCGGGGGCAGCCGCGAGGTGTCCACCGAGGACCTGAGGCGCAACCGCAGCCCCATCGGAGGCAGCGAGGCGTCCGCGGCGGAGCCCGCCTGGTGCCGGGCGGGCCAGACGTAGCTCCGGTCCGAGCGGGGGACGGTCATCCGGATCGCGTGGTCGACGGCGCCGGCCGCCGCCTCGTCGTAGCGCACCAGGCCGGGCAGGACGGCCAGTCCGGCGGCATCGGCCGACGTCCAGCCGTCGGGGCGCAGGTCGTTGCTCCGCAGGTCGAAGACCGCGCCCGAGCCGGCGTGCCAGGCGTTCCCGCCCCGCGGGTGCGCGTCCCACAGCTCGTAGGACCTGCACAGGGCGCGGTCCCAGACGACGATGTGCCGGTCCCCGTCGCTCGCCGGACCGTTCTCGATCCGGGCGTCCCGGGGGATCCGGTAGCCGGACGCGTCGCTCTCCTCGGCGTAGTCCAGCGAGACCTTCGACTCGGGCACCGTGGTGTCCGCGACGGTGACGGGTATGCCGAAGGGCCGGCCCCCGGTGAGCCCCGAGCCGAAGTCCGGGTGCAGGGGAGCCGTCGCGCCGATGGAGGCGACGTAACGGGCGGAGCGCGGGTGGACGGGGAGCCCGTCCACGGGCGCCCGCCAGAAGCTGTCCGGCGGAGAGGTCCGGCAGGACCCGTCGGACGGGGCGGCGAGGGCTCCCGCCGGGGCGAGGGGCGTCGCCGCGGCGGGAACGACGTACCCGGACAGCAGGAGGGCGGCGGCGGCCGCGGCGACGGCGGGTGCTCCGGCGCTCACCGGCACGCGCCGCCGCGCGTGCCGCCCCGCGGTGTGCCCGGTGTGCCGCGCGTGCGTCCCGCGCCTCGTTGTCATGGCCGCACCTCATTCACCTCTGCGCGCCCGCCCCCTCCAGCGTAGGCACGTTCCGGCGCACCCGCTCCGCGGTCGCGTCGCGGAGCGGGTGCGGACGCGGAGCCCCGATCAGCAGGGGACGACGACCTCGTGGACCACCGGACGCGGGGCCCAGGGGTAGGAGGCCACGGCGAAGGTGCCGCGGACGGTCGACCCGCACGGGACGGTGGCGGCGGCGCCGCGCACCTGGAGGTTCGCGGAGGTGAAGAGGACCTGCCGGGTCTGGGTGGTGGGCGCCGCGCCGCTGCCGACGACCTCGGTGGTCAGGGTCGTGATCAGCTCCTTCGGGGCGGGGCCGGGGCCGCCCGGGGAGGGCGGGCCGGCGAGGCCGACGGTGCCGTAGAACTCGACGGTGGTGCCGGTGACTTCGGCGCACACCCGGGTGGACAGGCCCGACTGGAGGCCCGAGTTCCCGCACGAGGTCACGGTGTCGACCACGTCGGCCGAGCGGGTCGCGGCGCTCGCGGGGGTGATGGTGGCAACGGCCAGGACTGCGGAACCGGCCAGGAGCAGGGCTAAGCGATTCATCGGAACGTTCTCCTCGCAAGGGGTACGGACACGGGGCACGGATATGGGTCACACCCGGCGCTTTCGCTCCGGGCTATGACATGTGATATTTCACATGTCATTGAACCATGAGGTGAGCGGGAGGTGAACGCACACCGGACGCCGCACGGCCATTTCGGTGCGGATCGGCCGGAACTCGCCTCCCCGACCGCCCCTTCGTCGCCCTGGTGCGGCAGCAGGCCCGAGGACCCCGTCCGCCCCGCCGTCCGCTGACCGGCGCGGGACCTTCGGCACCGTCCCCGGTGACCGTCGGCAGCGTCCGCGAGCCCCTCTCGGGGTGTCCACTGAAAGGAGCACCGAGACGAAGGGACGGCCGTCGGATGACCGAGGAGAAGCGGGGCTTCTGCACCCTGTGCAAGTCGAAGTGCGGTGCGCTGTACACGGTCGAGAACGGCCGTCTCACCGGTGTGCGCCCGGATCCCGACCATCCCACCGGCGCCGCCATGTGCCCCAAGGGCCGGGCCGCCCCCGAGATCGCCCACTCCACCGGCCGGCTGACGACGCCGCTGCGCCGCACCAACCCGAAGTCCGACCCCGACCCGGGCTGGGTCCCCATCGGCTGGGACGAGGCCATGTCGGAGATCGCCGCCAGGATGCGGACGATCGCGGACGAGAGCGGCCCGGAGGCGGTCGCCTTCGCCGTCGCCTCGCCCAGCGCCTCGGCGATCTCGGACTCCATCGAGTGGCTGGAGCGCCTCGTCCGCTCCTTCGGGTCCCCGAACACCGTCTACAGCACCGAGATCTGCAACTGGTACCGGGACGGCGCCCACCTCTTCACCTTCGGCGCCCCGCTCCCGCCGCCCGACTACGCCGCCGCCGACCTCGTCGTCCTGTGGGGGTTCAACCCGGCCAAGACCTGGCTGGCGCAGTCCGCCGCCCTCGGCGCCGCCACGGCCGCCGGGGCGAAGCTCGCCGTCATCGACCCGCGCCGCTCCACCAGCACCCTCCGGGCGGACGCCTGGTTGCGGATGCGCCCCGGAGCCGACGCCGCCCTCGCCCTCGGCCTGGCCCACCTCCTCATCGAAGGGAACGACTACGACGAGGACTTCGTCCGGAGCTGGACCAACGCCCCGCTCCTGGTCCGCGCCGACACCCATGACTTCCTGCGGGCCGCCGACGTCACGGAAGGCACGGGAGGCGTCGCGGAAGGGGAGGCGGGAGCGGACCGCTTCGTCGTCTGGGACCAGGAGGCGGACGCCCCGGCCGGTTACGACACCGCCCGCGCGGCCGACCGCCCCGAGCGCTTCGCCCTCCGGGGCAGCCACCGCATCGAGACCACCGACGGACCGGTCAGCTGCACGCCCGCCTTCCAGCTGTACGCGGACGCGTGCGCCGAGTGGCCGCTGGACCGGGTGGCCAGGACCACCTGGATCCCCGAGCGCGAGGTGCGCGCGCTGGCCGACATGGTCATCGAGGCCGGCACCGTCGCGTACTACGGCTGGACGGGCGTCGCGCAGCACGCGAACGCCAGCCAGATCGAGCGCGCCCTGGCCACCCTCTTCGCCCTGACCGGATCCTTCGACGCACCCGGGGGCAACCGGCAGGTCGCCTTCCCCCGGTACGCCCCGGCCACCCACCCCGGGCAGCTCGGCCCGGAGCAGCGCGCCAAGGCGCTCGGCATCGACAAGCACCCGCTCGGACCGCCCGCCTCCGGCTGGATCAACGCGGGCGACCTGCGCACCGCGATCCTGACCGGCGAGCCCTACCGGATCCGGGCGGTGATCGGCTTCGGCTCCAACCTGGTCATGAGCCAGCCCGGCTCCGACCTGACCGCCGAAGCGCTGCGCGAGCTGGAGTTCCAGGTCCACGCCGACCTGTTCCACACCCCCACGAGCAGCACCGCCGACATCGTCCTGCCGGTCAACAGCGCCTGGGAGCACGAGGCCCTGCGCTTCGGCTTCGACATCGACCAACGCGCCCAGGAGCACGTCCAGTTGCGGCAGCGGATGGTCGAGCCCCAGGGCGCGTCCCGGTCCGACCAGGAGATCGTCTTCGACCTCGCCGGCCGCCTGGGCCTGGGCGGGCTGTTCTTCGACGGCGACATCGAAGCCGCCTGGAACCACCAGCTCCGGCCCCTCGGCCTGACCACCGGGGAGCTGCGCGCCCGGCCCGGCGGCATCCGCGTGGAGCAGCCCGCCACCCACCACCGGTACGCCCGCCCCCGCCCCGACGGCACGGTCCGGGGCTTCGACACCCCCACCCGCAGGGTCGAGCTGTACTCCGGGCGCCTCGCCGCCCACGGCTACCCGCCCGTCCCCGTACACGTCGACCCGGCGCCGACCAGCCGGGCCTTCCCCCTCGTCCTGACCAGCGCGAAGAGCGGCTACTTCGTCCACAGCCAGCAGCGCTCGATCACCTCCCTGCGCCGCCGCTCCCCGGAGCCGATGGTCGACATGAGCCCGCGGGCCGCCGAGGCCCGCGGCATCGGGGAGGGCCAGTGGGTCGAACTGGCCACCGCCCGCGGCAGCATCCGCCTGCGGGCACGCTTCGACGCGTCCCTGCACCCGGGGGTCGTCGTCGCCGAGTACGGCTGGTGGCAGGCCGCGCCCGACCTCGCGCTCCCCGGCCCCGATCCGCTGGCCGCGACGGGCAGCAACATCAACGGCCTCATCGACCACAGCGTCACCGACCCCCTCAGCGGTGGTGTCCCCCTGCGCTCGTCGGTGTGCGAGATCCGGGCGCTGCCCGCGGGCAGCGACCCCAGCTGGTCCGGCACCCGTCCCTTCACCGTCACCGCGATCGGCGCGGAGGGGACGGGCGTGCGCACCCTGGAACTCGCGCCGGTCGACGGCGGAGCCCTGCCCGACTACCGACCGGGCCAGCACCTCACGGTCCGCGCCGAGGACGCCGCCGGGGTCCTCGCGCAGGAGCGCGGCGCACGCTCGTACTCCCTCACCGGCCCCGCGGTCCAGGCCGGCCGTACGGCCTACCACCTGGGCATCCGGCACGTCCCCGACGGCAGCTTCTCCGGCTACGTCCACCGGGAGCTGGAGGTGGGGGACCGGCTCCACCTGGCCACCCCCGCCGGTGTGTTCGCGATCCCCACCCACACCCGGCACCCGGTCGTCCTCCTCGCCGGCGGCATCGGCATCACGCCCTTCATGAGCTACCTCGAAACCCTCGCCGCCACCGGCGGCACCGTCCCCGAGGTCGTCCTCCACTACGGCGTGGCCAACTCCGCCGATCACCCGTACCGTGCGCGGCTGCGCGAACTCCAGGCGGCGATACCGGTGTTGCGCGTGGTCACGCACTACGCCCGGCCCCTCGCGCAGGACCGACCGGGCGCGGACCACACGGTCGCCGGCCACATCACCGCCGACCACATCGACCCCGCGCTCCTCGAAGGGCGGGCCCGTTTCTACCTCTGTGGTCCCGCCGCGATGACGGACGCCCTCACCGGGGCACTGGGGCAGCGGGGGGTTCCCCGCTTCGAGGTCTTCAGCGAGCGGTTCCGCCCCGCCGTCCGCGAGGTGAACGTCCCCGACGACGCCTCCTTCACCGTCCGCTTCGGCCGCTCCGGCAAGGACGTCACCTGGACCAAGAAGGACGGAACGCTGCTGGCCCTCGGTGAGAAGGTCGGGGTGAAGATGGCCAGCGGCTGTCGTGCGGGCCAGTGCGAGAGCTGCGTGACATCGGTCCTCAAGGGCGCGGTCACCCACCTCGTCACGCCGTCCGAGGACCTCCCCGAGGACGACTGCCTCACCTGCCGGTCCGTCCCCGCGAGCGACCTGACCCTGGACGCCTGAGGCCCCGTGACGCACGGCGGCCGGTGCCCGTCGGGGCACCGGCCGCCGTGCCTTCCGGGCGGCGGATCAGGCGACGAGCTCGGCCTCCTCGGTACGGGCCGCGCCGGGCTGCGGCCGGACGTCCCGCATGACGACGCCGGCGAGGACGGCAGCGGCGAGGACGCCGATCGCGCTGATGGTGAAGGTGGTCGACATCGAGGCGGTGAAGGCCTCCCGGGCCGCCCGGACCAGGCCGCCGTCGCCCCCGGCCACCGCCAGCGCGCCGCCGATCGAGTGCTTGGCCGCCTCGGGGGCGTCCGCCGGCATCTGCCGGGTGAAGCCGCTGGTCAGGAGCGAACCGAGGATGGCGATGCCGAGGGCCGTACCGGCCTGCTGGATGGTGTCGTTGAGGGCGGAGCCGACGCCGGCCTTGTCCTGCGGGATGGTCCCCATGAGGGCCCCGACCGCGGCGGGCATCGCCAGACCCGCGCCGAGACCGAGCAGGCCGAGGGAGACGGCCGGGACGGTGAAGCCCGTGGTGGCCGACACGGTGGCCAGCAGGCCGAAGGCGGCGGCCATGAGGACCATGCCGGTCAGCACCAGAAGGCGGTTGCCCACCTTCGCGGCGAGCCCGGCCCCGGCGCCGTTGCCGATGAGCGCGGCGACGGCGAGCGGTACGAACGCGAGTCCGGCCTTGACGGGCGAGTAGCCGAGGACGAACTGGAGGTACTGGGTGAGGACCAGCAGCAGACCGCCGTTGCCGATCTGCACGAGGGTCAGCGAGAGCGAACCACCGCTGAAGTTGCGGTGCTTGAAGAGCGCCAGCGGCACCATCGGCGAGGGGGTGACCTGCTCCCAGACCACGAACCCGGCCAGGGCGACGACCGCGACGCCCAGGGTGACGGCGGAGCGGCCGTCGAAGGCACCGTGCTGCGGGATCTCGATGATCCACCAGATCAGGGCGGTCATGCCGACCGCCGACAGCACCGCGCCCAGCGGATCGGGCTTCTGCCACGGCCCCTTGGACTCCGGCATGAGGGTGAAGGCGGCGAGGAGGGCCAGGGCGACGACCGGGACGTTGATGAAGAAGATCGAGTGCCACGAGAAGTGGTCGATCAGGACGCCGCCGAGCACGGGGCTGCCGACCAGGCCGAGCATGGACACCGCGCCCCAGGCGGCCATCGCCCTGCCGCGTTCCTCCTCGTCGAAGACGGTGATGAGGATCGACAGGGTCGAGGGCATGATCAGCGCGCCACCGACGCCCATCGCGGTGCGTGCGGCGATGACCTCGCCCGGGTTGGTGCAGTAGGTCGCGGCCAGCGACGCCACCCCGAAGAGCAGCAGGCCGATGACCATGACCTTCCGGCGGCCGAACCGGTCGCCGAGGCTTCCGGCGGTGAGCAACAGGCCGGCGAAGACCAGGATGTAGGAGTCGAGTATCCACTGCGTGTCCTGGGCACTCGCACCGATGTCGGCGGTCATCGACGGCACCGCGACGGTCAGGGCCATGCTGTCGACGACCAGGACCAGCGTGCTGAGGCAGAGCACGATGAGGATCCACCAACGACGTGGGTTGCGGGTTTCCATGGGACGTCCTTCCGGGCTGAGTACACCGTTCCTTCGATGCGCACACTGTACGCAGCGCGGAACAGTGTGCGCAAGAACCGAGATGTGTACGCTGAATGCGAACGATGTGCGCAGAAAGGGAGTCCTCATGACCGCGAAGAGCGACGCGAACCCGATCCCGTCCGTGTGGGCCCGTCAGCGGCGCGAGGTACAGCAACCGGCGCTGAGCCGGGCCGCGATCGTCCGCGAGGCGGTGCTCATGCTGGACGCCGAGGGCATCGACGCGCTCAGCATGCGCAAGCTCGGCGCCCGGCTGAAGGCGGGCGCGACCTCCTTGTACCGGCACGTCGCGACCAAGGAGGAGTTGATGGAGCTGGCCGTGGACGAGGTATGCGCCGAGATCCTCGTCCCGTCACCGCAGCGCGCGCGGGAGGATTGGCGCACGGCCGTCAGCGAGGCCGCCCTGTCCTTCCGCGGTACGGCCCTGGACCACCCGTGGTTGGCCTCGGTCCTCGGCCAGGCGGGCCTCGCCTACCTGGGCCCGAACCTCATGTCCTTCTCCGACCGGCTGGCGGCGCTCTTCGCCGCCGCCGGATTCCCGGAGCCGAGCCGTGCGATCGACACGGTCCTGGGCTACGTCATCGGCATGAGCACCACCGAGGCGGCCTGGTTGACCACCGTCGCGCGCTCGGGCGAGACCGAAGCCGCGTTCGTCGCCCGCCTCATGCCCGCCGCGCGGGAGGCCGTGGCGGACCAGGAGCACCTCACCGAGGCCTACGCCCCGGTCGAGGGCGTCGACCCCGCCGAGATCCGCGAGGTCAAGTTCGCCTACGGGTTGGAGGTCGTCCTCGACGGCCTGGCGCTGCGGCTGCCGCCGGCGGCGTAACCCACCACCGCTCCCCGGACGGCCGCCCCGCGCGCCCCGGACGACCGTCGAGGTCGCCGGGGAGCGGCGGGCGCCGTCGGATCAGACCTCTACGGGAGCGGGGGTGGGGGCGGTGACGGTCTCATCGGCCGCACCGGTCGTCCCGGCCGTCGCGGACGGCTGCTCCGGCGCCCCGGGCAGGGGAGCGGAGTACATGACCGAACCTTGCTTGTTCTCCTTCTCGATGAGCCCCTTCTTGGCGAGGAGCTCCAGGGTGTTGCGCACCACCTGGGTGGAGGCGGGGCGTTCGGGGTGTGCCTGCGCCAATTCGCTGGCGACCTCGCTGACCATGCGGGGTTCCGCGGCGCTGACGAGGAGGGCCAGGACGAGTTCGCGTCGCGGGGGCTCCGTGGTGCCGGTCGACGCGACCGTCGCGGGCTCCTTCTCGGCGCCCGCCTTCGCCGCCTTCGTAGTGGGCGCCGCGGTCTTGCGTGCGGGCGCCTTGCGCGGGGCCGCCTTGCGCGCCGCGGCCTTGGCCGGAGCGGCGGTCTTCGCGGGCGCGGCGGTCTCCGTGACGGCGGGGGCGTCAGCCACCACCGGGGCCTTGGCCGGGGCGGGGGCCTTGGCCGCGGTCTTCCGGGGCCGTGCCGTCTTGGTGCGCGCCGTGCTCGCCGTGCCCGCCGTTCCCGCGGTGGCCTTCTTCGCCGCCCGGGGCCGCGGAACGGCCCTGGCGTCGGCGTCCGGTGTCACGGGTGTCGGTACCGGTGCCACCGGGGTCGCGGGCAGTGTGCCCTGCACCCCGGAGAGCCAGCCCTCGTCGGACTTCAACTGCGCCAAGCGCGCCCCGAGATCCGTGAGCTGCGCGGTGATGGCTTCCTGTTCCTTGCGGTTGACTTCGAGATCTGCGGCGAACCGCTGCGCGTACACGTTGTGGATGGGCGTGCTGTCGGGCTCGTTGGCCATTGCGGCTCACTCTCCTCGTACCTCACGGTGTTGCTGCCAGATGCTATGCGCCATCGGACACCCGCAGTTCCTTCCCCGTAAACTTCGTCGCACTCCTGCGGCGGCCCACACGCATGTGTGCGGGAACGTAGCCTGCCTCGGGTGAAGAAGACCGTGACGTATGTGGAGATGACCGACCGGAGCCGGCTCGTTCCCGGCGCACCGGTCCCGGACATGGCCCTGATCGCCGTCGAGGGGGACCTGTCGCCGGTCTCCGACGTGATGGCCAGGATCGGAGCGCCGTACCAGTGGCGCAGCGCCCGACGCGGCCCGCAGGAGTGGCGGACGTGGTTCGCCGAGCACCCGCACCGCACGTGTTGGCTGCTGACCTTGGCGGACGAGCCGGCCGGCGCGGTCTGCTACGACGTCCACCCGGACGGCGACGTGGAGATCAGGACGTTCGGGTTGCTGCCGGAATTCACCGGCAGGGGCCTCGGCGGTCACGCGCTGACCCTCGCGATCCGACAGGGGTGGGACCTGGTCCCGGGGGTGCGCAGGGTGTGGCTGCACACCTCCTCCGCGGACAACGCGAGGGCGTTGCCCAACTACCACCGTCGCGGGTTCCACACCTTCAAGGTCGAGGAGGAGGACTCCTGAGCCCGGACCGGACCGGTCGCACCGGGCGGCCGAACTCCCTTGCAAGGACAGGTAGTTGACGGAGCATCGGCGACGGCGGACCTCACCGTTCGGGGATCCGGCCGCACAGCCAGTTGCCCGGCTCCGCCGGATCGTCACTCATCCAGAACTGCTGCCACAGCGTGGCGAACTCCGTGCGGTCGAGGTGCCCGCCGCCGTTCGGGTCGAGCCGCTCGAAGACGCCCCGCACGTCGACGGGGCGGCCGTTCCACGTCTCGACGAGCCGGTGGTGCTCCTCCGGGGAGATGCGGCCGTCGCCGTTCGTGTCCACCGCGTCGAAGACCGTGTGCGCGGTCGCGGTGACGTCGGCCACCATGGCGGGCAACCGGTCCACGAGGGACAGCAGCTCGGCCATGTCGACCGAGCCGTCGCCGTTCGCGTCCCCGGCTTCCAGCAGCGCCGCCCACCACCCCATCAGCAGGGCCTCCACCCGTGCGCGCAGATCCGTACCGGCCCCCACGCGCGGCAGGAGGCTCCACCGGGCGACGAGCGACCGGAAGTCCTCCTCGCGCAGGTAGCCGTCCCCGTCCGCGTCGAACGCCGCGAACACCCCCCGGAGCTTGCGCTCCTGAAACGCACTGGCCATGAGCGGCCTCCCTCGTCGCCGAACGCCTGGTGAACCCGTCGCCCCCCGGCGGGGGCCGGGGGGGGGGGGGGGGGGGGGGGGGGTGGGGGGGGGGGGGGGGGGGGTTCCCCCCGCACAAGGACGGGGAAGGGTGGCCAAA
>NZ_JBVHUE010000048.1:14729-21249 GCF_055565515.1 Streptomyces sp. NPDC028419 | reverse complement strand
GCCCCTCTGAAAACGCGGGGGCCAGGGGCTCCCCCCTTTTTCCCAAAACCCCGGGCAACCCCCCCCCCCCCCCCCCCCCCCCGGGCCCCGCCGGGCAGCGCGTCACTCTAGGACGGGGTGCGCCCGCGTTCCCATCAGCACATGCATGCGAAGGGTCGCCCACGGGGCGGCGGGGTGCCGCCGGGCGCTGCGGGCGCGGGATACCGTGCCGGTATGTGGGAGCGCACAGCGCGCCGAGGCCGGTGCCGTACGGGCGCCGCGCGGGCCGCGGAACTGACGCGGAACGGACACAGTCGCGACCGCGACCTGGACCCGCACGATCCCCGCGCCGAGAATCGTCTGCAAGCGGTGATCGTAGCTCTCTGGTGACGGGCGCATTCGCCGTGTAGCTTCTGTTCCAGCTGTCGTGGTTCGCAGTTCCTGCCCGCGCCCTGGCGTGGGCGTTTTGCTGTGCAGTGCCGGACCAGGGCGATCACCTCCGGGTCCGCGCGGTGCGGATCCGACATCGACTGAGAGGCATCATCATGGCCAGCGGAACCGTGAAGTGGTTCAACTCCGAAAAGGGCTTCGGCTTCATCGCGCAGGACGGCGGCGGCCCCGACGTCTTCGCGCACTACTCCAACATCAACTCCACGGGCTACCGTGAGCTGCAGGAGGGCCAGGCCGTGACCTTCGACATCACGCAGGGCCAGAAGGGCCCGCAGGCGGAGAACATCACCGCCGCCTGATCCGCGCGGAACCGTCCGCCCGCCCCGGAGTCACGGACACCGGGGCGGGCGGAGCGCTGTACGCGACGCGTCCCACAGGAATGATCAAGGCGCGTCCGGGGTAGCGGCATCACGTGATCACCGTCGGCGTCGAAGAGGAGTACGTCCTCCTGGACCCCGCCACGGGCCTGCCGGCGCCCTTGGCCGAGGAGGTCCGCCGGGCCGCCGGCCTCGGCGCCGTGGCGGACCCCGACGAGGTGCAGGACGAGCTGCTCCAGGCCCAGGTCGAGGTGGCCACCGCCGTGTGCACGAGCCTGGCGGAGGTCGGGGGCCACTTGCTGCGCCTGCGGCACGCCGTGGCCTCGGCCGCCGAGGACAGCGGCTGCCGGATCGCGGCCACGGGCGCCGCGCCGCTGCGGGGCCCCCTGCCCGTACCCGTGACGCAGACGCCGCGCTACCTGCGGATCGGCGGCGCGGCCCGGCAACTGGTCGACGAGCACCTCATCTGCGGGATGCACGTCCATGTGGCGGTTCCCGATCGGCAGACCGGCGTCGCGGTGCTGAACCGGATCCGCGGGTGGCTGCCGACCCTCCTGGCCATGTCCGCCAACTCACCCGTGTGGGAGGGCCGGGACACCGGGTTCGCGAGCTGGCGCACCATCGTCTTCGGCCGCTGGCCCGTCAGCGGCCCGCCGCCCGCCTTCGCCGACGCCGCCGACTACGAACGGCGCCTGGAGGCCCTGGTGGCCGCCGGGGTGATCGCCGACCGGGGCCAGGTGTACTGGCAGGCCCGGCTCTCGGACCGCTACCCCACCGTCGAGGTGCGCTGCGCGGACGTCCAACTGCGGGCCGACGACGCGGTCATGCTCGCCGGGATCGTCCGCGCCCTGGTCGCCACGGCGATCGCCGAGGAGGAGGCCGGCGCCCCGTCGGAAACGCTGGATCCGGAGCTGCTGCAAGCGGGCACCTGGCACGCCGCCCGGTACGGGCTGGGCGGCACGCTGACGGACCGGTACGGGCGCCCGCACAGCAGCGGCGACACGCTGTGCTCGCTGCTGCGCCACATCACCCCGGCCTTGGAGACCGCGGGCGACCTCCGCCAGGTGAGCGCCCTCGTCCACCGCCTCCTGCGCGAGGGCACCCCCGCCGACCGGCAGCGCCGCGCGCTGACCGAAGCCGGCCTCCCCGGCCTCGTCGACCTGATCACCGCGGCCGGGGCCGGAACCTAGGGCGTCCCTCCCGCGATCCCGAAGATCAAGATCATTCATAGGCGCAAGATCATTCATACGCGCGCGGCGTGCTCAATGCCGGACCCCACAACGCGGGGGCGGATTCTCCGTAGCCCGCTCGCAGGAGTGGGCGTCCCGCGCCGCCGATACGCTCCCGAAGAGGGCACCTCGAACTCGCACACCCACTCGGCACCAGCGGAACGGACCCCCCTTGAGTCTCCGGCAGATCGACCCGAAACAACGCGGCTTCCTGATCGTCAACTCCCACCCCACCGGCTCCGCCGAGACCGTCGAGCGGATGTGGGAGCGGATCCCGGCCCGTAGCGACGGCAGCAGCCCGGTGGTCCTGCTCCTGGGCCACAGCGCCGGATACGGCCTGGCCACCCTCCTGACCGGTCTGCGCCAGCACGGGATCCGAGGCATCGGCGTCGCCTACGAAGGCGCCGAGACCGAGCGCCGCACCGCCACCGCCGGTTGGTACCGCACCGCGGCCGCCGCCCGCCTCGTCGAAGAGGCCGGCCACGACTTCCTCTTCGTCAACACCGACGCCTTCTCCGACGAGGGCAAGGCCGAGGTCCTCGACCTGGTCGAGGAACGGTTCGGGCAGGTCGACCACTTGATCTACAGCCTCGCCGCGCCCCGCCGCACCGACCCGGCCACCGGTACCGTCCACCACTCGGTGATCAAGCCGCTCGGGCAGCCCTACCAGGCCCCCGCGCTCGACTTCTCCCAGGCCGCCCCCGCGGTCACCAGCATCCGCCTGGAGCCGGCCACCGAAGCGGAAGCACACGACACCGTGCAGGTCATGGGCGGCGCCGACTGGCAGCTGTGGGTCCGCGCGCTCGCCGCGCGGGGGCTGCTCGCCGAGCGCTTCACCACCGCCGCGCTCACCTACATCGGCTCCGAACTGACCGCCCCGGTCTACCGCCAGGGCACCATCGGCGCCGCGAAGCAGCACCTGGAGAACACCGCCGGCGAGCTGAACGAGACGGTCCTGGCGGGCGCGCAACGCGCCTTCACCGTCGTCGCGGGCGCCGCCGTCACCCAGGCCTCCAGCGCCATCCCCTCCATCGCCCTGTACACCGCCTTCCTCCACACCGTCCTCGGCGACGGCCTGCGCACCACCGCCCAGCAGGCGGAGGACCTGTGGGACCAGCTCACCGGCACCACGGCACTGGTCACCGACGAACAGGGCCGCATCCGGCTCGACGGCTGGGAACTCGACCCGAAGGTCCAGGACCTGGTCCGGGAACTGTGGGCCGACCCGCACGCCGGACTGGCGCGCTCGCCCGAAGGCGCCGCCTGGTTCATGGCGCAGCTGCGCGAGCTGTACGGATGGGGCCTCGACGGGGTGGACTACGACCGCCCCGACCAGACCACCGTGAGCTGGCCCGCGCCCGGGCCCGCGCGGGAGAAGACCGGCTGAGCCCCCCCGCCCCCACCTCCACCCTCACCCCCGCCCCCGGGCCGGCGCCGTGCGACGGCACGGACGTTCGGGTGTTTGCGTGTGGCAAGGGGGTGTCCGCTCCCGCACGGCTCACGGGGGATCGGCCCGGGGGAACGCATCCTGTGCCCACAGTCAGTGGATCTCGGAAATGAGGCACATGAGCGTTCCCCTGAGAGTCCCCGGTCGCGGGGCCCGGCGGTGGCTGGGGGGTCTGGCCGTGCTCGTCGCGCTCCCCGCCCTCGCGGCGCCGCCACCCGCCTTCGCGGGTCCGGCCGCCCGGGCGGAGGGCTCGGTCACGGTGACCGTCGTCCGCGACGTCGACTCGGACGGCAGTTGGACCCCGGCCCTGGAGGTCGGCGAACCGGGCATCCCCGTGACGCTCACCGACGCCTCGGGCAGGACGGGCCGGGGCGTCACCGGAGCCGACGGCAAGGTGGTGCTGGCCCCGGGCGCCCTCGGCCTGAGCGGCGGCCGCTACCGGGTCGAGGCCGTCATCCCGGCGGCCACACCGTACCTGCGGCCCGCGCAGGCGGGCGGCCCCGCGCCCTCCCTGTCCTCCCTCGTGGAGTTCGTCGACGTGACGAACGGCAACGCCACCGTGGTCACGGGAGTGCACAACCCCGCCGACTACTGCCAGGCCAACCCGGACCTCGCCACCCCCTGCCACCACCAGAGCGCACCGGGCCAGGTCGGCACCCGGGCCCTGGTCTCGTGGCCCTACGACCGCACGGGCGACTCCCCGGCGCCGGCCGACGAGACGACGTTCGAGGACATCGGCGCCACCTACGGCCTCGCGCACCGGCGCGACACCGACCAACTGTTCACCGGTGCGCTGACCAAGCGGCTGATGCCCTACGGACCCGCGGGCCCGGGCGGGATCTACGTCGTCGACCGGGGCAGCAAGAAGACCTCGCTGTTCGCGACCGTCCCCGACGCGGGCGACGCCAAGCACTCGGCCGACCTCACCCGCGACACGATGGAGATCAACAACGCGGTCGGCAAGGAGGGCCTCGGCGACCTGGACCTCGCGGACGACGGCCGCACCCTCTACGCCGTCGGCCTCAAGGCGAAGAGCCTGTACGTCTACGACACCGACGGCGCCGGCCCGGGCAAGGCACCCGCCACGCCCCGGCAGGTCATCCCCATCCCCGACCCCGGCTGCCCCGGGGGAGCGGCGGACTGGCGCCCGTACGGACTCGGCGCGCACGACGGAGCCGTGTACGTGGGCGGCACCTGTAGCGCCGAGACCTCACAGAAGGACGAGGACCTGCGGGCCTTCGTGCTCAAGCTGAACGGCACCGCCTTCGAGAAGGTGATCGAGCACGGGCTGGGCGCCGAGCGCGGCATGGGCTACGCCGCCACCCTGGGCGACACCCACTGGCGCCACTGGCTGCCCACCTGGGACCCGTACGCCTGGTTCAAGCAGTCCAACTTCCCGCAGCCGCTCCTGTCCGACATCGTCTTCGACCGCGACGGATCGATGATCCTGGGCTTCCGGGACCGGCTCGGCGACCAGGCCGGCTACGAGGCCCTGCCGCCGGAAGGCAGCACCAACGACACCGCGCAGCGGTCCCTCTTCCCCGCGATGGGCGACATCACCCGCGTGTGCAAGACGGCCACCGGATGGGTCTGGGACAGCGAGTCCGACGCCTGCCCCAACCACTTCAAGCCCGGCAGCGCGCCGCCCCAGCAGGACGGCGTCAAGGAGTACTACTACGCCGACTCCACGCTGGGCCAGCTCGCCGAATCGCTCCAGGGCGGCCTGGCGTTCGCACCGCGCTTCACCAAGACGGTCTCCACGATCGTCGACCCGCTGACCATCTTCTCCGGCGGGGTGCGCAAGTTCGACAACACCACCGGAGCGGGCTCGGAGGACTACCAGGTCGACGGCGGCACCGGCTCCTTCGGCAAGGCGAACGGCCTCGGCGACCTGGAACTGCTCTGTGACGAGGCGCCGGTGCAGATCGGCAACCGCGTCTGGTTCGACCGCGACCGCGACGGGATCCAGGGCCCCACCGAGGAGCCCATCCCCGGCGCCACGGTGACCCTCAAGGACAAGGCGGGAACCGTCCTCGACACCACGCGGACCAACGAGCGGGGCGAGTACTACTTCCAGGTCAAGCCGCACACGGACTACCAGATCAGCTTCGACGTGAAGACGGCCGAGACCGGGGGCATCCCGGAGAAGCCCGCCCCCGCCGACCTGGTGCCGACGGCCAAGGAGCAGGGCGGCAACCGCTCGGTGGACTCCAACCCCGACCCCGCCACGCAGACCGAGTCGCTGCGCACCGGCGGCGCGGGCGCCAACGACCACACGCACGACGCTGGCTACTACATCCCGCCGACCGGGTCGGTCAGCGTCGTCAAGCACGACGCCGGCACCAACCGCCCGCTGGCGGGCGCGGTGTTCCAGCTGTGGCGCGAGACCAACGGCCGTCCCGGACTCCAGAGCGGCGACGACGCCGACACCAAGGTCGGCGATCCGTGCACCACGGGCACCGACGGGGTGTGCAGGACCGACAAGCTGCCCCTCGGCGCGTACTACTGGCAGGAGACCCAAGCGCCTCCCGGATACGTGCTCCCCGCCCGGCCGGTCAGCGGACCGCACGAACTGACCGTCCAGAACGCGGAACGGGGCCTCGTCGTCACCGTCGACAACGCACCGCGCACCGGCGCGATCAGCGTCCTGAAGACCGACCGCGGGACCCACCGCCCGCTCGCGGGCGCCGTGTTCCAGTTGTGGCACGAGTCCAACGGGCGGCCCGGTCTCCAGAGCGAGGGCGCCGACCCGGACACCCGCGTGGGCGCGGCCTGCACCACCGGAGCCGACGGCCTCTGCGTCCGCACCGGGCTCGCCCTGGGCGCGTACTACTGGCAGGAGACCCAGGCACCCGACGGCTACCAGCTCCCCGACCCGCCCGTGACCGGACCGTACGAGCTGACGGCCGAGAACGCCGGACAGGGCCTGACCGTCACCCTCACCAACGAACAGCGCAACGGGGCGATCACCGTCCTGAAGACCGACGCGCGCACCGGCAAGCCGCTCGCGGGCGCCGTGTTCCAGTTGTGGCACGAGTCCAACGGGCGGCCCGGTCTCCAGAGCGAGGGCGCCGACCCGGACACCCGCGTGGGCGCGG
>NZ_JBVHUE010000048.1:0-14632 GCF_055565515.1 Streptomyces sp. NPDC028419 | reverse complement strand
CGGCCTGCACCACCGGCAGGGACGGCCTCTGCACCCGTACGGGGCTGCCCCTGGGCAGCTACTACTGGCAGGAGACCGCCGCCCCGCACGGCTACCGGCTGCCCGACCCGGCCGTGAGCGGTCCGCACGTGCTCACGGCGCAGGCATCCGACCAGGCGCTGCGCGTCACCCTCACCAACCAGGCCGTACTCGGCGGGATCGAGGTCCTCAAGAAGGACGCCACCACCGGCCGCCCGCTGCGCGGCGCCGTCTTCGAGCTGTGGCAGGAGACCAACGGCCGGCCCGGCCTGCAGACGTCGGGCACCCCCGCGGACACCAAGACGGGCCCGGCCTGCGCGACCGACGCCGCGGGACACTGCGGCTTCGCCGGGCTCGCCCTGGGCACCTACTACCTGCGCGAGACCGCGGTCCCCGAGGGCTACCGGCTCCCGGACCGCCCGGTCAGCGGACCGCACACGCTGACCGTCGACAACGCCGACGCCGGGATCCGGCTCACCCTCACCAACGAGCGGGGCGAGCCGGACAAGGGCAAGGGCGGCAAGCACCCGAAGCACTGACCGCGCGAACGCGCACCGTCCACCTGACCCCGTCCACCGGACCCCGGCCGCAGCCCGCGGCCGGGGTCCGGTGCGTCACCGGGAGGGCCGCCCCGTCACCCCGGGTCCAGGAGCCGTCCCACCGGGGGCACGAGGTACAGGCCCGACCCGAAGGTCTCGGTGAAGGCGCCCAGGGCGTCGGCCGCCGCCAGCCGCCGCTGGACCCGGACGAAGAGCCCTGGGTCGACCAGGTAGGCCAGGAACAGCAGGCCCCGGTCCTGCGGCCCGTTGTCGTAGGTGTACCCGCGGCGCAGCATCCGGGCCCCGGCGTCGTACCGCGAGTGCGCGAGCCGGACGTGGGAGTTGGCCGGGAGCACGTACCGCCCCTCGGGGGTCTTCGCGAACAGGTCGACCTCCTGGCGTTCCG
Organism: Streptomyces sp. NPDC028419; assembly: GCF_055565515.1. Lineage (NCBI taxonomy): Bacteria > Bacillati > Actinomycetota > Actinomycetes > Kitasatosporales > Streptomycetaceae > Streptomyces > Streptomyces sp. NPDC028419. The sequence goes on along the minus strand of NZ_JBVHUE010000048.1, from coordinate 13,669 downwards.
GTCCGCCGCCCAGCGGCCCCCCGCTCTCCCGGCGGCGCCCGATGACCTGCTCCTGCCGCGCGACCGGCAGCTCCAGGAACCGCTCCACCCTCAGCCGGATCCGGCGCAGGACGAGGTAGCAGCCGCCCGCGTACGGCCCCCCGGCGATCCACACGGAACGCTCGGCCTCCCGGGCGTCCGGGTTCGCGGTGCCGTCCTTGAAGCCGAGGAGGTTGCGCGGGGCCTCGCCGGGGGCGGCCGCGGGGACGCTCCCCGCCTGGCGCCAGCGCGGCCGCAGCGCGGGGCCCGCCGCCGCGTCCAGGACGCGGCCCAGCCGGGCGCAGTCCCCCGGGGCGGGGGCGCAGACCTGCACCAGGACGTCACCGCCGCCCGCCGTCGGATCGAGACGGTCGCCCGCGAAGGCCGGCAGCTCCAGCGGCCCCGGCGGCGCGGGGGCACCGACCGCGGCGTACGCGCGGGGGCCCAGCGCGATCGTGGCGGTGCGCGCGGGACCGGTGTTCACGCCCTCGTGGGCGAACAACCGGGCCCAGCGGGCCGCCGCGGCGCCGACCGCGGCAGCGGGCGCGGAGCCGGGCGCGGCGTCGTAAGAGAGCAACAGCACGTGCCGGGGCTGGGGATCGGTGATCCCGCGCTGCCGGCCGGGGGCGGCGCGGGCCGGCCCCGGGCGACCGGACGCGGACGCGGGGGAGGGGGAGGGGGAGGGGGAGGGGGAGGGGGAGGCGCGGGGGGCGGCCGGTCCGCAACCGCCGAGCGCGAGCACGGACGTACCGACGAGACCGGCGGCGCCCACGGCACCGACCACACCGCGACGACTGGGCAAGACCACGACTGCGCCCCCGAGTTATCTGACAAATGGGTGGAAATGGCGTCCTGGGCATCCGGGACGATACACCTCTTCCCATGCGATCCCGCCTGCGTGCCTTCCTCGCCGCCGCCACCGCCGTGACCGTCCTGGCGGCGGCCGCCGCCTGCACCGCGCCCACCGACGACGCCCCCGGCGATCCCGGCCCCGGCGCCCCGCGCGTGCTGCGCGTCCCGGCCCGGTTCCCGACCCTCCAACAGGCCGTGGACCGGGCCCGCCCCGGCGATCTGGTCCTGGTCGCCCCGGGCGTCTACCACGAGAGCGTCACCCTCTCCACGCCCCGCGTCGTCCTGCGGGGAGCCGACCGGGCCGGCACGGTGATCGACGGCGAGTTCCGGCGCGCCAACGGGATCACGGTGACCGGCGCGGGATCCGCCGTCGAGAACCTGACCGTCAGGAACCACCTGGCGAACGGCCTGTTGATCACCGGAGTCACCGACACCGCCCGACAGACCGGCGCCGGCGGCGGCAAGCACTACGAGCGGCTGGACACCCGCGTCCACCCGCCGCTGCGGGGCTTTCGCGCCGCGTACGTCACCGCGCACAACAACGCCCTCTACGGGATCTACGCCTTCGACGCGAGCGACGGCGTCATCGAGCACTCCTACGCCTCCGGACACGCGGACTCGGGGATCTACGTCGGCCAGTGCTCGCCCTGTCGGACCGTCGTCCGCGACAACACCGTCGAGCACAACGCGGTCGGACTCGAAGTCACCAACGCCTCGCAGGACCTGTACTTCCTGGGCAACCGCTCCCGGCGCAACCGGGTCGGGGCGGCCGTGAACTCCAACGACCTGGAGTCCCTCGCCCCGCAGCACGGAGCCGTCTTCGCCGGGAACGCGCTCACCGACAACAACGACGCGGCCAGCCCGGAACAGGCGGACGGCGGCTTCGGCATCGGGATCGGCATCGGCGGAGGCCGCGACAACGTCCTGGAACGCAACCTGATCGCCGGCAACCGGCACGCGGGCGTCCTGCTCACCGACGTCCTCGGCTACCCCGTCACCGGGAACAGGGCCAGCGCCAACCGGGCCACCGGCAACGGCACCGACCTCGTCCTGACCGCGCCGGCCGCCGCCGGGAACTGCTTCGCCGGGAACGGCGAGGCGACCACCTCCCCCGAGGACCTGGCCACCGCCGCCCCGTGCGGCGCACCCGCCGGGCCGCTGTCCCCGGGCGCCCGGTCCGCCGCCCCCACGGCCCCGCCCGGTCTGTCGTTCCGGCGGGTGCCCGCGCCCGCGGCGCAGCCCCCGATGCCCGGCGCGACCACCGCGCCCGCGGGCCCGGCGGCGGCCATGCCGGTCCCGGACCCGGCGCGCTACCCGCTGCCGGCCCCGGCCGGAGGCTGAGGGACGGCGGGGGCCGCGGGGGCGGCGACCGTTGCGGTGAAGTCCACCGTCGCCGCCGGCCCCTCACCGGAGAGCCGGGCCTCGACCCGGCGCAGCGTTCCCGCGGCGCCGACCCAGTACGTCAGGGGCGAAGCCCCCGCCCCCTCGTGGCGCGGCGGCCGGGGCCCCGCGAAGACGGCGAACGGCCCCTCCTCGCGCTCGGCCCCCGGCAGCCGGCGCCGACCGAGCCACTGGGCACCGGACTGCGCGAGCAACTGCGCGTTCTCCGGCCGGTCGTGCCCGAGCTGGAGGGTCAGCCGGAGCGCCCGGTCCAGCGGGTCCCGCGTGTAGGCCCGCCGGGACCAGCGGCGGGGACCTCCGGCCGGGTCCACGGACACGCTCCCGTCGTCCCAGGCCAGGGCCCCGCCGACGCCCGGCCGCCCGGGCACGGAGAAGGTGCCCGTGGCCCGGCGCGTGCGGTAGTCGACGACCGCCCGCACGACGGTGACGCCGGCCGGGCCGGGGACCCGTACGGTCATCCCGGCCGGGCTGGACTCGTACGCCGACAGCCGCACCAGGGCCAGCAGCTGGGCCTCCTCCTGGCTGACCGGGCGGGACTCCCCGCCGCCGTCGCTGCCGCCGCCGCATCCCGTCAGGAGGGCCAGTGCCGCTGCCAGCGGCACGCACAGGAACCGCACGCGTGTGGACACCCCATCACCCCACCACCGCGGACCCGGATGGCCCCGCACCACGGCACGCGACACGGCCGGACGTGCTCGAATGCCTTGAAAAGGGTCATCGATTCGCCGGCGCGCCGCGCGGGGCGCACGGCTGGAGGCTGCACATGGCCGCACCACGGCAGAGCCGGCGCACACGGAGCCTGCTGGCCCCGACAGCCCTCGCCCTCGCCGCCGCCCTCGCCCTGGGCCCGACCTCCCCGGCCGCCGCCGCCCCCGCTCCCTGCACCGCGGACACCGGCCCCTACCAGTGGGAGATGGAGCAGTACCTGCGACTGCCCGCCGACGGCCGCCAGAGCCCGGCCGACTGCGAGGCCATCCGCGCCTTCCAACAGCGCCAGCGCCTCGCGCCCGCCGACGGCAGCGCGAATCTGGCGACCTACCGCACCACCCTGGTCGTCGAGGAGCGCCGCCGGCCCAACCGGGACGGGAAGTGCCCGGCGCGCGCCCGTACCGTGGTCTGCGTCGACCTCACCCGGCAGCTGTTGTGGGTGCAGTACGACGGCAGCCCGGTCTACGAGGCCGTCCCGGTCCGCACGGGCAGGTGGGGCCAGCAGACCCGCGACGGCTGGCACGAGATCACCGACCGCGTCATCGACGAGACCTCCAGCCTCTACGACGACGCCCCCATGCCGTACGCGCAGTACTTCTCCGGCGGCCAGGCCCTGCACGGCGTGTACGGCGACCTCTTCAACGGCGGCGGCTCGGCCGGCTGCATCAACCTCCGCCTCGCGGACGCCGAACGGCTCTGGAACACCACCGCCACCGGCGACGCCGTCTTCGTCTGGGGCCGCAAACCGGCCACCTAGATCATCTCTTTCGGGTGGTCGCCGGCGGCCGAACGGGTCAATCGGGTGGGTGCCGTGGTCGAGCGCGGCCCCGGACGGGCCATCGTGGGCCGGTCCGGCTCACGGGCGGGCCCGGCGGTCCGCCGGTCTTCTCCCGTGCGAGGGTTCATGGCGGCGTTCCTCATCGTGGCGTGCCTGCTGTTCGCGTGGTCCGTGACCGCGGAACGGCTCGCCCGGTGGAGCGTGACGGCTCCCCTCGCCTTCGCGTTCGCGGGCGCGTTCCTCAACAGCGGCGAGGCCCCGTGGGTCCAGGAGAACCTGAGCCACCACGGCTTCCAACGGGGCGTCGAGGTGGTCCTCGCCCTGCTGCTGTTCCTGGACGCCTGTGAATCCACCGAGTACCACCGCCTGAAGACCACGGCGGGCGAGTGGCGCCTGCTCGCGATCGCCCTGCCCCTCACCATCGGCACGGCCACGTTCCTGGGAGCCGCGCTGTTCCCGGACAGGGGGTGGTGGCTGCTGCTCGTCACCGCACTCGTGGTGATGCCCATCGACCTCGCGCCCATCTCGACGCTCCTCGCCGACGAACGCGTACCGCTGAGGGTCCGCGCCGCCCTCAATGTGGAGGGCGGTCTGAACGACGGGCTGATCTCGCCCCTGTTCGTCTTCGCCGTCGCCCACGTCACCGCGGCCGGCAACAGCGGTGTGGGGGCGCTCGTGTGGCGGGTGGTGCGCGAGTCCGCGACGGCCGTCCTGGTCGGCGCCCTGTTGGGAGCGGGAGCCGCCTGGCTGGTCAGGCGCGCCCTCGCGGTGCGGTGGGCGACCCCGAAGAGCCTGCGCCTGGCCACGCTGGCGGTCCCGTTCCTCGTCTACACGTCGGCCGTGCTCGCCCACGGCAACGGATTCGTCGCGGCCTTCGTCTCCGGCGTCTGTTACGCCCCGGCCGCCCGCGCGCTCGGCCACGCCAACCTCTCCCTCGTCCACCACGTCGGGCAGGTGCTCGCCTTCGCGGTCTGGTTCGTCCTCGGCGGCCTGACGATCGACCAGTTCGCCGACGGGATCGGGGCGGCCGAGCTGGGCTACGCCCTGCTGGCCCTCACCGTGGCCCGGTTCCTGCCCGTCATGCTGTCCCTGACCGGAACCGTGTTGACGGGGCCCGAGCGCGCGGCCGTCGGCTGGTTCGGGTCCCGGGGTGTGACCTCGATCGTGTTCGCCACCCTGGCGGCCGGACAACTACCCTCCAAAGAGGGCGACTTCGTCGTCACCGCGATGTGCGCGACCGTCCTGCTGAGCGTGCTCCTGCACGGGTTGTCCGTGCGCCCGATCGCGCTCGCCTTCGCGCGCGCGGCGGCCGGGAGCCGGGCCGTCAGCAGGGGGACGAAGGGCCCTTCTGGCGCGTGAGGTTGGCGTTGGCCATCCAGCCCGCGCTGGTCGAGCCGTCCACCCGGACGTACGTCCACTTGTCGCCGTCTGCGTTCACCACGTAACAGAAGTAGCGCAGCTTCGTGCCGCTCTTGGCGAGGGAGAGGTCGGTGCACCGCGCGTACGGGCCCGTTTCGAGGTGGAAGTCGCCGGCCGTGTAGCCGTAAGTGCCCGGCTTCGGGTCCTTGTGGCTCCAGCCGGCGCAACTGGTGGACGCGGGGCCGGGTTTGGTCGTCGTCGGGGACGGGGTGCGGCGTGGGGAGGCGCTGGCCGACGGCTTCTTCTTCGAGCTCCGGGTGGGGGAGACGCTCGGGGTGGCCGCGGGATCCGTCGCCGTGCCCGCATCCGACACGCCCGTCGTGGGGGAGGGGCCGGCGCCCCCCGCCGCCCGTCCGCCGCCGTGCCCCGCGGACAGCGCGTAGGCCACGCCGCCGGCGCCGAGCACGGCGACGGCCGCGAAGACCGTCACCGTACGGGTGCGGCGCCGGGCCCGCGCGGCGTCCGCGGGGGTGTGCCGCGTACCGGTCGGCGGCCGGCCGGGCGCGGGGTGCCCCGGCGCCGGGTGCCCGGCGTGCGAGGGCGGTGCGTACGACGGCTGGGCGTACGAGGGCTGCGGATGTGCGGGCTGCGGGTACGTCGGTGCGGGGTGCGGGGGCGCGTACGGCCGGGGGTGGGGCTCGTCGAGGGCCGGCGGCGGGCCGAAGGTGCCGGTGGCGGGAGCCGGCGCGCCGACGGGCGGGGGCACGGCGGCGGGCCCGGGGTGCGCCGGCCGGCCGGCCGCCACCTCGTCGAGCATCGCGCCGGCCTGGGCGGCGGTCGGCCGCCGCGCCGGGTCCTTCGCCATCAGCGCCCGCAGCACCGGCATCAGCGGCCCCGCCCGCCGCGGCTCGGGCAGCGGTTCGCCGACGATCGCCGAGAGCGTCGACCACGCGGAGGTGCGGCGGAAGGCGACGGTGCCCTCCACCGCCGCGTACAGGGTCATGCCCAGTGACCAGATGTCCGCCGGGGGGCCGGGCTCCTGGCCCTGGGCGCGCTCGGGCGGCAGGTAGTCGAGGGAGCCGATGATCTGGCCGCTGCGGGTCAGCTTGGACGCGGCCTCGTCGTCGGTGGCGTCCATCGTGGCGATGCCGAAGTCCGTGAGCACCACCCGGCCGCCGCGCTCCAGCAGCACGTTCCCCGGCTTCACGTCCCGGTGCAGCACGCCCGCCCGGTGCGCGGCGTCCAGGGCCCGCATCAGCTCGGCCCCGATCGCCGCCGCCTCGCGCGGATCCAGCGGGCCGCGTTCGGTGAGCACGTCGTCGAGGGACGGGCCGTCGACGAGTTCCATCACGATGACCGGCAGCCCCTGGTCCTGCGTGACGTCGTGCACGGTGACCACGCCGGCGTGCCGGATCCGGGCCGCGGCCCGCGCCTCCCGCTGCATCCGGGTCCGCAGATCGGCCAGTTCCGGCCCGCTGGCGTCGGTGTAGGCCCGCAGGATCTTGACGGCGACCTCACGGCCCAGCAGCTCGTCCAGCGCGCGGGCGACCACGCCCATGCCGCCGCGGCCGACCATCGCGGTCACCCGGTACCGGCCTCCCAGCAGCCTGCCGACCAGCTCGTTGTCGTTCGCTTCCCCCGTCGGCACCGCACGCCCCGTTCACCACCGCTCGTCGAACGGCCCCTGCCGCTCTCTGCCGCGGACAAGAGTAGACGCTACGACGCCCCCTCACCCGGCGCCGTGGCGGGCCCGCCGGCCGCGGCTCCGAACCACGCGGGCAGGTGGTCCAGCAGGTCCCGCTGGTCGTCGCCCACCCACGCCACATGGCCGTCCGGCCGCAGCAGGGCCGCGGGCGCACCCCCTTCCCCGTCGAGGTCGAGGCCGTGGTCGACGACGTGGTCGACGCGGTCCGCCCAGCCGGCCACCGAGAGCCGCCCGGTCCGGTCGAGCAGCAGCCCGCGCCCCGCGTGCATCAGCTCGTAGAGGCGGCCGCGCCCCAGCGGCACGTCGCGCATCCGGCGGCCGACGAGTGCGTGGCCCCCGCCGAGGTCGTAGGCGACGTCGACCGCGGTGATCATCCCCGTCACGTACCGGTTCACCTCCTCGAAGTCCATCAGCGCGGAGAACAGCCCGCGCAGCGCGGTCGCCCCCGGGTCGCTCCCCAACAGGGTCATCTGCGCACGGGTGTTGTCGAGGACGCGGGCCGCCACCGGGTGCCGTTCCGCGTGGTAGCTGTCCAGGAGCCCCTCCGGGGCCCAGCCGTCGACGGCCGCGGCCAGCTTCCAGCCGAGGTTGAAGGCGTCCTGCACGCCGAGGTTCATGCCCTGCCCGCCGGTCGGCGGGTGGACGTGCGCCGCGTCGCCGGCCAGCAGCACCCGGCCGACCCGGTACCGCTCGGCCTGCCGGGTGGCGTCGCCGAACCGGGACAGCCAACGCGGCGCGCGCACGCCGAAGTCGGTGCCCGCCACCGCCCGCAGCCGACGCCGGAAGTCCTCCAGGGTCGGCGCGGCCGTCCGGTCCTCGGACACCCCGTCGGCGGGCACGACGACGCGGTGCGTCCCGTCCTCGTTGGGGGAGACGCCGAAGCGCAGCTGGGTCCTGCGGACCTCCTGGACGACGGCGCCGATCGTGGCCGGATCGGCCGTCACCTCCATGTCGCCGATCAACGTCTCGACCGTGGCGGGCACCCCGGGGAAACCGACGCCGAGCAGGGCGCGCACGGTGCTGCGGCCGCCGTCGCACCCCACGAGGTAGCGCGCGCGCAGGTGCGTGCCGTCCGCCAGCTCGACGGACACCCCGTCCTCGTCCTGATCGAGCCCGACGACCTCGCATCCGCGCCGGATCTCGGTGCCGAGTTCGCGGGCCCGCTCGTCGAGCAGCCGCTCGGTGACCGGCTGCGGGACCCCGATTCCGTACGGGTGCGCCGTGTCGAGCCGCTCCGGCCAGGCCTTGACGACGCCGCCGAACAATCCGCCGACGCTGAACTTCTCGCCGACCGCGAGGAAGCGGTCCAGCAGACCGCGCTGGTCCATCAACTCGACGCTGCGCGCGTGCAGGCCCTGCCCGCGCGACTCCCCGGTCGGCTCGGTCAGCTTCTCCACCACCAGTACGCGCACCCCGTGCAGCCGCAATTCGGCGGCCAGCATCAAGCCGGTCGGTCCGCCGCCGACCACGATCACGTCTCTCATCGCAATCCCCGTTTCTGCAGGTCCTGGCCTTGGTCGGCCATTTTGCGACGGAGGTGGGGCCTTGCCGCAAGCCCCCTGGTGCGCTATACCTTGGGGAGGGCGAGGAGTTGAACTCCTCGCCTTCGTCGTGCCCGGGGCTCAAGCATCCACGGGCTGCCAGGCCGGGCCGTCCCCTTCGCGCGGGACGCGCCCGAAGACCACGTCCGCCAGGTGGACGCCGAAACCGATCGTGTCGGGCTCCGCCAGCTCGGCGACGAGGCGGTGGCGGTGGTCGGCGGTGCGCACCGGGTCGTGGTCGAAGGCCGCGGACCAGTCGGGGCGGTCGATCTGGATCGGCGAGTGCAGGGCGTCGCCGAAGGCGATCAGCCGTCGCCCGCCGCCGGTGATGACGTACTCCGCGTGCCCGACCGTGTGTCCGGGGACGATCCTCACGTGCACGCCGGGGAAGACCTCCTGGCCGTCCTCGACCGTGCGCACGCGCGGGGCGAGGGCCGCGACCTGATCGGCCATGCCCTGGTCCGCGAGGAGGTCCCGCCCGGCCCACTCCGGCGCGGAGACCAGGTACTCGGCGCCGGTGAACACGGGCAGGTCGCTGCCGGGGACCCGGTGGCAGGCCCAGCCGAGGTGGTCGGAGTGCAGATGGGTGAAGGCCACGGCTTCGATGTCCGACGGAGCGCGGCCCAGTTCGGCCAACCGGTCCAGGAGCTCACCGCCCCGGATCCGGGCGATGGGGCCCTGCGGCACCTCCTGCTCCTGCGGGCCGAAGCCCGCGTCGATGAGCAGCGCCCGACCGCCGTGTTCCACGAGCAGGGCGCCGACGCTCCCGACGAGGTGGCCCGTGGGGTCCAGGTACTCGGGGTGGGCGTCCCACACCTCGGCCGTGGTGTCCCCGAGCAGTTCGAGCGGCCGCACCAGTACGGCGCCGTCCGGCACGTACGACACCTTCGTGTCCCCCAGCCGGAGGGAACGGATGCGCGACGGTCGGTTCAGTCGGCCGGCTCGTACCACGGTCGTCTCGGTCATGAAGTCTCTCCTGGTGCTCGCCCGGTGGTCCGGGTGGTGGGGTCGGCCGCCCCGTGATGTCGGGGCGACGGCGCAACCATAAGCATCAAGTTTGAATCATTCAAGCTGTAATTATGTTGCCTTGATGGACTTGCTAGGCTGGCGGCATGACGACGTACCGCGAACCCGAGGTCAGCGCCGAGCGGCAGCTGTGCGGCCTGGTGAACGGGCTCGCGCAGCGGATCGCCGAGCACGTGCGGGCGTGTGCGGGCACCCTGGGCCTGACCGCCTCCCAGGCGGCCGCGCTGCGGGAGATGAGCGGGCCGATGACCATGCGGGAGCTGGCGGAACGCATGTGCTGCGAGCCCTCCAACACCACCTTCGTCGTCGACAAGCTGGAAAAGCAGGAGCTGATCGAGCGCCACCCGCACCCCACCGACCGCAGGGCCAAGCACCTCGTGCTCACGGCCTCGGGCACCGCGCTGCGGGCCCGGCTGCAGGAACTCCTCGCCGTGGACTCCCCGCTCGCCGGGCTCACCCCGCAACAGCAGCGGGTCCTCCACGGCCTGCTGGAGCAGGTCGTCACCGCAGGGGGCAGGTGCTAGACAAGGGCCCGGCACGGCGATCACGGCAGGGAACGACGAGAACGGCACACGGGGGAAGTCCAGGCATGAGCGCAACGGCATCGCGACACGGAGAGGGGCGGGCCGACGCGTCGTCGCCCGTCAGGATCGGCGCGCTCGCGCCGCTGACCCGGCCCGGCTGGGTCGAGGCGGGCCGGCACCTCCTCGCCGGACTGGAGCTGGGCGTCCGCGAAGCGAACGACGGGGGCGGGATCGCCGGCAGGCCCCTCGAACTGGTGGTCCGGGACACCGCCGCCGACCCCCAGCGGGCCGTGGCGGCCGTGGACGAGCTGGCCGCGCTGGGCGTGGCCGCCGTCGCGGGGGAGTACCACAGCGTCGTCGCCCGCGCCGCCGCCGCCCGGGCGGACGCCCTCGGCCTGCCGTTCCTGTGCTCGTCGGCGGTGCTCGACGCGCTCACCGAAGGGCCGACGGACCGGGTCGCGCGCCTCGCTCCGCCGCAGTCCCGCGGCTGGCGGCTCTACGCGGACTTCCTCCTCGACGCGGGACACCGGCGCATCGCCGTGGCGACCCAGCCGAGCGTCTACTGGGCGTCCGGGGCCCGCATCCTGCGGGAGCACCTCGCGCCGCGCGGCGGCGCCGTCGTCGAACTGGACGCGGGTGGGCTCACCCCCGAGGCGGTGTGCGACGCGCTCGCCGCCGAGCGGGCCACGGCCCTCCTGTTGCTGGTCGGAGTGCCGGATCCGGCCACGGCGATCGTCCGGGCCGTCCGCCGGGACGCGCGACTCGGCGAGGTCCTGATCGGCGCTCCGGCCGGGCAGCCGGAGTTCGCGGGCTGGGCGGCGCGGCTGGGCGACGACGGAGCCGCGGTCCCGTTCCTGCGCTACCTGCCCGAGCACCTCGGCCCGCTCGGGGCACGGGTCGAGCGGGCCCTGCGCGAGCGGCTGGGCGAAGCGCCCTCCTTCGTCGCCTTCGAGGGCTACGACACGATCGCCGTCCTCGCCGACGTGCTGCGCTCCCACGGCACGGACCGCACGCGCACCGCCGCGGCGTGGCCGCACGTGGCGGTGGAGGGCACCCGCGGGAAGATCGGCTTCTCCCGGCTGCCGGGCATCGGCGTCTGGCAGTGGGACGGCCCGCCGGTCCAGGTCGTCGACCGGGATCCGGCGGAGCCCGGCCGCTTCCGGATCCTGCACACCGGCTGAGCGGACGGCGCAAGCGGGCCCCGGAGCGGCGCGTCCGGGGCGCCGGTCACGCGAGCGGCAGCTCCGGGCGCCCTGCCGCCCACGGACGGACCGCCTCCAACTGCGCCGCGACCCGCAGCACGCTCACCTCGTCGTCGCGCCGGCCCACCAACTGCACGGCGAGCGGCAGCCCGTCCCTGCCCCGGCCCGCCGGAAGGGAGGCGGCCGGGTGGCCGGTGACGTTCCACAGCGCCGTGTAGGCGATCATCGGTCGCGCCCGGACGAGCGCGGTCAGCAGCCCCGCCCCGTCCAGCGCGCCGACCGGGCGCGGGCGCCCGGCGATGGTCGGGGTCAGCAGCAGGTCCATGGTGGTGAACATCCGGTCGGCGCGCGCCGCCAGCCGCTCGCCCGCCCGGATCCCGCGCTCCACGGCGGACTCCGGGACCGCCCGGGCCAGCGCCAGGACGTGCCGGGTGCGCCGCTCCAGCAGCTCCGGACGCTCGACGGCGGCGGCCTCCGCCCGTACGCCGCCGCAGAACTGGGCGACGAACGGGGCCGTGGCGTCCGGGTAGCGGGGGCGCACTTCCCGTACGTCGTGGCCCAGTTCGCGCAGGGCCCGTACGGTCTCCAGCAGGGCCGAGACGTGTTCCGGATCCGGTCGCACACCGGGCACGGCGGGCGTTGCGCTGTAGCCGATGCGCAGCCGGCCGGGCGCGGTGTCCAGCTCCCGCAGCCAGCCGGTGGCGGCGGGCCGGGCGCTCCAGCGGTCGGTGGGGGTCGCGCCGGCGAGCACGTCGTAGAGCAGGGCGGTGTCGCGCACGGTGCGGGTCAGCGGGCCCACCGTACCGAGGGCGTACCAGAGGTGCGGGTGCGGAGCGGTGGAGACCCGGCCGCGCTGCGGTTTGAGGCCGAACAGCCCGCAGCAGGCGGCCGGGATGCGGATGGAGCCGCCGCCGTCACCTCCGAGGGCCGCGCCGACGAGCCCGGCCGCGACGGCCGCGGCGCTGCCGCCGCTGGACCCGCCGGGGGTGCGGGTGGTGTCCCAGGGGTTGCGGGCGTGCCCGTGGGCGGCGGATTCGGTGAAGGGCCACTGGCCGAACTCGGGCATCGTCGTCTTGCCGATCACGACGGCCCCGGCGGCGCGCAGGCGGCGTACGGCCTCGCAATCGGCCGCGACGGGCGTGCGGTTGGCGGCGCCACCGAAGCCGGTGACCTGCCCGGCGACGTCCAACTCGTCCTTGACGGCGACGGGTACGCCGTGGAGCGGGCCGTCCCCGCGCCGCGCGTCGCGGGCGTCCGCCTCGGCCAGGGCCCGCTCGGCGAGGACGACGCGGAAGGCGCCGAGGGTGGGGCCGTGGCGCGCGATGCGGCGCAGCGACGCTTCGACGAGGGCCCGGGAGGTGACCTTGCCGGCGCGTACGAGCTCGGCCTGGCGCTCGACCCCCTGGAACATCAACTCGGCGTCTTCTCGGTCCTGTTGTCCGACCGGGTCCCCGTCCCGCTCCCCGCCCTGCGCGCCGTTCGAGCCCACGCCCATGGCCGCCACCCCTTTCCCCTACCTACGAGTAACTCCGGGTAAGGCTGGTGCCCCGCCGGGCGCACGTCAAGCACCGCCCACGGCGCGGGTGCCAGGGGCGCTGCCAGGAGCGGGAGTTACCATGCCACCCGATGTGCCCGAGTGCCCCGAACACGCCGCCTCCCGCCGAGGAACCCCGCATGCAGCACACGCCCGACGCCCCCTTCCAGCTCCTCCCCGGCGCCGCCGCTTCGCCGGTCGTCCTGCACGTGCCGCACTCCTCGCGCGTCGTGCCCGCCTCCGTCCGCGCCGACATCGTGCTGGACGACGGCGCGTTGGAGCGGGAGTTGGACCACATCACCGATTCCCACACCGCCGAGATCGCCGCGGCCGCGGCGGCCCTCTGCGACCCCACCCCGTGGCGGTTCGTGGGCGGCCTGTCCCGGCTGGTCATCGACCCCGAGCGGTTCCCCGACGAGCGCGAGGAGATGCTGTCCGTGGGCATGGGCGCGGTGTACACGCGGACCACCCACCGGGAGGCCCTGCGCCCGGACGGGTTCGACGGGACGCCGTTGGTCGACCGCTACTTCCACCCCTACGCCCGGGCGATGACGCAGGCCGTGCGGGACCGTGTGGAGGCGGTCGGGCGGGCCGTGATCATCGACGTGCACTCCTACCCGAGCGCGCCCCTCCCCTACGAACTCCACGGCGCGGGGGACCGACCGCCGATCTGCCTGGGCACGGACCCCTTCCACACCCCCGCCGGGCTGCTCGCCGAGGCCGAGGAGGCCTTCGCGGGCTTCGGCGGCACGGGACTCGACAGCCCCTTCGCCGGCACCTACGTACCGCTGGAGCACTACGGCAAGGACGCCCGGGTCGAGGCACTGATGGTGGAGATCCGGCGGGACGTCTACATGGCCGAGCCGGGCGGCCCCGCCGGTCCCGGCCTCGAAGCGCTCGCGGCAGCCCTGGCGCGCCTCGTCGACGCCCTGTGACCGCGGGGGGGGGGGGCGGGGGGGGGGGGGGGGCGGGGGGGGGGGGGGGGGGGTTGGGGGGGTTGAAACGGGTGGGGTTTCTCCCC
>NZ_JBVHUE010000047.1:43704-51273 GCF_055565515.1 Streptomyces sp. NPDC028419 | reverse complement strand
CCCCCCCCCCCCCCCCCCCCCCCCCCCCCCCCCCCCCCCCCCCCCCCCCCCCCCCCCCCCCCCCCCCCCCCCCCCCCCCCCCCCCCCCCGCGGCGTTCGCGCGTGGCGGGCGCTCAGTAGCGGCCCTTCGAGCGGCGCCGCAGCATGACCCCCCACGGCACCAGGAAGACCGCCACGACCAGCCAGAGGATCGCCGCGGCGGCCCAGTCGGAGGCGCTCAGCCGCTCCGCGTCGTGGAACACGGCGTAGGTGCCCAGCGCGGCGAGGACGCCGAGCGCCACGGAGGGCACGCCGAGCACCCACAGCACGACCGTCACCCAGGTGAGTCGGGGCCCGGCGGGCGCGGCCCCGGTCCCGGAGGCCGGGGCGGCACTCTCCGGCCGCGGGATCCGCGACGGGTCGCGCGGTGGCATCGAGACGACCGCCGAGGGGTGGACCCCGGCGTCCAGGGGGGCCAGCTGGGCCGCGCCGATGCCGTAGAGGGTGGGCTCGACGGTGAGCGTGAAACCGTCCTGGCCGACGAGGTAGCGGGCGCCGTCCGGGTAGGAGTTCAGCAGGACGCACTCGGCGTAGCGGATGGTCACCTGGTGGTCGGGCGCCACCAGGCTGATGCCGTCGCCGCCGACGATGAGCGTCGCCTTCTGCTCGCCCAGGCGGGCGTAGCGCCGGCCGGTGACCACCTCGGCGGAATGCTGCGGGGCCTCCGCGAGGCCCGCCCAGTCCACGCCCCGGCCGCCGGGCACCTGCATCAGCGCGCCCGCCCACACCTCGCGCGCGACCCGGTGCAGGCCCTCGACGGTGACGGCCTCGATCTCGGCCGCGGCCTCGGCCGTGGTGAGGTTGCGGTGGCCCAGGAGCAGGTTCATGGCGTGCCCGGGGAGCTCGTGCGCGGCCAGCTCCGGCACCTCGAAGCGGGCGAGCGCGGCGGTGCGTACGGACTCCAGGTCGGCCTGCTCGATCCGGCCCGCCCGCAGCTTCGCGAGCACGTCGAGGAACGCGCCGACCATCGCGTCCCGCTTCTCGGGCAGCGCGTCGGCGAAGGCCACGACGGTCGCGCTGTCGCGGTCGCGCGGCCGGTAGTCGGCCTCGGCGGTGTAGGAGTAGCCGCCCTTCTGGCGCAGCTCGCGGAACAGCTCCTTGCCCAGCACCTCGGAGAACAGCGCGGCCTCGGTGGAGCGCGGGACGACGGCGGTCAGCACGGCCCCGCCCTCCTCGCCGTGGTAGTACGCGGGGGTGGCCGGGAGCGCGGAGGTGATCTCCGGCAGCTCCTGCCACGCACCGGCCGGCAGGGTCAGGTCCAGGCCCTCGGGAACGGTGTCGCTGGTGATCCACAGGACCGCGTTCTCGGTGGTGAAGCGGGTCCGGGCCCATTCGCGGACGGCGTGCGCGGTGAGCCGGGGCAGGCCCGCCTCCGCGTAGCTGAGCAGGCCGTGACCGCGGGCGCCGTAGCGCCACAGCGGCATGCCGTGGCCGGGGCCGCGGGAGCGCCCGGCGGCCTCGGTGCGCAGGATCTCCTTCTCGGTCTCCAGCCGCTCCGTCGGCAGGTCGCGCAGTGCGGCGCAGACACCGTTCAGGTACTCGACGACGTCGGCCGGGGTGCCGGAGACGTGGAAGTGGGTGTACACCGCGGCGGTGGCGCCGTTGTAGTGCAGGTCGCCCAGGCCGTGCCGGTGCAGCGCGAGGTGCTCGACGAGGTGGGTGATGCCGCTGGTGGCGAGGGTCTCGTCGGCCCGGCCGACCCGGAAGAGCAGCCCGGCGGCGACCGGGCCGGAGCGCGGGGCGAGGACGGTGCGGATGCCGCCCACGGTGGTGTGGCGGATGCCGTCGACGACGTAGTCGGTGCCGGACTCGGTGCCGGACTCGGTGTGGGAGTCGGTGTCGCTGTTCATGGGTGGGCCCCCTAGGGTGTCTCTTTCGGATCTTGTCGGTCGAGTCCGCGGCGTCTGGTGCCGTGCATGGCCGTGCTGCCGGGGCGCTCGTGTACTGGACGTACTCGGTCGCCCCGGCAGTGCGGCCAGGCGCGGTGCCGGGCGTCGCGGGCCCGGCAAGATCCGAAAGAGACGACCTAGCCCTTGGCCAGGGCGAGCTTGCGGTGACGGACGAACGCGGCCTCGTGGCCGCCCTTGACGTAGGCCCAGGGGAACTCGTGGGCGTGGTCGCCGAGGGCGCGGAAGTGCGGGGCGGCCTCGGCGTGGCGGCCCGCCAGGGAGTGCACGGCCGCGAAGGCGCTGTGCGCGCCGACGGCCAGCGGGTCGTCGGGGCGGGCCTCCGGGTGCAGGACGGACCGGGCGGCGGCGTCCCGCAGCCGCTGCGCCTGGACGGGTTCGCGCAGGTACGCCTCGCGCGCCGCGTCGCCGTCCAGCTCCAGCCACTGCTCCATCTGCGCGAGGGCGACCAGGGCGCCGTTGGGGCTGCCCGCGGGTGCGCTCACGGTGACCTCCCAGGCGAAGCCGTGCGCGGCCTCCCAGCTGCCGCCCCACTTCGGGCAGAGCTTCTGGAGCAGCTGCGACTGCCCCGAGTAGTGGTGCGGGTGGTGCTCGGAGAGCCGGGCGTAGCGGCGGCGGGCCTCGCTCTGGCCCAGCTCCAGCCCGCGCGCGGTGAGCACCCGGAGGTACCAGGCGAGGCCGAAGGCGGGGTACTCGGCGCACACGTCGATGAGCAGGACCTCGGCGCGCCGCAGGTAGGCGTGGAAATCGCGGAACTGGTCCTTGGAGACGTGCTCGGCCCCGTACCCGCTGCGGATGCTCCAGCCGATCTGGACGAACCGGTCGGCGAGCAGCGCGCGGGCCAGCGGGTCGCCGGGCCGCTGCGCCACGATCCGGCCGAGGAACTCCTCGGCCCCCTCGGTGTCGGCGACGACCCGGCAGGCCGCGGGGCGGTCCTGCTCGCGGGGCAGGGCGTCGAAGGCGGCGGCGACCGCGGCCCAGTCCTGGCGCTGTACGGCGCTGCGGAGGGCGGCGAGGGCCGGTATGCGGTCGACGGGTTCGAATACGGGCCGACCGAGCGGCGGGTGAGCGGGCACGGCCGGATCATATGACCGGGGCATGTGACCACAACAGTGGTTTCATCGCCCCGTGATCCGGTCGTGCCTGCTCAGGGCCGTGCCGGTGACGTGCCGTGGCGTCAGGAGGCGGACTTGCGGGCCGTCTGGAAGGCGGCGAACGCACCGAGCGCGAAGAAGACGAGCGAGATCGCGTCCGCGTCGGCCTTCCACGCCTCGTGCACGAGGCTGAGGTGGTCGGTCAGCAGCTCGGTCGCGCTGAGCGGCAGCGTCTTCGCACCGATCATGGCCTCGCCGACGAGACCACCGGCGTAGACCGAGCCGAGGGACAGCGCGGCGGCCAGGACCGGCAGGATCGGGTTGCGGCCGCCGAGCTTGCCGGCCGCGAAGCCGACGAGGATGCCCACGCCCACCGCCGCGTAGCCGATCTCGCGCTCGGTCGCGCCGATGATGGCGCCGTAGGCGGCGGCCGCCGCCAGGGCCGCGACCACGGCCGCGATGACGCCGAGGGCGACGTTGCCCTTCGGCTCGGCCGGGGCCGGGTAGCCGGGGGCCGGGGTGACGGAGTCGGGCGCGGGCGGCTGGAACTGCTGGCTCATGAGAGATCCCCCCCAGGGATACGGGCGCACGGGTGCCCCAGGGGTGACCGTGGGGACGTAAGTGCGAAATAAGAACGCCGCAGGCTAACAGGCGCCGGTGGCGGCCGCAGGGGGGATTTCGGCGGCGGGTCAGAGCCGGTACGCGGCTCCCACCGGACTCGCGCCCCGCGTGTCCAGCAGCAACTGGGCCTTCACCGCGAGTCCTTGCAGGTCGTAGGTGCGGTGGTGCTGGAGCAGGATCGTCAGGTCGGCGTTGGCCGCGGCCTCGTACAACGATTCGGCACGCGGTACGGGCTGGTCCCGCACCCGCCATCCCGCGATGTACGGATCGTGGTAGCTGATCAGGGCGCCGAGGTCGAGGAGGCGGCTCGCGATCTCGCGGGCCGGGGAGCCCTCCTGGTCGGCCAGGTCCGGCTTGTAGGTGACCCCCAGCAGCAGCACCCGCGCCCCGCGCGCGGACTTGCCGTGCTCGTTGAGCAGGGTGGCGCTGCGCTGGATGACGTACTGCGGCATCCGGTCGTTGATCTCCTGCGCCAGGCCGACCATGCGCAGGGGGTGGCCGGGGGTGCGGGTGGTGTGCGGGAGGTAGTTGGGGTCCAGCGGGATGCCGTGGCCGCCGACGCCCGGGCCGGGCCGGAAGGCCTGGTAGCCGTACGGCTTGGTCTCGGCGCAGCGGATCACGTCCCACAGGTCCACGCCGAGGTCGTGGCAGAGGACCGCCATCTCGTTCATGAGCGCGATGTTGACGTGCCGGTAGTTGGTCTCCAGGAGCTGGACGGCCTCCGCCTCGCGCAGTCCGCGCGCGCGGACCACCTTCTCCGTGAGGCGCGCGTAGAAGGCCGCGGCGGATTCGGTGCAGGCCGGGGTCAGGCCGCCGATCACCTTGGGGGTGTTGGCGATGCCGTGCGTCCGGTTGCCGGGGTCGTGGCGGCTGGGGGAGTAGGCGAGGTGGAAGTCGCGGCCCGCGCGCAGACCCGAGCCCGCTTCGAGGACGGGGCGCAAGTATTCCTCGGTGACGCCCGGATGGGCGGCGGATTCGAGGATGACGGTGGTGTGCGGGCGCAGCCGGGCGGCCAGGGCGCGGCCGGCCTCGCCGACGGCGGACAGGTCGAGGGCACGGTCCGCGCCGAGCCGGGTGGGCGCGCAGATCACGGCCGTGCGGACGCGGCCGAGTTCGGCGGGGTTGGTGGTGACGCGGAAGCCCGCCGCCGACATGCGGCGGATCTCGGCGGCCGTGAGGGTGGAGTCGGTGGCGGGTCCGCTGTCGTATCCGACGGTCTCGATTCCGGCGGAAACGGCGGCCTGTGCGAGCGGGAGGCCGAGGTGGCCGAGTCCGATGACGGCGAGGTCAGCGGGCATGGGGTTTGCCGTCCTTCCTCCCCTGACATGAGGGGGCTGAACGCGCAAGTCCTGTGGACAGCTGGAGCTGGCGCTATGTCAGACTAGGCGTATATATGACCGATCTGCGGCATTGTGGGGTGGTCGCCACCGCTGTGTTGTCCACAGGCGGTGGCCGATGTGGGCGTGCCACGGTCAGAATCGTGACCAAGGGGGACATGAGCGGGAACACCCGCGTCAACGGGAGGCAGCCGTGAGGACAGCGACACTGGGGCCAGCGCAGCGTGCCGAGGCGCTCGCCCGGATGGCCGAGCGAGAACTCGACGTGCTCGTGGTGGGCGCGGGCGTGGTGGGGGCCGGCACCGCGCTCGACGCCGTGACCCGAGGCCTCTCCACCGGCCTGGTGGAGGCCCGCGACTGGGCCTCGGGGACCTCCAGCCGCTCCAGCAAACTGATCCACGGCGGACTCAGGTACCTGGAGATGCTCGACTTCGCGCTCGTCCGCGAGGCCCTCAAGGAGCGCGGCCTGCTGCTGGAGCGGCTCGCGCCGCACCTGGTCAAGCCGGTCCCGTTCCTCTACCCGCTCCAGCACAAGGGCTGGGAGCGGCTGTACGCGGGCTCCGGCGTGGCCCTGTACGACGCGATGTCCATCTCCAGCGGGCACGGCCGCGGCCTGCCGGTGCACCGCCACCTCTCGCGCCGGCGCGCCCTGCGGATCGCCCCCGCGCTGCGCAAGGACGCCCTGGTCGGGGCGCTCCAGTACTACGACGCCCAGATGGACGACGCGCGCTACGTCGCCACGCTGGTGCGCACGGCCGCGGCGTACGGGGCGCACTGCGCCAACCGGGCCCGGGTCGTCGGCTTCCTGCGCGAGGGCGAACGGGTGGTCGGCGCGCGCGTCCAGGACGTCGAGGGCGGGGGCGAGTACGAGATCCGCGCGAAGCAGATCGTGAACGCGACCGGGGTGTGGACGGACGACACGCAGGCGCTGATCGCCGAGCGCGGCCAGTTCCACGTCCGGGCCTCCAAGGGCATCCACCTGGTGGTGCCGAAGGACCGGATCCACTCGGCGACGGGGCTGATCCTGCGGACCGAGAAGTCCGTCCTGTTCGTCATCCCGTGGGGACGGCACTGGATCGTGGGCACCACGGACACCGACTGGGACCTCGACAAGGCGCATCCGGCGGCGTCCAGCGCGGACATCGACTACCTGTTGGAGCACGTGAACTCGGTGCTGGCGGTGCCGCTCACCCGGGACGACGTGCAGGGCGTGTACGCGGGCCTGCGGCCGCTGCTGGCGGGGGAGTCGGACGCGACGAGCAAGCTCTCGCGCGAGCACACGGTCGCGCATCCGGTGCCGGGGCTGGTCGTGGTGGCGGGCGGCAAGTACACGACGTACCGGGTCATGGCCAAGGACGCGGTCGACGAGGCGGTGCACGGGCTGGACCAGCGGGTCGCCGAGTGCGTGACGGAGGACGTGCCGCTGGTGGGGGCGGAGGGCTACCGGGCGCTGTGGAACGCGCGGGCCCGGATCGCCGCCCGGACGGGACTCCATGTGGTGCGGGTGGAGCACCTGTTGAACCGGTACGGCTCGCTGACGGAGGAACTGCTGGACCTCATCACGGCCGATCCGGGGCTGGCGGAGCCGCTCGCGGCCGCGGACGACTACCTGCGGGCCGAGATCGTCTACGCCGCTTCGCACGAGGGCGCGCGGCACTTGGACGACGTGCTCACCCGGCGGACCCGGATCTCGATCGAGACCTTCGACCGGGGGGCGCGGTCGGCGCGGGAGTGCGCGGAGCTGATGGCGCCGGTGCTGGGCTGGGACGAGGAGCAGATCGCGAAGGAGGTGGAGCACTACGAGAAGCGGGTGCAGGCGGAGCGGGAGTCACAGCGTCAACCGGATGACCAGACGGCGGACGCGGCCCGATTGGGGGCTCCGGACATCGTTCCGCTCTGAGCCGGACCCGCCCTGCTCCCGCCCGTTCCCCGGCTCGGATGCGCGGCCCGACCCTCCGCTCCGGTCCCGGTTCCGCTTCCGGCTCCGCTCCGGGTCGTGCGCCGTACCGGGGGTCGGGCGGACGGCGTACGGTGGCCCGGGGGAACCGTGGACCCGGAACACCCGTCCGTTGCGGAGTGAGGAACAATGAGGTTTCGGCCGGGGCGGGTTACGTCGGGCCCAGCGGGATGACGGGCCGGCCGGAGAAGGCGGCACGATCGCAGAGGGGACGCATGTCGAAGCCGGAGCACAAGCGCAAGCCGGAGTCCCCTGCGGAAACCGCCGACGCGGTCGCGGAGTCAGCCGTCACGGGAGGCCCCGACCAGGCGTCGGACCAGCCTTCCGCCGCAGCTGGCGCGGGCGTTCAGGACACCACCCCGATACCGGACCCGGCCCCTGCCGAGGCCGGTGCCGAGGCGGCCGAGGCCGAGGACGTCGCCGCCGCTTCGAAGGGCTCCGCGCCGGACGCCGCCGCGGGGTCGAAGGACGCGAAGCCGGTGGCTGTCGGGCCGAAGGGTGCTGCTCCCGTGGTCGGGTCGTCCAAGGGCGCGGCGTCGAAGGGCGCAGGCTCGAAGGCGGCCGGGTCCGAAGCCGCCGAGCCGAAGGACGCCGAGCCGGTCGTCGCCGCGGAG
>NZ_JBVHUE010000047.1:0-43606 GCF_055565515.1 Streptomyces sp. NPDC028419 | reverse complement strand
GGTCGAAGGTCGCGGAGCCCGCGGCTGTCGGGCCGAAGGGCGCTGCTCCTGCGGTCGGGTTGTCCAAGGGTGCCGCTTCGAAGGGCGCCGAGCCGGACGTCGTCGCCGAGTCGAAGGTCGCGGAGCCCGCGGCTGTCGGGCCGAAGGGCGCTGCTCCTGCGGTCGGGTTGTCCAAGGGTGCCGCTTCGAAGGGCGCCGAGCCGGTCGTCGCCGCGGAGCCGACGGACGCGAAGCCGGTGGCCGCCGGGCCGAAGGGTGCCGCGTCGAAGGGCGCCGGCGCCAAGGCGGCCGGGTCCGAGGCCGCCGCGCCGAAGGACGCCGAGCCGAAGGACGCCGCGCCGGACGGCGTCGCCGAGTCGAAGGTCGCGGAGCCCGCGGCTGTCGGGCCGCGGGACGCCGCGCCGAAGGACGCCCCGCCGCAGGATGTCGTGCCCGAGGACGAGGTGCTGGAGGTGCCTGGGATCGTGCGGGCGCGGTCCGGGGCGGCGGCTTCGGGCGAGGCGGATTCCGCGGCGTCGCGTGCCGGGCGCAAGCCGGGCGTGGGCGGCGCCCCGGTGCCGCCGACCGGCACCACCGACGAAGGGCGGCTGCTCGCCCGCCGCTACCGCCTCGGCGCAGTGCTCGGCAAGGGCGGCATGGGCACCGTGTGGCGGGCCAAGGACATCACCCTCGGCCGCACCGTCGCCGTCAAGGAACTCCGCTTCGGCCACGGCGTGGACGAGGACGAGAAGCGCCGCCTGGTCACCCGTACCCTGCGCGAGGCCAAGGCCATCGCCCGGATCCGCAGCGCCGGCGCCGTGACGGTGTACGACGTCGTCGACGAGGACGACCGCCCCTGGATCGTGATGGAGCTGATCGAGGGACCCTCCCTCGCCGAGTACATCCGCGAGCGCGGCCCGCTCACCCCCCGCCGCGCCGCCGAGGTCGGCCTCGCCGTGCTCGACGTGCTCAAGGCCGCGCACGGCGAAGGCATCCTGCACCGTGACGTGAAGCCGTCCAACGTGCTCATCGCGGAGAGCGGCCGCGTCGTCCTCACCGACTTCGGCATCGCCCAGGTCGAGGGCGACCCCTCCGTCACCTCCACCGGCATGCTCGTCGGCGCTCCGTCTTACATCTCGCCCGAGCGAGCCCGCGGCTACAAGCCGGGCCCGCCCGCCGACATGTGGTCCCTCGGCGGCCTGATCTACGCCTCCGTGGAGGGCACCCCGCCGTACGACAAGGGCTCCGCGCTCGCCACGCTCACCGCCGTGATGACCGAGCCCGTCGACCCGCCGAAGAACGCGGGCCCGCTCACCGAGGTCATCTACGGCCTGCTCGCCAAGGACCCGGCGCACCGGCTCGACGACACCGGTGCCCGCGCCCTGCTGAACGCCGTCCTCGACGCCCCGGAGGAACCGCCCGCGCCGCTCATCCCGGCCGTGGAGGAGACCCGCCAGATATCGCTCGCGGACGCCCAGCAGGCCGCCGCGGACAAGGTCGCGGAGAAGGCCGCCGAACGCGCCGCCGAGAAGGCGGAGAAGGCCGAGCAGAAGGAGCGCGACCGCGAGCAGCGCGAACGCGCCCGCGCCGCGCTGAAGTCGGCGCGCAAGGCCGCCGCAGCGGCCGCGGCCGAACAGAAGGCGGCAGCGGCGGCGAGCACGGCCTCCGCGGCCGACGCCCCGGCCACCCCGGCCATCCCGGCCCGTATGCCGCGCCCGGTTTTCGTCCCGGCCCCGCTCACCGACGTCATGTCGCGCCGCACGATCGCACTGGCGATCACCGGCCTGATCGTCGTCCTGGCGGTCATCGGCTCGCTCGTCGTCTACGCCTTCAGCGGTGACGACGACCCCGGCGGCAAGGACAACGGCAAGAACGCCGGCGGCAGCGGCACCTCGGCCAGCCCGAAGACCGGCGCGAGCGCGAGCGGCGACGGCAAGGGCACCGGCAACGCCAGCACCACCGGCGGCACCTCGCCCAGCCCCGACGGCAGCACCGGACAGCAGACCCAGGGCCAGACCCAGGGCCAGGGCCAGGCGCAGACCCCCGGCCAGAACACGGGTCAGCTCCCGGGCCAGGGCACGGGGAACGGCGTACCGGCGGGCTACGCCCCGGTGACGAGCGAGAAGTTCCGCTTCTCCATGACCATGCCGCAGGGCTTCCACCAGACCGGCGTCGCGGGCAGGAACTCCGGCGGCATCTTCAGCCGCGACGGCGGCTTCCCGCGGATCCAGGTCGACTACACCGACAGCCCCGGGGGCGATGCCCGCCTCGCCTGGGCCAAGGCGGCTCCGGGCGTGGCGAGCGACAGCCAGGACTACAAGCTGCTCGGGCTGCGCGGCGTGGAGTACCGCGGCTACCCGACCGTCGCGGACTGGGAGTTCGAGCGCACCCAGAACGGCATGAAGGTCCGCGTCCTGAACCGCGGCTTCAAGATGGACGCCACGCACGGCTACGCGATCATGATCAGCTGCGCGTCGGACCAGTGGGACGGACCCGAGTGCACGCAGATGCGGAACACGGCCTTCGACACCTTCCAGCCGGTCGGCTGACCCCCTGACGGAGTTCCCCGCGCCGCACTGAATGTCGCGGCGGCGTCACGGGCCTGGGAAGGCCCGGGACGCGGGCGCCCCGGGCGACGTATCGTGTCAGCGGGGCCACGGGAGCGCACACCGCGCAGACCCGGGGCGCCCGCTCACCAACGCGCTCGGGGGAGGCGACATGGACGAGTACGCGGGCCGGATCCTGGCCGAGCGGTACCGCCTACCGCTGCCCCCGCCGGATGCGCCGGACGAGTACGAACTGGTCGAAACCCGGGCCTTCGACACGCGCAGCGGGCAGGAAGTGCTGGTCCGGCAGGTGCCGTTACCGGAGATCGTCGACGCGGAGATGCTCGACGGGCACCGGGCGCCCGTGGCCGGACGGCGGCCCGTGCACGAACTCCCGGCGGTGCGGCGCGCGATCGCCGCGGCGCAGGCGGCGGCGCGGGTGCCCGACCATCCGCGCCTCGACCAGGTCTTCGACGTCTTCGCCGAGGGCAACTCGCTGTGGATCGTGAGCGAGCTGGTGTACGCGCGGTCGCTGGCCGCGCTGATAGCGGACGAGCCGCTGAGTCCGTACCGCGCGGCGGAGGTGGCCGCGGACGTGCTGACGGCGCTGCGGGTGCTGCACGCGCACGGCTGGACCCACCGGAACATCACCGCCCGGACGGTGCTCGTCTGCGAGGACGGGCGCATCGTGCTGACCGGCCTGGCGGCCGGGGCGGCGGAGGAAGCCCTGTGCGGCTACGACCCCGTGCCGGCGGCCGACCCGGCGGAGCCCCCGGTGGATCCGGGTGGCGCCGAGGGCGCGCGCCAGGACGCGGCGTGGGCGCGGGGCGTGCCGGTGCCGCGGCAACAGCCGCCGACCGGTCAGCCGTACGGGGCCTCGGAGTTCGGCGGTCCCGACCTGGGCGCTCCGAGCTTCGGCGGGCGCGGCCAGGCCCCCTCCGAGGCGCCCGAGCCGGGCGGCCACTACGGCTACGACGCCCCCCTCGCCGGATCCGAGGGTGACGGGGACGGCAACCAGGGCCCCGGACTGGGCCGTTTCGCCTCCGAGGAGCCGGAGCCGGAGCGCGAGGGTGCGCCCGAGCCGGACGCCGGTCGGGGCGAGGCGCCGCCGTACGCGCCGCTGGTGGCGCCCGGCTACGACACCGCGCCGCTGTCGGGGACCCTGCCGGGGCCGCGCGGCGGGCCGACGTACACCGATCACATCACCCCCGACGCGACGGCCGGGCGCCCCGACCTCAAGGCCGCCGCGCGCGCCGGGTCCGTCGCGGCCTACCGGGCCGGGGCGCAGGCCGCCGCGCGCCTGACGGAGGAACGGCGGGGCGGGGCGGCCCCGGAGGAGAACCGGCCCGAGGGCTCCAACCTGCCGCAGGGGTACTCGTACCCGTACGGCGGCCCCGGCGCCACCTGGCACGGCGCCACCCCCCGCCGCACCACCACCCCGGCGGCCCTCCCCCCGCCCCCGGACCAGGGGCCCACCCCGCAGGGAAACCCGCCCGCCCCCCACGCCACGACCCCGCCCCCCGACCCGACCCCGGCTGCCGGGACACCGTCGGCCCCCGCCCTGGCCTGGGCCCTGGGCCCGGAGCCCGGCGCCGACCCGGCCCCCGACCCATATCTGCACGGCGGGGCCGAGGGAAACCTGCCCGCCCCCCACGCCACCACCCCGCCCTCCGACCCGACCCCGGATGCCGGGACACCGTCGGCCCCCGCCCTGGCCTGGGCGCTGGGTCCGGAGTCCGGCGGCGAACCGACCCCGGAGCCGTATCTCCGGGGCGGGGCCGAGGGGTTCTCGGGCCGCTCCCCGGAGCCGGAGGTGGTGTGGTCGCCGTACGCCGGGGACGAGGTGTCCGTCGCGCCGGGCGGCAGCCGTGGCGCGGGCGGCGCGGCCGCGCCGACCCCGGACCGGGACCGGAGCCCCGGCCCGGAGTTCGGCTCGCCGGAGCCCCGGACCGCGGCGGCCCCGGACCCCGGCCCGGAGTTCGGCTCGCTGGAGCCCCGGACCGCGGCGGACCCGGACCGCGGCTGGACCCCGGTCCCCGACCGGACCGGGACGGGCGATGACGGACCGCGGTACGCGGCTGCTCCGGGCCCCGAGTACGGGCCCCCGCAAGGCCCCGGCCAGGGCGGCCCCCACGCACCCGGGCTGCCCGGTCGGTTGGCGTTGCCGCAGGGGTTCCGCGAGGCCGAGGTGCCCCCGGCGGGGGAGCGGACGGGGCCCGTCGCCGCCGGCGGTTGGGCCGCGGCCGTGGCCGCGGGGCCCGTCACCGCGCTCGACGCCGAGCGCGCCCGGCTCACCCGCATGGCCGTCGTCGGGGCCGTCACCGAGCGCTGGGCGCCCGAACAGGCCGGCCCCGTCCACGACAACTGGCAGCTGGCCGCGCCCATCGGGCCCGCCACCGACCTGTGGGCCCTGGGCGCGCTGCTCTACCGGGCCGTCCAGGGGCACGCCCCCTACCCCGAGGACAGCGCCGCCGAGCTCGTCGAGATGGTGTGCACCGAGCCGCCCGCCTTCGCGGAGGAGTGCGGTCCGCTGCGCCCGATCGTCGAGTCGCTGCTGCGCCAGGACCCGACCGAGCGGCCCGACTTCGAGGAGCTGCGCGGCTGGCTGCGCTCGCTCGTGCGGTCGGCCCCCGAGCCGGACGGAGCCGGCGGCTTCGCCTTCCCGCTGCCCGACCCCGACCCGGCCCGGCTGCCCGTCGTGCGCCGCAAGGGCGACCTCTCGCACGGCCGCCACCGCGGCACCCAGCACGCCACCTCCCGCCCCCGCGGCGGGCGTTCCCTCGGCCGGACCCTGCTGCTGCTCGTCCTGGTGGCGCTGGCGGGCGGGGTCGCGTACGCCATGGTCTTCCTGCCCAAGGCGACGACCGGGGACGGGGACGGCGCCCAGGCCCGGGGCGGCGGCAAGCCGACTCCCTCCGCCTCCACGCCGGCACCGGGCGGGGCCAACACCCCCACCGGAACCCCGCAGTCCAAGCCGGCCCCGCAGAGCGGCAGCCCCTCCGCCCCGCCCGCGAGCGCGCCCGCCGGCTACACCGCCGAGCAGGACCCGGAGGGCTTCCAGGTCCTCGTCCCCAGCGGTTGGGAGCGCCACGGGGTCAATGACATGAGTCAGGTCCGCTACACCAACGGCGACTTCGTGCTCATCGTGACCCCCGGCCGGGACGCCGTCGACGGCAACCCGGACCCGCTCAGCTACCAGCGCGACAAGGAGCGCGAGCTGGAGCCCTTCCGCACCTCGACCTGGGCGACCTCGACCGGGGTGAAGCAGACGAAGGTCGGTCAGCAGTTGATGGCGGAGGGCCAGTACACCTGGACCGACGGCGGCGGGCGTTCCGTCTACGTGCGCAACCGCGTCGTCGCCCTCGGCGGCCGCTACCACGTGGTGATGGTCATCGGCCCGCAGGACGCCCAGGACAAGGTGACCGAAGTCTTCGACAAGGCCACGGGGAGTTACCGGCCGGGTTCCTGAGGCCCCGCTGACAGGTGCTCAGTACGGCGATTGCGTCACAGTGCTGTCTCACCGGCCCCGCGCGGTTCCGGCAGCGCCCGCGCGCTCCGTAATCTGGCCCGTAGGCAGAGAGCGGCGGGGTTGAGTGGAACACAGGACAGGCGCGGGCGCGGTACTCGCGGGCCGGTACCGGCTCGGCGAGCCGATCGGCAGCGGCGGCATGGGCAAGGTGTGGCGCGCGCACGACGAACTCCTCAGCAGGACGGTCGCCGTCAAGGAACTGACGGCGGGTCTGTACGTCGCCGAGGCCGACCGTGCGGTGCTGCACGCCCGGACGAAGAAGGAGGCCCGGGCCGCGGCCCGGATCGCCCACCCGGCGGTCGTCACCGTCCACGACGTCTTCGAGCACGACGACCGGCCGTGGATCGTCATGGAGTACATCGACGGGCCCTCCCTCGCCGAGGCGGCCAAGGCGGCCGGGCGGATCGAGCCCCGCGAGGCGGCCCGGATCGGGCTGCACGTGCTGGGCGCGCTGCGCGCCGCGCACGCGGTCGGCGTGCTGCACCGCGACGTCAAGCCCGGCAACGTCCTGCTGGCCAAGGACGGCCGGGTCCTGCTCACGGACTTCGGGATCGCGGCGATCGAGGGTGACACCTCGATCACCCGGACCGGCGAACTCGTCGGGTCCATCGACTACCTGGCCCCCGAGCGGGTCACCGGCGGGGCGCCGGACCCGGCCTCCGACCTGTGGTCGCTGGGCGCCACCCTCTACACGGCGGTCGAGGCGCGCTCGCCCTTCCGCCGCACCTCGCCCATCTCCAGCCTGCAGGCCGTGGTCAACGACGAACCGCCGGCCCTGCGCCAGGCGGGCGCCCTGGGCGCGGTCATCACGGCGCTGCTGCGCAAGGACCCGGCGCAGCGACCCTCGGCCGCCGAGGCCGAGCGGATGCTGCTCCAGGCGATGGAGGGGCGCGAGCCGAAGTCGGCGCACGCGTACGTGCCCACGCGCGCCCTGACCCCGGAGGAGCGGGCCACCCCCGTGCCCGCTGCCGCTCCGGTGCCCGAGCCGGAGCCCGCGGCGCCCGCCGCCGCGCCCGCGGGGTTCCGTACGCAGGCGCCGACCGCGTCCGCGGAGCCCCGTACCGCGCCGCACCCGGCGCCGCGCCCCACCGGCGGCCGGATCCGGCGCGCGGCGGTGGTGGCCGTGGTGGCGGCCCTGCTGGGCGGGGCCGGGGCCTTCGGGATCCTCAAGTACACGGAGTCGCGGGACGGCGCGGACGGCAAGGACGGCGGCTCGGGCCGGAGCGCCCAGGCGCAGTCCCAGGTCGTCCCCGTCCCGGACGGCTGGCAGCGGGTGAAGGACCCGACGGGCTTCACCCTGCTGGTGCCCAACGGCTGGACGCGCCAGATGAACGGCGACCAGATCGACTACACCCCGGACAACGGCAAGCACTTCATCCGGATCGCCGTCGACAGCTCCCCGGACTACGTCAACCCGTACGCGCACGTGCTCGACCTGGAGAAGCAGGTGCGCCAGCGGACGGACTACAAGCGCCAGCTGCTGAACCAGAACACCTTCCGCAACAGCACGCGCGCGGCCCTGTGGGACTTCACCTGGACCGAGAAGGGCACGCACGCCGGGCCGCGCCGGGCCATCGAGCAGATGTACATCGCCCCGAACGAGACCGAGTACGCCGTCTACATGTCGGGGCCGGTCGAGGGCTGGGCCACGCTGCGCCAGCAGTTCGACATCGTGCTCACCGGCTGGGAGCCGCCGGGCGCGAAGGGCTGAGCGGGCCGGGTCGGCCCCCCGCCGCGCCCGGGCCGGCGCCCGGGTCCGCCCCCGGTGCGCCGGGCGCGGGCGCGGCGATCACGCCAATCGGAGCGATCCTGCCAGCGATCACTGGCGGAAATGGCAAAATCCGGTTACCCACGGGTACCCAAAGCCCTCCCGGCGCAATACGCTCACCGCCATGACGGACTCGCAGGCCCCCGCCCCCCTCCGCGCCGCTCCGGCCCCCACCAATCCGGTGGCTCCCGCCCCGCCCGGCGCCCGGACCGCCACCGACGTCGTGACCCCGGACCTGGTGGCCCGGCTCACCCGGGGGGTGCTCGGTTCCGGCCGCACCGCCAACCACACGCCCTTCACCGGTGACCGGCTGGCGGAGCTGCCCGAGGCCACCCCCGAGGACGTCGCCGAGGCCTTCGCGCGGGCCCGCGCGGCGCAGGCCGCCTGGGCCGCCGTGCCGGTGCGCCGCCGCGCCGCCGTCCTGCTGCGCTTCCACGACCTGGTGCTCGACCGGCAGGCCGAGGTCCTCGACCTGATCCAGCTGGAGACCGGCAAGGCGCGCCTGCACGCGGCCGAGGAGGTGCAGGCCGTCGCCATCGCGGCCCGCCACTACGGCCGCCAGGCCCCCTCCTACCTGCGGCCCAAGAGCCACACCGGTGCCGTGCCGGTCCTGACCAAGGTCGTCGAGCTGCGTCAGCCGCGCGGGGTCGTGGGCCAGATCGCCCCCTGGAACTACCCGCTCGAACTCTCCGTCGGCGACGCGCTGCCCGCCTTCGTCGCCGGCAACGCCGTCGTGATGAAGCCGGACACCGAGACCGCGCTGACCGCCCTGTGGGCGCGCGACCTGCTCATCGAGGCGGGGCTGCCCGCGGCCGTCTTCCAGGTCGTGCTCGGCGAGGGCCCGGTCGTCGGCCCCGAGGTGGTCCGCCACGCCGACTACGTCTCCTTCACCGGCTCCACCCGCACCGGCCGTGAGGTCGCCCAGGGGGCCGCCGCCCGCCTGGTCGGGGTCTCCCTCGAACTCGGCGGCAAGAACGCCATGCTGGTGCTGCACGACGCCGACGTGGAGAAGGCCGCCGCGGGCGCCGTGCGCGCCTGCTTCTCCTCCGCGGGCCAGCTGTGCATCTCCATCGAGCGGCTCTACGTCCACGAGTCGATCGCCGACGCCTTCGTCGAGCGGTTCGCCGCCCGCACCAAGGCCATGCGGCTCGGCAGCTCCCTCGCCTACGGCGCCGACATGGGCTCGCTGGTGGGCGAGCGCCAGCTGGAGACCGTACAGCGGCACGTCGACGAGGCCGTCGCCAAGGGCGCGACCCTGGTCGCGGGCGGTACCGCCCGCCCCGACATCGGCCCGCTCTTCTACGAGCCCACCATCCTCGACGGCGTCGAGGCGCCGATGGCGGTGTGCGCCGAGGAGACCTTCGGCCCGGTCGTCTCGATCTACCGCTTCGGCGACGAGGACACGGCCGTCGAGCAGGCGAACGCCACCGCCTACGGGCTCAACGCCAGCGTGTGGACCAAGGACGCCCGCCGCGGCCTGTCGGTCGCCGCCCGCCTGCGCACCGGCACCGTCAACATCAACGAGGGCTACGCGCCCGCCTACGGCAGCGCGCAGGCCCCCATGGGCGGCATGAAGGACTCGGGCCTCGGCCGCCGGCACGGCTCCGAGGGCATCCTCAAGTACACCGAGGCCCAGACCGTCGCGCACCAGCGACTGCTCCCCATGGCGCCCTCGCTGGGCATGGACGACGAGACGTACGCGGCGTTCATGACCCGCAGCCTCAAGGTCATGAAGGCTCTCCGACTGCGCTAGGAGCACGGCTGTGCCGCAGGACAACGACGTGCAGGACAACGACGTGTACGACGGGCAGGACGACGCGTACGACTACGACGTGATCGTCATCGGTTCGGGTTTCGGCGGCGCGGTCTCCGCGCTGCGGCTCACGGAGAAGGGCTACCGGGTCGGCGTCCTGGAGGCCGGGCGCCGCTTCACCCGGGAGGCCCTGCCCAAGAACAGCTGGGACCTGCGCAACTACCTGTGGGCCCCGGCCCTCGGGCTGTACGGGATCCAGCGCATCCACCTGCTCGGCAATGTGATGGTGCTCGCCGGCGCCGGCGTGGGCGGCGGCTCGCTCAACTACGCCAACACGCTCTACGTCCCGCCCACGGCCTTCTTCGAGGACCGGCAGTGGGCGGCCATCACCGACTGGCACGACGAGTTGGCGCCCTACTACGACCAGGCCAAGCGGATGTTGGGGGTCCGGCTCAACCCGACGATGACCCCCTCCGACGTGCACCTGAAGGCCGCCGCGGCCCGGATGGGCGTCGCGGACTCCTTCCACATGGCCCCCGTCGGCGTCTACTTCGGCGACGGCGCGGACGCCGACGGCCAGCCGGGGGTCCGCCCCGGCGAGGAGGTCGCCGACCCCTACTTCGGCGGCGCGGGCCCCTCCCGCAAGGCCTGCACGGAGTGCGGCGAGTGCATGACCGGCTGCCGCCACGGGGCCAAGAACACCCTCAACGAGAACTACCTGCACCTCGCCGAGCGCGCGGGCGCCGTCATTCATCCGATGACCACCGTCACCGCCGTCGCCGAACACCCGGACGGCGGCCACCGCGTCCGTACGGTCCCCACCGACGCCCGCCGCAAGGGCGGCCGGGCGAAGGTCCTGCGCGCCCGGTACGTCGTCATCGCGGCGGGCACCTACGGCACCCAGACGCTGCTGCACACCATGAAGGACCGCGGCGAGCTGCCCCGGCTCTCCGACCGGCTCGGCGACCTGACCCGGACCAACTCCGAGGGCCTGGTCGGCGCGCAGACCGACGACCGCCGCTACCGCAAGCGGCACGGCAAGGACGCGCGCGCCGACTTCACCCGGGGCGTGGCCATCACCTCCTCGGTGCACCCCAACGCCGACACCCACATCGAACCGGTGCGCTACGGCAAGGGCTCCAACGCAATGGGGTTCATGACCATCCTGCAAGTGCCCTACGCCCCGCACCGGGTGCGCGCCTGGTTCGCCCGCACCGCCAAGCACCCGCTGCAGCTGGCCCGTTCGCTCTCCAACCGCCGCTGGTCCGAGCGGACCATCATCGGCCTGGTGATGCAGTCGCTGGACAACTCGCTGACGACGTACCGCAAGCCCGGCGGCATCGGCAAGGGCCTGCTGACCGCCCGGCAGGGCCACGGCGCGCCCAACCCGGTCCAGATCGCGGAGGCCACGCAGGCCGCGACCCTGCTCGCCGAGGAGATCAACGGCTTCCCCGGCAGCAACATCGGCGAGCTGATGGGGACCCCGCTGACCGCGCACTTCCTGGGCGGTTGTCCCATCGGGGCCTCTCCCGAGGAGGGCGTGGTGGACCCGTACCACCGGCTCCACGGGCACCCCGGCATCTCGGTGGTGGACGGCTCGGCGGTCTCCGCGAACCTCGGCGTGAACCCGTCGCTGACGATCACCGCCCAGGCCGAGCGGGCCATGTCGTACTGGCCCAACAAGGGCGAGCGCGACCCCCGCCCCGACCAGGGCGCGGCCTACGAGCGCCTGACGGCCGTGGAACCGGCCCGTCCGGCGGTCCCCAAGGAGGCTTTCGGGGCCCTCCGCCTGCCGTTCCTGGCCGTTCCACCGGTCCCGCCGAAGAAGCGGAACGACTGAGTCTGCGGGCATGACAACGGGGTCTGCTCTCCCCCTCCGAGGGCAGACCCCGTACACAAGTGACACGCGACGGCTCCGGATGGTTGCGAGTGATGCCTGTCACAGGGGGAACCAGGCAACTGCCACAGACGTTCGGCAGTCTCGATGGTCATGAGAAAGAGCATCTCCCTGCTGGCCGCGGCCGGTTCGGTGGCCCTGGGGCTGACCACCCCGGCCGCCGCCGCGGACCCCGTCTTTCCGCTCATCGGTCCGTCCGCCGTCGGCCTCCGGCTCCACCCGGGGACCCCGACGGGAGTGGCGAAGGAATCCCGCCTCGTCTTCACCCTGCCCGAACCGGCGGCGGGGGACGTCGCCCAGCTCCCCCGGGGCGAGGTCACCTTCACCGTCGACCTCGGCAAGCTCGCCGGGATCGCCGACGTCCGGGAGAACCCGGCCGTCGCCCACCCCGAGTGCGTGCGCGCCGCCACCACCCTCGTGTGCAAGGACCCCGGTACCGCGGGCGCGCGCCCCGGGATCGACCTGCTGATCGGCGCGGCCAAGGGCAGCGTGGACGGCGCCGCCGCCGACCTCGCGGTGACCGCGACCCTCCCGGGCGCCACCCTCCGACCCGTCACCACCAAGGTGAGCGTCGGCGGCCCCGACCTGGTGATGGAGAAGCTCCCGCTCAAGGCCGACCTGGTGCCCGGGCAGAAGCAGCCCGTGGCGCTCGCCTTCGCCAACACCGGCAACCGCGCCGCCCACGGCGTGGTCCTCGAACTCGCCGCCACCCGCGGCATGGAGTTCGTGGAGAGCTACGACAACTGCGTCACCCGCGGCGGCGGCCGGACGGCCGTCACCCTCTGCTCCTTCGAGGGCGACTTCGCCCCCGGCGAAGCCTGGGAGCTGGCCGACCCGCTGACCCTCAAGGCCACCGAGCGGGCGTACGAGGACCAGCTCGGCTACGGCATCTACGAGACGGGCAGTCGCCCGGACGCGGCCTCCGCCCTCGCGGTCCCGGCCGGCAAGGGCACGGGCAAGACCCTGGCCGTCAAGAAGCACGGGGCCGTGACGAGCAAGTCCGCCACCGACCTCGAACCGGGCGACAACCGGCGCGAGTTCGCCTTCCGGACCGCCAACACCGCGGACTTCGTCGCCGCCGGCGCCACCGTCCCGGCCAAGGCCGGCCAGACGGTCACGGCCGAATTCGGCTTCCGCAACCAGGGCCCGGCCTGGATCAGCCGCGCGCGCGTCGGCCAGGCGCCGGTCGCCGTGGCCCGCACCGACGTCCGCGTCCCGGCCGGTACCTCCGTCACCAAGAAGCCGGAAGCCTGCCGCGCCGTGAACGCCGACGGCAGCGAGCGCACGGCGCAGCAGCAGCTCGGCGCGCCCCGCTACTTCTGCGAGAGCGCGGCGACCGTGCTGGAGAACGGCAAGGAGGGCTACGCCTTCGAGCTGCGCGTGGACAAGGTCGTCGAGGGGGCCGCGGGCAAGGGTTCCGTCTCCGTCGGCGAGGCCGGACCGCAGGGGGTCACCCCGCACCGCTTCGACCCGAAGGCGGGCAACAACACGGCCGAGATCGTCCTGGACGCCAAGGGCGGGGCCAGCCCGGCCCCCTCGGGTTCGCCGAGCGGCAGCCCGAGCCCGTCCGCCTCGCCGAGCCCGTCCACCTCGGTCTCGGCCGGCCCGTCGAGCAACGTCTCGACCGGCGGCGCCGCGGGCGCCCAGGGCGGGAACGGGCCGCTGGCCTCCACCGGTAGCTCCGCCGCGCCGCTCGCGCTGGGCGCGGCCATGCTGCTGGCGGCCGGTGGCGCGCTGTTCGTGGCGTTCCGCCGCCGCGGCGGGCGCGCGTAGCGGCGTAGGTCGAGGGGGAACCGAAGAACGGCCGGCCCGGGGCGTCCCCTGGGCCGGCCGTTCTTTTCTGTGACCGGGCTGCTGTCCCCTGCCGTCCGGTCATACGAAGGAGCGAGGTCCCACGACGCGCGCTCCACGGGGCGGGCGTCTCCATCGCTCCAGCGGAGCCACGCGTGGTTCTTGCGGGCCCGCGCCTGGCTGGCACGGACAATCCACTCAACGCGGCGGGGCGGGGGCCGGTCACGGCCCGGACGAGTGACGAACAGGCGCGTCACACCCGGCCGCGGGACAGCTCCAGCAGGGTCAGGGCCAGCGCGGTGCCCGACTTGCCGAGAGCACTGCTCCAGTGCGAGAGCACCTCGTTCTCCCGTGACAGGTGCACTCGGCGCCCGCCCGCGGCGATCCGCGCGTCCTGGATGACGGCCGAGACGGCCATCCGCTCCTGGATCAGCCCGATGATCCGGTCGTCGAGGGCGTCGATCCGCTCACGGGAATCGGCGATCAGCTGGGCGGGGGTGGTGGTGACGGTGGTGACGGACATGTTTTCCTCCGGTGGGGTGGGGGATCCGCGGGACCGGAGGAACGCCAGAGCGCCCCGGTCCTGTCGGACCGGGGCGCTCTGGGAAGTCAGCGGCTCAAGCGAGCATCACGATGACCCATGGCGACCGGACCGGCCGGTGCCATAGGTAAACAGGAAGCTCAGCTGCTTGCGCATGGGAGCGATTATTACCATCCGTCCCCCTATCCGCCAAGCGCATTCGGATGCTGAGACGCCGCGTCCGCGCGGCTGACCCGTGCGTGGTCGGTGAAGACGCGCCGGAACAGATCGTGGCCCGTCCGCCCGGTGTGCCGCAGCGCCCAGTCCTGCCCGGCCTCCTGCGCGTCCTGTGGCCCGGACTCGGCGGCGCAGCCGAATGCCGCGCAGAACACCTCGTAGGTGACCCCGCCCTCCGGTGCGTGCCGGATGGTGTGGGCGACGAACCGGAACGTCGCGCGGGGCCTCAGCACCGGTCCCGCCCGCGGTGGGCGGCGATCTCCACGTTGCAGTCCGACACCGCCGACCGGTCCCCCCGCCGGTACGCCGCGGCCCGCTGCCGGGCCAGCGCCGCGCACACGTCGCACCCGGGGGCCGGTCTGGGGGCCGCGGCGGGGAGGGAGAGGTGGACGGGCGGACTCATGGTGGTCTGCGTGGCCATGAACTGGACGCTAGGGGCGGCCTGTTGCGCGCGCGAGGGACTATTCTCGACTATTCCCGTGAGGTGGAACGCTATGCCCTGGCATTCTCGTGCGATGGCCGTCACGCTGTAGCTGAGAAGCGGTGGATGCCGCAATCCTGAGCTGACCGGCCTACGAGGAAGGCAGCATTTGATGGCGCGTCGACTGCGATTCAACGGAACTGGAAGCGGCGAGGGCGGGTGCCCGTCCGTGCACGAAGATCTGGACAGCGGAGAGATCATCGTCCACGGGCCGCCGCTCACGGAGCCTGAAGACCTTGCCCAACTCCAGCACCTGTCGCCGGGCGAGGTGTCGATCGTCGTCCCGCGAGAGCTGCTGGTCGACTTCGGA
Organism: Streptomyces sp. NPDC028419; assembly: GCF_055565515.1. Classification (NCBI taxonomy): domain Bacteria; kingdom Bacillati; phylum Actinomycetota; class Actinomycetes; order Kitasatosporales; family Streptomycetaceae; genus Streptomyces; species Streptomyces sp. NPDC028419. The sequence goes on along the minus strand of NZ_JBVHUE010000047.1, from coordinate 28,795 downwards.
CCCAAGGAGGTCACCCGCGTGCCGCGCATCATCGATCTGGAAGCGTTCGGGAAGCTCTTCGAGAACTTCGAGCACACCGCCTGGCGGCTGGAAACCCGCCGACGCTTCGCGTCCGACGAGGCCACCAGCACCTACGCCCAGTTCCTGAGGGGCGAGGACCCGACGTGGGATGTGGAAACGGAGTGGTCCACGACCATCCTCGGGAAGACGGGGGGCGGAGCCACGGTCGGCCGGGTGCGGATCGTAGACAACCCGCCGACCGACGGGCAGCGTTACCTCTTGGCGTACGCGGAGCGGAACGCCTCGCTCGGCGAGGACATCCGTAACCTGTGGCGCGCGGACGCCGACCGCCTGAGGCTGCCTGTCGAGGACTTCTGGATCTTCGACTCGCGGCTGGTCGCCCTGTTGAACTTCGACGACGATGACAACCTGCTCGGCGCGGAGTTGATCACCGAGCCTGCCGAGGTCAACCGTTACTGCCAGGTGCGCGACGCGGCCTGGCACTACGCGGTCCCGTACAAGACGTTCGTCTCGGGCCTGGGGGAGTAGCCGCAGCAGTGAGAGCGCGCCAGTGAGTACGGATTTCCAGCAGGCTCGGGCAGCTCTCGGGGTGAGGCTTCGAGAGCTCCGCGAAGCATGCCCCGGAGGTCGGCTCACTGGCACGGCTCTGGCGGCCCGGCTGGGGTGGACGCAATCCAAGGTCAGCAAGCTGGAGAACGGTCGGCAGACAGCCACGGCGGAAGACCTGGAGTCATGGGCGCAGGGCGTCGAACAGCCTGAATCCCTGGATGAGCTGCTGGCGCGACTGCGCGGGCTGGAATCCCACATCCGGTCGTGGCGTCGCCAACTCGCGGCTGGTCACAAGGCTGTGCAGGACACGCACAATGAGGCCCAGGCCCGTTCCCGGATTCTGCGCGCCTGGGAATCATCCTGGGTCGTCGGCGTGCTCCAGACCCCCGACTACGCGCGCGCGATCCTCAGCCGCTTCGCCGAACTTCACAGGGCCCCCCGGGGCATCGAGGACGCCGTCCGCTCCCGGATGAAGCGACAGGAGGGCCTCTACGACTCGACGCGGAAGTACCACATCCTGTTGTGGGAGGGCGTCCTGCACGCCCGGATCTGCCCGCCCGCCGTGCTCGCCGCGCAGCTCGACCGGCTGTTGGGAGTCATCGGGCTCGACACCGTCGAGCTGGGGATCGTCCCCTTCGACGCGGCGTTGAAGATCCCGCCCGCCACCGGGTTCTGGATCTACGACGACCGCCAGGTGATCGTGGAGACCTGGCACGCGGAGCTGTGGCTGGACGACTCCGACAGCGTCGCCACCCACCTCCGGGTCTGGGAGACGTTGCGGGAGTCCGCCGTCTACGGCGGCGACGCGCAGCGGGTGATCGGGGAGGCGCGGCGGGCGCTCGGGCGGTGACGTGCGCCTCGGATGGTGCGACAAAGCGGGGGCCCGCGCCACCGGTAGAATCGACAAAACAGCCACCCTCTCCCGCCGGAAGGCCGCCCCGTGCCAGAAGCACCCTCCGCCGCCCACGACAGCGCCCCGGACACGGTTCTCGTCGTCGACTTCGGCGCCCAGTACGCCCAGCTCATCGCCCGCCGCGTCCGTGAGGCCCGGGTCTACAGCGAGATCGTGCCCAGCACGATGCCCGTGGGGGAGATGCTGGCCAAGAACCCCAAGGCGATCATCCTCTCCGGCGGCCCGTCCTCCGTGTACGAGGAAGGCGCGCCGCGCCTGGACGACGCCCGCGCCCTCTTCGAGGCCGGGATCCCGGTCTTCGGCATGTGCTACGGCTTCCAGCTGATGGCGACCACCCTCGGCGGCACCGTCGACAACAGCGGCGCCCGCGAGTACGGCCGCACCGCGCTGGCCGTCTCCAAGTCCGGCTCCACGCTCTTCGAGGGCACCCCGGTCGAGCAGTCGGTGTGGATGTCGCACGGCGACGCCTGCTCCGCCGCTCCCGAGGGCTTCACCGTCACCGCCTCCACCGAGGTCGTCCCGGTCGCCGCCTTCGAGAACGACGCGCAGCGGCTGTACGGGGTCCAGTACCACCCCGAGGTCATGCACTCCACGCACGGCCAGCAGATCCTGGAGCACTTCCTCTACCGCGGCGCGGGCCTGGCCCCCACCTGGACCACCGGCAACATCGTCGAAGAGCAGATCGCGCTCATCCGCGCGCAGGTCGGCGACAAGCGCGCCATCTGCGGCCTCTCCGGCGGCGTGGACTCCGCGGTCGCCGCGGCCCTCGTCCAGAAGGCCATCGGCTCGCAGCTCACCTGCGTGTACGTCGACCACGGTCTGATGCGCAAGGGCGAGACCGAGCAGGTCGAGAAGGACTTCGTCGCCGCCACCGGCGTGCAGCTGAAGGTCGTCGACGCGCAGGAGCGCTTCCTGACCGCGCTGGCCGGCGTCTCGGACCCGGAGACCAAGCGGAAGATCATCGGCCGCGAGTTCATCCGCGTCTTCGAGCAGGCCCAGCTGGAGATCCTCCAGGAGGACGGCCCCGCGGTCGCCTTCCTCGTGCAGGGCACCCTGTACCCGGACGTCGTCGAGTCCGGCGGCGGCACCGGCACCGCCAACATCAAGTCCCACCACAACGTGGGCGGGCTCCCCGACGACATCGAGTTCGAGCTCGTCGAGCCGCTGCGCCAGCTGTTCAAGGACGAGGTCCGGATGGTCGGCCAGGAGCTCGGCCTGCCGGACGAGATCGTCCAGCGCCAGCCCTTCCCGGGCCCCGGCCTCGGCATCCGCATCGTCGGCGAGGTCACCAAGGAGCGCCTGGACCTGCTCCGCGAGGCCGACGCCATCGCCCGCCACGAGCTGACCGCCGCCGGTCTGGACCGGGAGATCTGGCAGTGCCCGGTCGTCCTGCTCGCGGACGTCCGCAGCGTCGGCGTCCAGGGCGACGGCCGCACCTACGGCCACCCGATCGTGCTGCGCCCCGTCTCCTCCGAGGACGCGATGACCGCGGACTGGACGCGCATGCCCTACGAGGTGCTCGCCAAGATCTCGACCCGCATCACCAATGAGGTGCCGGACGTGAACCGCGTGGTCCTGGACTGCACGAGCAAGCCCCCGGGCACCATCGAGTGGGAGTAGGACTCCCCCTTCGCACGACCGGAGCCGCCGTCCCCTCCCGGGACGGCGGCTCCGCCGTTTCCCCGGCCCCTTCTCTCTGGCCACTTCGCGCGGCCACCGGTACCTTGCGCCGCGACCTCGAAGGACGCGATCGTGAAGGAGGGGCCATGGCCGAGGGGCACGTACGGACGCCCGCACCCGCACCCGTGCCCGTGGAGCGGCTGGGCTTCGAGCTGCCGCCGGTCTTCGCCACCGCCGAGGAGAGCCGCGCGCACCGCAAGCGGCGGCTGGCGGGCGCGCTGCGGCTGCTCGGGCGGCTCGGGTACGAGGACGGGGTCGGCGGGCACGTCACCGCCCGCGACCCGGAGCACGACGACTGCTACTGGGTGAACCCCTTCGGTCGGGCCTTCGCCGGCCTCGGCCCCGAGGACCTGCTGCTCGTCGACGGGGAGGGCCGGGTGGTCCGGGGGGAGCGCCGGGTCAACCAACTGGCCTTCGCCGTGCACGCCGCCGTGCACCGGGCCCGGCCCGAGGTGGTGTCCGTGGTCCGCGCGCAGGCCCCGTACGGCAGGGCGCTCGCGGCGCTGGGCGAGCTGCTGGCCCCGATTACCCACGAGGCCTGCGCCTTCTACGAGGACCACGCGCTCCTGGACGAGTACGCGGGCGCCGGGGCGGACCCCGGGCGGATCGGGCGCGCGCTGGGCCCGTACAAGGCGCTGGTGCTGCGCAACCTCGGGGTCCTGACCGTCGGGGACTCGGTGGACGCGGCGCTGTGGTGGTTCGTCGCGGCCGAGCGGGCCGCGCAGGTGCAACTGATCGCGCGGGCGGCCGGGAAGCCGGTGCTCATCGACCACCACGGCGCGACCCTGACCCGGCAGCGGTTCGGCACCGACCTGGCGGCGTGGGTGAACTGCCAGCCGCTGTGGGAGCAGGTGGAGCGGGAGGAGCGGGAGGAGGCGTGACGCCCCGCTCCGCGGGGGTGGCGTCAACATCATGAACGGTTAATCACCTGCTCTGACATCGTGCGCAATCCGGAGCACTGCCGCAGTGGTGCACAATTCGCTGGCATTCCCCGGTAGTTGCGCGAAAGTAGTCAGAGAGGCGGCACGCACGTGGCTGTCCAAGAGATGCACAGAAGTACCCACGGCGGCGGCTGTACGTGTGACGACTGCCCACACGGCGCCCGGGAAGGCCACCGCCGCGCGGTCGAAGCCTTCCTGGAGCAGCGTGACGGGCTCGCCGCCGGGCAGGGCCTGCCCGCCGCCGTCGCCCGCTCGGCCGGGGCCTCCCGCCAGTGGGTGTCCGACGAACTGACCCTGTCCGCCCGGACGGTGGCCGCCCGCGGCCGGGAGGCCGGGCACTCCTGGCTCTACCTGCTCTCGCGCCGCGCGGTCCTCGGCGTGTGGATCGCCGCCGGGGTGCTGCTGCTCGTCCAGGTCGCCGCCGCCGTCGGCAACGGGTGGAGCGCGGCGCGCACCGCCGGGCTGCTGGCCGCGCTGGTGCTCGCGGGGCTGTTGACCGTGGCCGCCCGCGCCCAGACCGTGCGGGGCGGGCTGCTGGCCCCGATGGTCGGCGAGGACAACCGGCTGTCCACCTCCAAGACGGTGGCGTGCGCCTGGCTCGTGCTCACCGCCTTCGCGGCGCTGCTGCCCGCGCTGCGGCTGGCCGCCGGGGCGCCCGGGTCGGAGCGGGTCGCGCTCCACTCCGGGCTCGGGCTGTGGCGCGCGCTGCCGCTGCTGGCGGTCGTGGCGCTGACCGCGGGGGTGGCCGTACTGGTCCGGCGCGTGGTCGCCGTACGGATCATGGGCCAGCGGCTGCAGAAGCTGCCCGCGGACCGGCCGCGCGGGGCGGACCTGCTGACCGACGACGCGGGGCGCGGCAGCTTCCCCGACGCCCAGTACGCGCTGGTGTCCACGGTGGTGCTGGCCTTCGCGGCGGTGACGCTGGCCCGCTTCCCCGACCGGCTCCCGCGCCTGCCGTGGGCGCTGGCGCTGCTGGTCGCGCTGTCGGCGGCGGTGTACCTGGCGGCCAAGTACGCGGAGGGCAGCCGCCCCCTGGTGCTGTCGGTGGTGCGGACCCGGGAGCCGGGGGACATCGACGCCTCCGTGCGGCCGGGGGACGACATCGAGATCCGGGGCGTGGGCTTCGTACCGCCCGGCGCGCAGACGCCCGAGATGCTGGCGCGGCTGGTGGTGCGGATCGGGACGGTGCACGTGCACGTGCCGCTGGTCCCCGTCACGGGCGGGTTCACCACCCCGTCCGACACGGTGCTGACCGTGCCGGTCCCGGCGGAGGTGGAACCGGGGCGGGTCGACGTCCAGGTGGTCACGGCGGCCGGGGTGGAATCCAACCGGTGCAGCATCGACGTGGCCGAGTGAGGCGCTGGGTGGATCGGGCGAAGGTGGTCTCCCGCCGGGGTACGCCCGGCGCGCACGCGGTACACAATGAGGCGTGAGCCGAACTGATGAGGTCGCCGACCGCCTGTCCCAGCTGCGCGCCGCCGGCGTGCGCCACGCGCTGCTGCCCCTGCGGATCTTCCTCGGCGTCACCTTCGTCTACGCCGGTCTGGACAAGCTGACCGACTCCGCGTTCCTCTCGGCCTCGGGCGACGGCTCCATCGGCGACCTGATGCGCGGGGTGCGCGACACCTCCGCGGTCCCCGCCCTGGTGGACCTGGCCCTCAAGGCGCCCGTCGGCTTCGCGGTGCTGCTGGCCGTCGGCGAGCTGCTGGTCGGTCTCGCGGTGCTGGCCGGGCTGCTGACCCGGCTCGCGGCAGCCGGGGGCGCCCTGATCTCGCTCAGCCTGTGGCTGACGGTCTCCTGGACGGCGACCCCGTACTACTACGGCAACGACCTCGTGTACCTGATGGCCTGGCTGCCGCTGGTCCTGGCCGGGGCGCCCTACCTCTCGCTGGACTCCCGGATCCGGTCCCTGCGGTCGCGCCGCACCGCGTAGGTCGTCACGCCCACCAGCGCCGCCAGGGTCAGCCCGCCGAAGGCCAGCGGGAGGATCAGGTACCAGGGGACGTCCCGCTCGCCCGCGGCGTCGAGCAGGTACAGCACGCCTCCGGCCAGCAGGACCAGGCCCGCCAGCAGCCGTCCCGGTTGGAACTCATGACGCGGCACGGGCCACCTCCACCTGTCCGACACCCGTCTCCAGGTGCAGCTCGATCGTCCCGCCGGCCTCGGTGCCGGGAGCGGGCGCTGCGGTCGCCGTCCGCACCGCGGGGCGCTGGATGCGCAGGTAGTCGCGCGTGTCCCCGGGCAGGCGCACCTCGCCCCAGGAGAGGCGGACGTCGGTCTTCGCGGTGACCTCGCGCGGCAGGATCACCTTCAGCCGACCCGCGTCGAGCGAGACGCCGACGCGCAGCGTGGTCCCCTTCGGCACGTCCAGCCGGCTCAGGTCCAGCGTGGCCAACCCGGTGCCCGCCGCGTAGGCGGGCCGTACGTCCGCCACCGCCGCCGGCCGCCATTCGACCCGGCGCCAGTCGGTGCCGATCTCCTGCGGCAGCACGGTGGCCCCGGCCAGCAGCACCGCGGTGATCAGACCCAGCAGCACCGTGCCGAAACCGGTCCGGCCCCGGATCGAACTGACCGCGAGGCCCAGGCCGAAGACGGCCAGCGCGCACGCGAAGCCGATCTCCAGGGCGTGCCCCAGCGGCCCGGTGCGCCATTCGCTCGCGGTCCCCGCGATCGCGGCCAGCAGCGCCAGGACGAAGACCCGGCCGCCGATGCCGCCGCGCGGGACGCGCGGGGCGGCATCGCGCGGCGCCGGGGCTCCGACCGCCCCGCGCGACGGGATCGGGCCGTCCGCCGGGGCGACCGCGTCGGCGGGCCCCCACAGGTAGCCGCTGGACCCGACCGGTCCGGTCGTACCGTCCTTGACCAGGGGGTCGCGCCACCAGGACGGCCCGCCGGGTGCGGGCGGGGCCTGGGTCTCGGGCGGGACCGGTCGGTGCGCCGGACGCTGCGCGGCGCGCGCCGCCGCGGCGCCCTGCGGATCGGGCGCGTCCGCCTCCGGCGCCTGGAGGTGGCGGCGGCGCTGGGACCAGTAGGCGGCCCCGGCCAGCGCGAGCACGACCAGGACCGAGAACACCGCCATCGCGCCGTTGTCCGCCATGGTCAGGAACAGCGCGCAGCCCACCAGCGCGGCGAACACCGCCGCCAGCGTCGCGCCCTCGACCCGTCCGGTCAGCAGCTTCTTCGCCTCGCTGTCCTCCTCGCCCTCCTGGGGCAGCAGCAGCCAGGCGAAGCCGTAGAAGATCAGGCCGACGCCGCCGGTGACGGCGAGGACGCCCAACACCACCCGGAAGACCACCGGGTCGAGGGCGAAGTGCCGGCCGAGGCCCCCGCACACGCCCGCGAGGACCTTGTCGCGCCTGCTGCGGCGCAGCGGCGGACGCTCGACGGGATCCGTCGCCGTGGGCGGAGGGGAGTCGTGCACTTCGGTCATGGGTCCATGGTGCCGGGCGGTCCGGCCGAGCGGCACCGGGTCCGACCCTGGCGCGACCCTGATATCCCCCCGACGGAACTGGGGGGCTGCCCTGATGTCCCGGACCCCCCGCGCGTGTGACCATCGGTGACATGCCCGCACCAGCCGCCCCCCGCACACCGCACGCCCACGCCGCCGCCGAGACCGCCGACACCCCGCCGCGCAAGCTCTACCGCAGCGCCGACGGACGGATGCTCGGCGGCGTCGCCCGCGGGCTGGCCGGGCACCTCGGGCTGCCCGTGCTCTGGGTCCGGCTCGCCTTCCTCGGCACCTTCCTCTTCGGTGACGGCCTCGGCGTGCTGCTCTACGCCGCCTTCTGGGTGTTCGTACCGCTCGGCGTCGGCGGCCGTACCGGGCACCGGTCCTTCTTCGAGACCCTGGCCGACGGCAGCCGGCGGCTGCGCAAGCCCGACCGGGGGCAGATCACCGCGCTGATCGCGCTCTTCGTCGGCGCGGGCATCTTCATCTCGAAGCTCCAGGCCGGCGACCAGAAGGCCGACCGCTACATCTGGCCGACCCTGCTGGTCGGCGCCGGCGTGGTGCTGGTGTGGCGCCAGGCCGACAACGCCCGCCGCGCCCACTGGAACTCCGCGGACGGCCGGCACGGCCAGCTCCTGCAGATCGCCCGCGCGCTCGCCGGGGTCGTCCTGGTCGGCGTCGGCCTCACCGTCTTCATCGTCGTCCGGGGCTCCGCCGCCCAGCTGGGCAACGTCCTCACCGCGACCCTCGCCGTCCTGGTCGGGGTCGCCCTGCTGGCCGGACCCTGGCTGATCCGGATGACCCAGGACCTCTCCGAGGAGCGCCTCATGCGCATCCGCGCCCAGGAGCGGGCCGAGGTCGCCGCCCACGTCCACGACTCGGTGCTGCACACCCTCACCCTGATCCAGCGCAACGCCGAGGACGTCGGCGAGGTCCGGCGCCTGGCCCGCGCCCAGGAGCGGGAGCTGCGGAACTGGCTCTACAAGCCCGAGGGCACCGGCAAGGACGAGGCCGAGGAGCCCGACACCCTCGCCGAGGCCGTCAAGAAGACCGCCGCGGACGTCGAGGACCACCACGGCGTTCCCATCGAGGTCGTCGTCGTCGGCGACTGCCCGCTCGACGAGAAGCTGGTCGCGCAGGTCCAGGCCGCGCGCGAGGCGATGGTCAACGCCGCCAAGTACGGTGGCGAGGGCGGGCCCGTCCAGGTCTACGCCGAGGTCGAGGGACGGACGGTGTTCGTGTCCGTACGGGACCGGGGCCCCGGCTTCGACATCGACGCGGTACCCGACGACCGCATGGGCGTACGAGAATCGATCATCGGCCGGATGCAGCGCAACGGCGGGACCGCGCGGCTGCGGTCCGCGCCCGACGGCGGCACGGAAGTCGAACTGGAGATGGAGAGGGCGGCGATGCCGGCATGACCGAGGACAACGCGACCACCGGAGGCGAGACCAGGAGGGTCAAGGTGGTCCTCGTCGACGACCACCGGATGTTCCGCACCGGAGTGCAGGCCGAGATCGGCGAGACCGAGCGCACCGGCGTCGAGGTCATCGGCGAGGCCGCCGACGTCGACCAGGCCGTCACCGTCATCACCGCCACCCGACCCGAGGTGGTGCTCCTCGACGTCCACCTCCCCGGCGGCGGCGGCGTCGAGGTGCTGCGGCGCTGCGCCCCGCTGATGACGGCCGCCGAGAACCCGGTGCGCTTCCTCGCGCTGTCCGTCTCGGACGCCGCCGAGGACGTCATCGGCGTCATCCGCGGCGGCGCGCGCGGCTACGTCACCAAGACCATCACCGGCACCGACCTGGTCGACTCGGTCTTCCGGGTGCAGGACGGCGACGCGGTCTTCTCGCCCCGGCTGGCGGGCTTCGTCCTCGACGCCTTCGCCTCGACGGACGCGCCGCCGGTCGACGAGGACCTGGACCGGCTGACCCAGCGCGAGCGCGAGGTGCTGCGGCTCATCGCGCGCGGCTACGCCTACAAGGAGATCGCCAAGCAGCTCTTCATCTCGGTCAAGACGGTCGAGTCGCACGTCTCGGCGGTGCTCAGGAAGCTCCAGCTCTCCAACCGGCACGAGCTGACCCGCTGGGCGACGGCGCGCCGCCTGGTCTGACGGTCGGGCCCGCCGCTCACACCGGGCGGGAGGCCCCGGCCCAGGGCATCGAGGCGATCGGGGCGATCCGGACCGGGGCGCCGGGGTGCGGGGCGTGGATCATCTGGCCGTTGCCGATGTACAGGCCGACGTGACTGATCCCGGAGTAGAAGAACACCAGGTCACCCGGGGCGAGCTGGTCGCGGGAGACCCGGTGGCCGGCATTGATCTGGGTGTAGGTGGTGCGGGGCAGGGAGACCCCGGCCGCCTTCCAGGCCGCCTGGGTCAGCCCCGAGCAGTCGAAGGAGCCGGGCCCGGTGGCCCCCCAGACGTACGGCTTGCCGAGCGCCCCGTAGGCGAAGGCCACCGCCCTGGCCGCGCGCGAACCGTCCCCGGCCGGCGCGGCCGCGAGGGCGGTGGCGGAGCCGGTCGCGGCGGCGGGTCCCGCGCCGCCCTGGGCCTCGTACCGCGCGCGCTCCTCGGCCGTGAGCTTGGCCAGCAGCTGCTTCGCGGCGTCGAGCTTGCCCTCGATGACGGACTTGCGGTCGGAGAGTTCGGCCTCGCGGGCGCGCAGCTCCGAGAGCCGGCCCGCCGCCTTGTCGCGCAGCCGCCCGACCTCGTCGAGCTGGCGGCGTACGGAGGCCACCTCCGAGGCGGTGCGGTCGCCCGCCCGCGTGATGAAGGCGGCCCGGTCGAGGTAGTCCTGCGGGTCGTCGGCGAGCGCGAGCTGGACGGCGGTGCCCAGGCTCCCGCTGCGGTACTGCGAGGCGGCGAGCGACCCGAGGGCGTTGCGCGCCGTGTTCAGCCGGTCGGTCTTGCGGGCCGTCTCGTCGCGCAGCTCGGTCAGCGACTTCTGCGCGGCCTCCGCCTTCTCCTTCGCCCCGTTGTACTGCTCCGTCGCCGCCTCGGCCTCCTCGTAGAGCCGGTCCACCTGGGCCTTGACCTGCTCCGGGGTGGGCTGGGGGTCGGCCTGCGAGGTGCCTTCGTAGGCGGTGGCGGTGGCAGCGCCCGCCAGGGCGAGGGTGGCGGCGGTGCGGAGGGTGCCGCCGGAGAGGAGCGGGCGCTGCCTGGGCTTTCGATGACTGGCCACGGGGGCCTCACGTCCTTCCCTGCTGATCCGTCGTGCGGGTCTTGGGGGAGGACGCTAAACCTGGAGGTAACGGGAAGATGTCGAGATGATCCGAACTGCCCGGAGCTGATCCACACTGATTCTGTTTGTCGTCCGACGACCGTTCGGATCCGCCTCCTGTCCGCACGACGGGACCTAGGTCCTGTCGTCAAAGTGCCGTCTGCCTCGCGACGCCTGGCACGCACTCTCGCCGCACCGGGCGAAAGCCAAGTACGTCCAGTACGCGGGCCTCCGCCCGGCACGGCGAGAGCACGCACCAGACGCCGCGGGGCCGCCCTTCGGGCGACGACGGCACTTTGACGACAGGACCTAGCCGGGCCGGACGCTCCCGTACATCGGCTGGTAGTGGATCGAGTCCTCGCGGACGTACGCCCCGGGGCGCGGGGCGTGGATCATCCGGCCGCCGCCTATGTACAGCCCGACGTGGCTGATGTCGTCGTAGAAGAAGACCAGGTCACCGGGGCGCAGATCGGCCGTCGCGATCCGCGGGCCCGCCTTGACCTGGTCCCACGTGGTGCGCGGCAGGTCGATGCCCGCCGCGCGCCAGGCGGCCTGGGTCAGCCCCGAGCAGTCGTAGGAGCCGGGTCCGGTGGCCCCCCACACGTACGGCTTGCCCAGCTGGGCCCGGGCGAAGGCGACCGCCCGCGTGCCGTGCGCCGAGGCCGGTGCGTCCGCGGGCAGCGGGCCGCCCGGGGCCTCGGCCCCGGCGCCCGCCGCCAGCTCCGCGAGCCGGCTCCGCTCGGCCCGGGTCAACCCCGTGAGCAGGGCGTTCGCCTCGGCCAGCCGGTCCTGCACCGCCTGCTTGCGCCGCCGCAGCTCCGCCTGCGAGGACTCCACTTCGCTCAGCGCCCCGGCCGCTTCCGCCCTTCTCTTCGAGGAGTCCAGCCGCTGCTGCCGCGCGTCCGCCAGGAGGCGCTCGCCGCGGTCACCGAGCCGGGACATCAGGTGCTCCTGGGCGAAGAAGCCCTGCGGATCGGAGCCGAGCAGCAGGGTGGCGGCGCCGCCCAAGGGATCGGCGCCCCGGTACTGGGCCGCCGCGAGGCTGCCCAGGAGGCGCCGGGTCTCGTTCAGCCGCTGCGTGGTGCGGGCGACCTGGTCCATCAGCGCGACCAGCTTCGCCCGCTGCACGGCCACCCGCTCGGCGGCCGCGTCGTACTCCTGGGTGGCGACCTCGGCCTGCCGCTGGAGCGCGTCCACCCGGGAGCGCACCTCCTCCACGGAGGGCCGCGGGGCCGGGACGGCCGGGGCGGCGAGGACCGGCTGCTGGGGGAGCAGCCCCAGCGCGGCGACGGCGGCGGTGGTGACGACGCCCAGTCGGCCCGCGGCCGCCGGGATGCTCGGGTGAGATCGGGTGCGCGGCTTGCGGTGGGGGGAGGGAGCGGGGTGGGACACGGGCCGGCACCTCCTTCCGGTTGGCGCTGGACGCTAGCGCCGCCGCGCGGGGCTGGGAAGGGTCCGGGAGCATATGCGGGACCGAATTTCCGGGGCCGGGACCGGCTGTCGGTCCCGGGCCCTAGACTCGGAAGGCGATGAGCAGCCTCTTTGACGACAGTTTCCTGGCGGACCTCACCCCCTCCCACGAGGAGCCTCCGCCGCCGCCCGAGGACCACGCCCCCGAGCCGGGCGCCGACGACCTCTTCGGGGGTCGCTTCGACGCGCCCCCGAGCGGGGACGCGTACTACCGGGGCGGGTCCCCCCGGCCGGTCATCGACCCGGAGGCGCTGCTCGTCGGCCTCAATGACGAGCAGCGCGCCGCCGTCGTGCACGCGGACTCGCCACTGCTGATCGTGGCGGGCGCCGGTTCCGGCAAGACCCGGGTGCTGACCCACCGCATCGGCCACCTGCTGGGCGCCCGCGGGGTGCACCCCGGCCAGATCCTGGCGATCACCTTCACCAACAAGGCCGCCGGCGAGATGAAGGAGCGCGTCGGGGAGCTGGTCGGCCCGCGCGCGAACGCGATGTGGGTGATGACCTTCCACAGCGCGTGCGTGCGCATCCTGCGCCGCGAGTCCAAGCTCCTCGGCTTCACCTCGTCCTTCTCGATCTACGACGCGGCGGACTCGAAGCGCCTGATGGCGCTCGTCTGCCGGGACCTCGACCTGGACCCCAAGCGCTTCCCGCCGAAGTCCTTCAGCGCGAAGGTCTCCAACCTCAAGAACGAGCTGATCGACGCCGACGCCTTCGCCGCGCAGGCGGTGGACGGCTTCGAGAAGACCGTCGCCCAGGCGTACGCGATGTACCAGGCGCGGCTGCGCGAGGCCAACGCCCTCGACTTCGACGACATCATCATGACCACGGTGCACCTGCTCCAGGCGTTCCCGGACGTCGCCGAGCACTACCGGCGCCGCTTCCGCCACGTCCTGGTCGACGAGTACCAGGACACCAACCACGCGCAGTACACGCTCGTGCGCGAGCTGGTCGGCACCGGGTACCCGGACCTCGCGCCCGCCGAGCTGTGCGTCGTGGGTGACGCGGACCAGTCGATCTACGCCTTCCGCGGCGCGACCATCCGCAACATCCTCCAGTTCGAGGAGGACTACCCGAACGCGACGACGATCCTGCTGGAGCAGAACTACCGCTCCACCCAGACGATCCTGTCCGCCGCCAACGCGGTCATCGAGCGCAACGAGAACCGCCGCCCCAAGAACCTGTGGACGCAGGCCGGTTCGGGCGCCGGGATCACCGGCTACGTCGCGGACACCGAGCACGACGAGGCGCAGTTCGTCGCCGACGAGATCGACCGGCTGACGGACGCGGGCGACGCGAAGGCGGGCGACGTCGCCGTCTTCTACCGCACCAACGCCCAGTCCCGCGTGTTCGAGGAGATCTTCATCCGGGTCGGCCTGCCCTACAAGGTCGTCGGCGGCGTCCGGTTCTACGAGCGCAAGGAGGTCCGGGACGTCCTGGCCTACCTGCGGGTGCTCTCGAACCCCGAGGACGCGGTGCCGCTGCGCCGGATCCTGAACGTGCCCAAGCGCGGCATCGGCGACCGCGCCGAGGCGATGATCGACGCGCTGTCGCTGCGCGAGAGGATCACCTTCCCGCAGGCGCTCAAGCGGGTGGACGAGGCGTACGGCATGGCCGCGCGCTCGACCAACGCGGTGAAGCGGTTCAACGTGCTGATGGAGGAACTGCGCACGATCGTCGACTCGGGCGCGGGTCCGGCCGTGGTGCTGGAAGCGGTCCTGGAGCGCACGGGCTACCTCGCCGAGCTCCAGGCCTCGACCGACCCGCAGGACGAGACGCGGATCGAGAACCTCCAGGAACTCGCGGCCGTGGCGCTGGAGTTCGAGCAGGCGCGGGCGGCCGCCGCGGACGCGGCGCCGGCGGCGCCCGAGGCCGACGCGCAGGCGGAGCAGGCGGCGGCCGACGCGGGCGCGGACGCCGATCCGGACGCGGCCCCACCAGCGGCCCCGGGACCGGGCACGCTCGCGGAGTTCCTGGAGCAGGTCGCGCTGGTGGCCGACTCCGACCAGATCCCCGACGAGGACACCGAGGGCACGGGCGTCATCACCCTGATGACCCTGCACACCGCCAAGGGCCTGGAGTTCCCGGTGGTCTTCGTGACCGGCATGGAGGACGGGGTCTTCCCGCACATGCGGGCGCTCGGCCAGACCAAGGAGCTGGAGGAGGAGCGGCGCCTCGCCTACGTCGGGATCACCCGGGCGCGCGAGCGGCTGTACCTGACCCGCTCCTCGATGCGCAGCGCCTGGGGCACGCCCTCCTACAACCCGCCCTCGCGGTTCCTGGAGGAGATCCCGGACCAGTACCTCCAGTGGAAGCGGACGGGGGCGCAGAAGCCCGCGGGCCCGATGCGCAGTTCCACCGGCTCCCGCTCGGGCGGCGCGGGCGGGGCCTCCTTCGGCACCTCGCCCGAGTCGTTCCTGTCGTCCTCGCGGTCCAAGTCGGGCCCCTCGGGCTTCGCGACGCGCCGGACCTCGGACAAGCCGGTCATCACCCTGCTGGTGGGGGACCGGGTCACGCACGACCAGTTCGGGCTGGGCACGGTGATGGAGGTCAAGGGGACCGGCGCCGACGCGCAGGCCACCATCGACTTCGGGGACGAGAAGCCGAAGCGGCTGCTGCTGCGGTACGCGCCCGTCCAGAAGCTGTAGGCCGTCGGCCGTCGGCCGCCGGCCGCCGGCCGCATGGAGAAGGGGGCGGGGCCCGGGGTGAAGTCCCCGGGCCCCGCCCCCTTCTTCGTGCCGTCTAGTTGGGGTCGAGGCCGTGGCTGCGGAGCCACGCCTGCGGGTCGATCGGGGAGCCGCTGTCCGGCCGTACCTCGAAGTGCAGGTGCGGGCCGGTGGAGTTGCCGGAGTTGCCCGAGTACGCGATGACGTCACCGGCCTTCACCTTGCCGGACCGGATCTTGGTGCTGCTGAGGTGGCAGTACCAGGTCTCGGTGCCGTCGGGCGAGACCACGATGGCCATGTTGCCGTAGGCGCTGTTCCACTGGGTGCGCACGGTGCCGTCGGTGGCGGCCATGACCGGCGTGCCGTAGGAGACCGGGAAGTCGATGCCGGTGTGCACGGACATCCACATGCCGCCGGCCTGTCCGAAGCCCGCGCTGAGGCCGTGCTGGTCGACCGGGAGGGAGAACTTGGGGCGGGCCGCTTCCTTGGCCGCCGCCTCCTCCGCGCGCTTCTTCTTCTCCAGGTCCTGCCGTTCCTTCAGGTCGATGCGCTCCTGAGTACGGCTGGCCCGGTCCGCGAAGTCGCCCGCGTCGGCGCTGAGTGCGGTGAGCTGGGTGTCGAGCTTGCTGTTCGCGGCGACCGGCTTGACGGACGCCGGGTCGGGCGCGGCCATCGTGGTCGTGTCGCCGGACGGCTTGTCACCGGAGGGCAACCCGCCGACCGCGGCGGCGGCCACGCCCGCGACCCCTATGACGCACACCGACGGAACGGCGACGGTCAGCAGCGCGGACCGCTTCGCCGGGGACCGGCGGCCGCCGTTCGCCTTGGCGGGGGCCCGGCGCGCGGAGCGCGGCACGGGCGTCGTCGTGGCCATGGTCTGGGTGGGGAGGTCGGCGTGGGCGGCCGTGGCCGGAACGTCGTCCCGCTCCGCCGCGGTGTCCTCGGCGGGCACGGCGTCGAAGACCGCGGTGGCCGGGCCGGACTCCGGCGCGGCCTCGTAGCCGGCCTCGTATCCGCCGTCGTGGTGCGCGTCGTGGTGCGCGGCGTAGTCGCCCTCGTAGGCCGGGGCCGCGTAGGCGCCGGAGTCGTAGGCCGGGGTGAGCGTGGTGGCCTCGTAGGCGTAGGAGTACGCGTAGGCCGCCTCGGGCTGGAGCTGCTGCGGCAGTTCCTCCGGGGCCACGGTGTTCCAGGCGGTGGCGTCGTAGGCGCCGGTCTCGGCGCCGGCCGTGCCGTAACCGGGCATCGCCCAGTGGCCCGAGGCGTCACCGGTGCTCGCGCCGACGGGGGCGGCGCCGCCGTCGTAGCCGAAGGAGGTCGGCTGGTACTCCGTGTTCCAGGCACTGGCGTCCCACTGGCCGCTGACGTCGTCGGCGGCGCTCTGGGTGGGGATGCTGGAGAGGTAGCCGTCCTGGACGGGGGCGTTCCACGCCGTGGTGTCGTAGGCGCCGGTGTCGTAGGGAGCGGCGTAGGCCGCGTAGTCGTACCCCTGGCCCTGCGTGTCGAAGGACGGGTACGGCACCTCGCTGGCGAAGGTGGTGGTGGAGAGGCCGTCGTATCCGTTGTCCGGATACTGGCCCGACGTGGTGCTGTCGTTCACCAACTTCTCTTTCGCCTCGGCGGTGGGGAGCCTGGGTGGCCGGGGGGTCGGGGACCCCGGAGGAGAGCAGTGGCGTGACTGTACCCGTCGGTTACTGGCAACGACAATCTTCTAGGGGTTCTCGAGTTTCCGGAACCGGGCATTCGGCCGTCTTTCGGTCGTGCGGAGACGGAGCCTTGGCCCTGGGTTCGAAATCCGTTCGACTGTGGGGTGTTCGCCGTTCAGGCGACGGAGGCGGTTCCCGGGGCGGCCGGGGCGACGAGCGACGGACCGTCGAGGGCCCGGTGGACGGCCGCGATGACGGCCGGATGCTTCGGGAGCGCGAGGTGTCCGATGCCGGTGACCTGCACGTTCTCCACCCGCAGGTCGGGATGGTCGAGCCGGGCCGTCTCCACCGGAACCATCAACTGGTCGAACTCGCTCCAGAAGGCGACGAACCGGGTCCGGCATCCGGGCGCGGGCGCGGCCAGTTCGGCCATCACCGAGGAGCCCGGGCGGATCTGCCGGATCACCGGGTGCGCGCCCGCGAACGGAGCCACCCGGGTGCCCGCGTGGGGAGTACCGAGAGTGACGAGGGTGCGCACCCGCGCGTCCCCGCCGAGGCGCTGGACGTAGTACCGGGCGATGAGCCCGCCGAGGCTGTGCCCCACCAGGTCCACGCGCGGGGCCCCGGTCCGCCGGCACACCTCCTCGACGTGCTCGGCGAGCCGGCGGGCGGCCGCGCGCAGATCGAAGGTGAGGGGCGAGTAGTTGTACGTCTCCACCCGGCGGCGGCCGCCCTGGGCGAGGGCACGGCGCAGCAGCACGAAGACGGAGCGGTTGTCGGTGAAGCCGTGCAGCAGCAGCGCCGGCGGCCGAGCCCCCGGGGTCGCGACCCCGGGCGCGCGGCATGCCCGCTCCGGCCGTTCCGGGAGGATCCCGGTCGGGTAGAGCAGCAGGTGTCCGGCGAGGACGACGACTTCGAGCGCGGCGGCGCGCAGTGCGGCGCCGGACGCGGGTACGGACGTGAAGACGAATGGCAGCCCCATCGACGGCCTCCCCCTGGCGGCTTCCGGGTGTGGCCGTCGGCACTCCGGGCGCAGCTGCCCTGGGCCGGACGTCCCGAGTGAAATCAATGCTGTCCCACGTGTGATTTCCCCCTCCCGGTTCACCGCGAAACGGAGGTGTGCGCGATGCTGTACTTAACGTTCGTTCACTCGGGAGGCAGTGCGATGGGTGTGACCGGTCCGATCCGTGTGGTGGTGGCGAAGCCGGGTCTTGACGGCCACGACCGCGGTGCCAAGGTGATCGCGCGTGCGCTGCGGGACGCGGGCATGGAGGTCATCTACACCGGCCTCCACCAGACCCCCGAACAGATCGTGGACACCGCCATCCAGGAGGACGCCGACGCGATCGGCCTCTCGATCCTCTCCGGCGCCCACAACACGCTCTTCGCGCGGGTCCTGGAACTCCTGCGCGAGCGCGAGGCGGAGGACATCAAGGTCTTCGGCGGCGGGATCATCCCGGAGGACGACATCGGTCCGCTCAAGGAGAAGGGCGTGGCCGAGATCTTCACCCCGGGCGCCACGACCACCGCCATCGTCGACTGGGTCCGCGCGCACGTCCGCCAGTCGGCCTGAGCCACCGGACCACCGCGTCCCCGCCCCGGCCCCCCGCAGCGCCGCGGGTCAGGCCGCCCGGGCGGGGGCTAGCTCCGCCAGCATCGCCGCGCGCAGGCGCAGGGTGGACACCAGCCGCTGGAACGCCTCGGCCCAGTACGCCTCGGCGCCCGGCGTGACCTCCGCGGCCGCCGAGCCGCCGGGGGCGTCCGCCCCGGACGCCCCGGCCGATTCCGCGGCCAGCGCCACCGAGAGCAGGGACTCCAGCCGGTCGGCCGCCGCCGGGTCCAGGCAGCGCTCCGCGAGCCCCATCACCCCGCTGAAGCTCCAGGGGTAACTCCCCGCCAAGCGGGCCGAGTCCAGCGCGTCCACCACGGCGTCGCCCAGCTCGGCGGCCCACGGCACCACGCACACCCCGAGCAGCTGGAACGCCTCCGACAGCCCGTGCGCCCGGACGAACTCGGCGACCCACGCCGCCCGTTCCTCCTCGGGCAGGGTCTCCAGGAGCTTCGCCCGCTCGGCGAGCGAGGCGGTGGCCGGGCCCGCCGCGGGCGGCGCGGACGCCGAGCCGAGCAGGGCCTTCGACCAGAGCGGGTCACGCTGGCGGACCGCCGCCCGGCACCAGGCCGCGTGCAGTTCCTCGGCCCAGCCCTCGGCCACCGGCAGCGCCAGGATCCCGGCCGGGTCCAGGCCGGCGAAGCGCTCCCGCCAGCACGACAGCGGAGCCGCCTCCACCAGCTGCCCCAGCCACCAGGCCCGCTCCCCGCGACCGGCCGGCGGGCGCTCGACCACGCCGTCCCGCTGCATCCCGGCATCGCAGGCGGCCGGCGGGACCACGCCCTCCGGCCCCACGCAGGCCAGGGCCCGCTCGGCCATCCGGCCCGCCAGTGCGGACCCCACGAGCGCGGAGAGCAGCTCGGCCGCCGTCGCCCGGACATTGCGGCTGCGGTCGCCCAGCGCCCGCTCCAGGAAGGGCTCGTCGGCCTCCGACAGCCCCGAGCGCAGCGAATCGAGGAACATCAGTCGGTCCTCGGCCCGCTCGGTGGACCACGTGGTCGCCAGGAGCAGCGGCGCGGCCGCCGGCTCATGGGCCCGGACCGCCCCCAGCAGCGCCACCCGCTCCGCGAACAGCCCCTCCTGCCACAGCCGTGCCACGGCCACCGGATCGTCGGGGGCGGGCAGTTCGCCGCCCCCGGCCCCGCTGCGCAGCGCGAACCGCCACTCCGGGTTGAGCCGGGCCAGCCACCGCCCCCGCCCCCCGGCGAGCGCCAGGGCCTGCGGGCGCAGATCCGTACGGGCCTTCGCCGCGTCCAGTAGCGCGGGCACCTGGGCGGCGGGCGCCCGGTAGCCGTGCCGCACGGCGGCGGCCAGCCACTGCGGCAGCAGCTCGGTCAGGTCCGGCGCCGATCCGCGCCTCCCGCCGCCCCCGCCCGTGCGGCCCGCCAGCAGCTGCGCGAGCCGCCGCCGCGCGGCATCGGGCGGCGCGGGGCGCGGATCCGGCGCCGCGGGCTCGGGCCGCGGGCCCGCCTCGGCCGGACGCAGCCCGGCCCGGCGGCGCACCGCCGCGACGGCCGCCGCGTCCAGCAGGGCCTGCGGCGAACCGGTCGCCCCGCTGCCGCGCCGCCGCTCGGTGCCGAGCAGTGCGGCGCTGACCAGCTCCTCCCACGCCTCGCCCCCGGGCGCCTGCCCGGCCCCGTGCTCGTCCCCGTGCCCGTTCCCGTTCACGTGCCCCTCCCTCGTGCTTGTGCTTGCCCTCGGCCTCGGCCTCGGCCTCGGCCTCGGCCTTGCTGGTGGGTGGTGCGCTCCGGTCCCGCCCCCTCCGCGGGACCGGAGCAGTCCTCCCCGTGTGTGGTCGTGTCGTGTCGTATGTGTCGTACGTGTCGTGCCGTCCGCCGGCCTTTTCGGCCCGCTAGCTGGCGTGGTTGTCGTTCACAGAAGCCCCCCGGCTTGCTCGTTGCCCGCTGGCGCCCCCGCGCCACCGGTACTGCGCGCGGCTCGCGCCGCGCCGTCGTTCAGCCCAGGGCGACGGGCTCGTCGGAGCCCGCGGCCCAGGCGGTCAGTGGAGTGAACCCGCGGTGTCCGCACTCGCCGAACACCGTCACCGGGTCGCCCCCGGACAGCGCCGCCAGCTGCCACAGCCCCGAACGGGACCGTCCCGCGGCCGCCGGCACGGGCAGGGCGGACGTTCCCCGGGCGTCCGCCAGCTGCCAGCCGCGCTCTCCGGGGACCGGAACCACCGGGCCGAGCACCACCGGCCAGGCGTCCAGCCACGGGTCCTCGCGCAGCGCCCTTCCATAGGCGTCGAGCGCGGCCCCCGTAGAGATCCCCGCCGGGGCCAGCGGCCACGGCACGGGCGCGGCGAACCGCTCCCCGAGATCCGCCCGCAGCCCCGCCGACCCGGGCCGGAAGCGGGCTTCCGCATCCAGTGCCAGGCCGACCGGCAGTGCCAGCCCCGGCGGCCGCCCGGGCGGACCGAAGTCCAGGACCAGCGCCGCCCGTCCGCTCTCCGCCCCGCGCAGCCAGATCCGGCGCGTGGTGAGCCGGCCGTCCGGCGAGACGGTGTCGTACTGGGACAGCACCAGCCAGCGGTCGCGCACCGCGTCCCCCTCCGCGGTGCTCGTGATGCCCACTCTGGCCCGGACCGTGGCGGCCAGCGGCCCGGGAAGTTCCCCCACCCCGAGCCAGGCCCGGTCCAGCAGATGGAGGAGCGCGCACTCCTCCAGCATCCGGCCGGGCCAACCCGGACCGGAGGTCGGTATGGTTCCCAACTCCCTTACGCGGGAGGCCAGTCCGGGTGCCTGTGCATCGACCATACGGGCCGCCGTCTCCTCCCACAGGGAATATCCGGCGTGCTCCTGACCGGCCAGACCGCCGCGCAGCAGATCGGCCAGCCGTTGCTCCAATTCGCTCACGCCCGCGCCGATCCGGGCCGCTCTGCGCTCGCCGCGCCGGCGGGCCGCCTCCGGGTCGGCGACCGCCGCGGCGGCCCCCGGGGCGGCGGACCGGGCGGCCCGCGCCGCCCGCTCGGTCAGCCAGGTCGAGGCCCACTCCGGAGCCTCCACCGCTTCGCCGAAGCCCTCCGCCGCCCAGAGCAACAGCAGCCCCAACGCGTGCTTGCACGGGAACTTCCTACTCGGGCAGGAGCACGTGTACGCCGGGCCCGTCAGGTCCACGACCGTCCGGTACGGCGTACTGCCGCTGCCCTTGCACCACCCCCACACCGCACCGGAAGCGGAACCTCCGGTCTGTGACCACGGACCCGCCCCGCCCAGCTTGGCCCCCGCCTTGCGTGACGCCACGTCAGGAGCCAGAGCCAGTACCTGTTCCGCTGTCCAGCGGACCCCCTGCTCAGTCATGTGTTCCACCGTAGGCACCCCCACTGACAATCGCCCTGACCTGCAACGACGTGCTGGACAAGGGGTGTTGTCAGTGGCGTGGTGCACCGTGGTCACAGCAGTCGGGAGCGGCTGCCGAGCATTGGAGGGGGACCATGACCATGCCCGAGAACGGCGCCGGCGCCGAGGTGCTGCGCCCGCATGCCGAAGACGCCTTCGCCCACGAACTGAAAGCCCTCGCGGCCGCCGACGACCGGCCCCGCCCGGTCCGCTGGAAGCTCTCGCCCTGGGCCGTCGCGACGTACCTGCTCGGCGGCGAACTCGCCGACGGCACCGTGATCACGCCCAAGTACGTCGGCCCGCGCCGCATCGTCGAGGTCGCCGTCACCACCCTGGCCACCGACCGCGCCCTGCTCCTGCTCGGCGTCCCCGGCACCGCCAAGACCTGGGTGTCGGAACACCTGGCCGCCGCGGTCAGCGGGGACTCCACGATGCTCGTCCAGGGCACCGCGGGCACCCCGGAGGAGGCGATGCGCTACGGCTGGAACTACGCGCGGCTGCTCGCCCACGGCCCGAGCCGCGAGGCGCTCGTCCCCAGCCCGATCATGCGGGCCATGACCGAGGGCATGACGGCGCGCGTCGAGGAGCTGACCCGGATCCCGGCGGACGTCCAGGACTCCCTGATCACCGTGCTGTCCGAGAAGACCCTGCCCATCCCCGAACTGGGCCAGGAGGCGCAGGCCGTCCGCGGCTTCAACCTCATCGCCACCGCCAACGACCGCGACCGCGGGGTCAACGAGCTCTCCAGCGCGCTGCGCCGCCGCTTCAACACCGTCGTCCTGCCCCTGCCCGCGACCGCCGACGCCGAGGTCGACATCGTCGCCCGCCGGGTCGACCAGATGGGCCGCGCCCTGGACCTGCCGCCCGCCCCCGAGGGCCTGGACGAGATCCGCCGCGTCGTCACCGTCTTCCGCGAGCTGCGGGGCGGCATCACCGACGACGGCCGCACCAAGGTGAAGTCGCCGAGCGGGACCCTGTCGACCGCCGAGGCGATATCCGTCGTCACCAACGGACTCGCCCTGGCGGCCCACTTCGGCGACGGCGTACTGCGCCCCTCGGACGTGGCCGCCGGCATCCTCGGCGCGGTCGTCCGCGACCCGGCCGCCGACCGGGTGGTCTGGCAGGAGTACTTGGAGGCCGTGGTCCGCGAGCGCGAGGGCTGGAAGGACTTCTACCGCGCCTGCCGGGAGGTGACGGCGTGAGCCCGCACGCCGTGGGCCCGCTCCTGCTGGGCGTGCGGCACCACGGGCCCGGCTCCGCCCGGGCGGTGCGCGCCGCCCTCGACGCGGCGGCGCCGCGGGCCGTGCTGATCGAGGGCCCGCCGGAGGGGGACGCGCTGCTGCCGCTGGCCGCCGACCCGGGGATGCGGCCGCCCGTGGCTCTGCTGGCCCACGCCGCCGACGACCCGGGCCGGGCCGCCTTCTGGCCGCTGGCCGGCTTCTCCCCGGAGTGGGTCGCCATCCGCTGGGCGCAGACCCGCGGGATCCCGGTCCGCTTCATCGACCTGCCGGCCGCCCACTCCCTCGCGGTCGTGCCGGGGGCCGATGCGGAGCCGGAGTCCGGGCCGGGGACCGAGGGGGCGCCGGTCCCCGGCATCCGGCTCGACCCGCTCGCGGCGCTCGCCGGGGCCGCCGGCTACGAGGACCCGGAGCAGTGGTGGGAGGACGTCGTCGAACACCGGGGGAGCGGCGGCGGGGCCGAGCCGCTGGCCGCCTTCCAGGCTCTCGGCGAGGCCATGGCCGCCCTGCGCGAGGAGTACGGCGACGGCGGCCACCCCCGTGACGCGGTCCGCGAGGCGTACATGCGCCAGCGGATGCGGGCCGCCCGCCGCGAGTTCGGCGACGACTACGCGGTGGTGTGCGGGGCCTGGCACGTGCCCGCGCTGCGCGCGAAGACCACGGCGGCCGCCGACAAGGCGCTGCTCACCGGCCTGCCCAAGGTCAAGGTGGAGACCACCTGGGTGCCCTGGACCCACCGCAGGCTGGCCCGGGCCGGCGGCTACGGAGCGGGCATCACCTCCCCCGGCTGGTACGCGCACCTCTTCGCGGCCCGCGACCGGCCCGTGGAGCGCTGGCTGACGAAGGTCGCCGGGCTGCTCCGCGAAGCGGACCGGCAGGTCTCCTCGGCGCACGTGATCGAGGCGGTCCGGCTCGCGGAGACCCTGGCCGCGCTGCGCGGCCGCCCGCTGGCCGGGCTCGGCGAAACCCTCGAAGCGGCCACCGCGGTGATGTGCGAGGGCTCCACCGTGCCCCTGGGGCTCATCGAGGACCGGCTGGTCGTGGGCGACGTGCTCGGCGAGGTCCCGGACGGGGCGCCCGTCGTACCGCTGCAACGGGACCTGACCCGGCTCCAGCGCTCCCTGCGCCTGAAGGCGGAGGCCCAGCAGCGCGACCTGGAGCTGGACCTGCGCAAGGACACCGACGGCGCCAAGAGCCTGCTGCTGCACCGCTTGCGGCTGCTGGGCATCGGGTGGGGCGCGCCCACCGCCTCCCGGAGCAGCACCGGCACCTTCCGCGAGAGCTGGCGGCTGCGGTGGGAGCCGGAACTGTCGGTACGGGTCGCCGAAGCCGGGATCTGGGGCACCACCGTGCTCGCCGCGGCCACCGCCAAGGCCGAGGCCGACGCGGCGGCCGCGGCGGAGCTGGGCGAGGTGACGGCCCTGGCAGAGCAGTGCCTGCTGGCCGGGTTGGGGCAGGCACTGCCGGCCGTGCTGCGGGCGCTGGCCGACCGGGCCGCGCTGGACACCGACGTGGCCCGGCTCGCCCGGGCGCTGCCCGCCCTCGCCCGGTCGCTGCGCTACGGCGACGTGCGCGGTACGGACACGGCCGCGCTGGGCACGGTCGCGGCCGGGCTCGCCGAGCGGATCTGCGTCGCGCTGCCGCCCGCCTGCGCCACCGGGCTCGACGCCGACGCCGCGGCCGAGCTGCGCGGCCACGTGGACGCGGTCCACGGGGCGATCGGGATGCTCGACCGCGACGACACCACGGACACCACGGACGCCGCGGACGCCGCGGACGGGCTGCGCGGGCGCTGGTCCGGGGTGCTGCGGACGCTGGCGGGCCGGGACACGGTGCCCGGGCTGATCCGCGGCCGGGCGGTCCGGCTGCTGCTCGACGACGGCGCCCTCACCGCCGAGGAGACCGCGCGGCTGATGGGCCTCGCGCTCTCCCCGGCGGCCGGGCCCGCCGATGCGGCCGGCTGGATCGAGGGCTTCGCGGGCGGGGCGTCCGGTGGCGGCACGCTGCTGGTGCACGACGAACGCCTGCTCGGCCTGATCGACGGCTGGCTGGCCGGGGTGCCGGAGCGCGCGTTCGTCGACGTACTGCCGCTGCTGCGGCGGACGTTCGGCGCCTATGAGCCGGGGGTGAAGCGGACCCTGGGCGAGTTGGTGCGGCGCGGACCCGCCGCGCCGGGCGGCGCCGCGGCCACGGCCGGGTCGGCGCCCGAGGGCTTCGCACCGGAGCTGGACGCGGAGCGGGCGGACGCGGTGGTGGCCATGGTCAGGATGCTGCTGGCGGGCGCCCGCGGCGAAGACGACGAGCTGGTGGGGGTGGCCCGGTGAACACGACGGACACGACGGACACGATGCACACGACGGACGCGACGGATGCGGCGGACCCGGCGGGGGAGCGGCTGCGGCGCTGGCGGCTGGTGCTCGGCGGGGGCGAGGCGGACGGCACGGGACACGCCCTGACCGGCCGGGACGCGGCGATGGACGCCGCCCTCGGCGCCCTCTACGGCGGCCCCGCGGGCGGCGGCCGCAAGGCGCCCGGCCGCACCGGGGAGCGCTCCGCCGGCCTCGGCGGCTCCGCCCCGGCCGTGGCCCGCTGGCTCGGCGACATCCGTACGTACTTCCCCGCCTCCGTCGTCCAGGTCATGCAGCGCGACGCCATCGAGCGGCTCGGCCTCTCCGCCCTGCTGCTGGAACCGGAGATGCTGGAGGCGGTCGAGCCGGACGTCCACCTGGTCGGCACCCTGCTCTCGCTCAACAAGGCGATGCCCGACACCACCCGGGAGACCGCCCGCATGGTGGTCCGCGCGGTGGTGGAGCAGCTGGAGAAGAAGCTCTCCGGCCGGACCCGGGCCGTCCTGGGCGGGGCTCTCGACCGCTCCGCCCGGATCAGCCGCCCCCGGCACCGGGACATCGACTGGGACCGCACCATCCGGGCCAACCTCAAGAACTACCTGGCGGAACACCGCACGGTCGTCCCCGAACGGCTGATCGGCTACGGCCGGGCGGCGCAATCGGTGAAGAAGGAGGTGATCCTCTGCATCGACCAGTCGGGTTCGATGGCCGCCTCCGTCGTCTACGCCTCGGTCTTCGGCGCCGTCCTCGCCTCCATGCGCTCGATCGCCACCCGCCTCGTCGTCTTCGACACCGCCGTCGTGGACCTCACCGACCAGCTGGACGACCCCGTCGACGTCCTCTTCGGCACCCAGCTCGGCGGCGGCACGGACATCAACCGCGCCCTCGCCTACTGCCAGTCGAAGATCACCCGGCCCGCGGACACCGTCGTCGTCCTGATCAGCGACCTCTACGAGGGCGGCATCCGCAACGAGATGCTGCGCCGGGTCGCGACGATGAAGGCGGCCGGCGTCCAGTTCGTCACCCTGCTCGCGCTCTCGGACGAGGGCGCCCCCGCCTACGACCGGGAACACGCGGCGGCCCTCGCGGCCCTCGGCGCCCCGGCCTTCGCCTGCACCCCCGACCTCTTCCCGGAGGTGATGGCCGCCGCGATCGAGAAGAAGCCGCTGCCGGTCCCGGAGTGAAGGGGCCGATCGGCCGACCCGTGGACCACGCTCCCGTCCGCTGCACAGGGGCGGATCGCACGAATTCGCAGATCAAGCGTGAGGTGATCTGTGACAGGTATCACCGCTCAGGTGTGATCTGCGATTTAGGGACCTACGGCCCGCGGGGATAACCTGCGAGACGGACATGCCGCGTCCACGGTCACCGTGTGCGCCTCCCTTGTGACAGCGCCGTCACGTTGCCCTCCGCGGCACGCCCACGCAGATAGCAGAAAACCGCGAATCACTGCGAATCTTTGAAGACAAGGGACGGACGCGCGTGGACCTGTTCGAGTACCAGGCGAGGGACCTCTTCGCCAAGCACGGTGTACCGGTGCTGGCCGGTGAAGTGATCGACACGCCTGAGGCAGCCCGCGAGGCGACCGAGCGGCTGGGCGGCAAGTCGGTCGTCAAGGCGCAGGTGAAGGTCGGAGGCCGCGGCAAGGCCGGCGGCGTCAAGCTGGCCGCCAACGCGGACGAGGCCGTCGCCCGTGCGACGGACATCCTCGGCATGGACATCAAGGGCCACACGGTCCACAAGGTGATGATCGCCGAGCTGTCCCCGGAGATCGAGGCGGAGTACTACGTCTCGTACCTCCTCGACCGCACCAACCGCACCTTCCTGGCCATGGCCTCGGTGCAGGGCGGCATGGACATCGAGGAGGTCGCGGAGAAGACCCCCGAGGCCCTCGCGAAGGTTCCGGTCAACGCGGTCGACGGTGTCGACATCGTCAAGGCCCGCGAGATCGTGGCCCAGGCGAAGTTCCCGGCCGACGTGGCCGAGGGCGTCGCCGAGGCGATGGTGACCCTGTGGGACACCTTCGTCGCCGAGGACGCGCTCCTCGTCGAGGTCAACCCGCTGGTCAAGACCAAGGACGGCCGCATCCTGGCCCTGGACGGAAAGGTGTCTCTCGACGAGAACGCCGAGTTCCGCCAGCCGGGCCACGAGGCGTTCGTGGACCACGCCGCCGCGAACCCGCTCGAGGCGGCCGCCAAGGCCAAGAACCTCAACTACGTCAAGCTCGACGGTGAGGTCGGCATCATCGGCAACGGCGCGGGTCTCGTCATGAGCACCCTCGACGTCGTCGCCTACGCCGGCGAGGCGTACAAGTCGGTGAATGGCGGCGGCGTCAAGCCCGCCAACTTCCTCGACATCGGCGGCGGCGCGTCCGCCGAGGTGATGGCGAACGGCCTCGAGATCATCCTCGGTGACCCGGACGTCAAGTCCGTGTTCGTCAACGTCTTCGGTGGCATCACCGCGTGTGACGAGGTCGCCAACGGCATCGTCCAGGCCCTGGCGCTGCTGGAGAGCAAGGGCGAGGCGGTCACCAAGCCGCTCGTCGTCCGCCTCGACGGCAACAACGCCGAGCTGGGTCGCAAGATCCTCTCGGACGCCAACCACCCGCTGGTCCAGCGCGTGGACACCATGGACGGCGCGGCCGACAAGGCCGCCGAGCTCGCGGCTGCGAAGTAAGGGCAGAGGTCACAGACTCACATGGCTATCTTCCTCAACAAGGACAGCAAGGTCATCGTCCAGGGCATGACCGGTGCCACGGGCATGAAGCACACCAAGCTGATGCTGGCTGACGGCACCAACATCGTCGGCGGCGTGAACCCGCGCAAGGCCGGCACCACCGTCGACTTCGACGGCACCGAGGTCCCGGTCTTCGGCTCCGTCGCCGAGGCGATGGAGAAGACGGGCGCCAACGTCTCCGTCCTCTTCGTCCCGCCGGCCTTCGCCAAGGCCGCCGTGGTCGAGGCGATCGACGCCGAGATCCCGCTGGCCGTCGTCATCACCGAGGGCATCGCGGTGCACGACTCCGCCGCCTTCTGGGCGTACGCGACCGCCAAGGGCAACACGACGCGGATCATCGGCCCGAACTGCCCCGGTCTGATCACGCCGGGCCAGTCCAACGCCGGCATCATCCCGGGCGACATCACCAAGCCCGGCCGCATCGGTCTCGTGTCCAAGTCGGGCACGCTGACCTACCAGATGATGTACGAGCTGCGCGACCTCGGCTTCTCGTCCGCCGTCGGCATCGGTGGCGACCCGGTCATCGGCACCACGCACATCGACGCCCTCGAGGCGTTCGAGGCGGACCCCGACACCGACCTGATCGTCATGATCGGTGAGATCGGCGGCGACGCCGAGGAGCGTGCGGCGGACTACATCGCCAAGCACGTCACCAAGCCGGTCGTCGGTTACGTCGCGGGCTTCACCGCCCCCGAGGGCAAGACCATGGGCCACGCCGGCGCCATCGTCTCCGGCTCCTCGGGCACCGCGCAGGCGAAGAAGGAGGCCCTCGAGGCCGCCGGCGTCAAGGTCGGCAAGACGCCGACCGAGACGGCGAAGCTGGCGCGCGAGATCCTGAGCGCCTCGGGCGCCTGATCCGGGCCCAGCAGTACGCGTACGGGCGTGGGGGGGGGGGGGGGGGGGGGGGGGGGGGGGGGGGGGGGGGGGGGGGGGGGGGTGGGGGGGTGGGGGGGGGGGGGGGGGGTGGGGGAGCGAGG